>JBGUWZ010000070.1:0-4969 GCA_045221675.1 Lachnospiraceae bacterium | reverse complement strand
TTGATCTGTTCTGGATAATATTTACTTTTCAAGGTTCATCCGACCGGTGAATCTTAGTCGGTAGGCTCAAGATTCCGAGAGCCTATTCCTCTGTATTTCTCTGCCTTTTTCTTATAACTGTTAAGGTACCAGTTTATCGCTCCTATGATCCATTTATGTTTCAGAAGACGGTTCATATCAAAGTGGGAGAGCATGCGGATAGATTTTCCCATTGCCGCATCAATCAGGGAATTCAGATCATCTGCCGTAAAGCTCCGGTCCACCGCTTCATAGAAAGCGAAGAAAGCATATGCTTCCAGCATGTTGCTGGCCATCGGGTGCTTCTTCCCGCCCAGATCGCCTTCTTCCCGGATCCACTTTTCATCCAGATATACTGTCTTCTTCCAACGTTTTTTCGCTTCATCTAACGGATAGTGATCCCGCAGCCATTTCGTCATGGAAGGCTTGAACATTTTCAGATATTTATCCATCCTGTTTTTCCTCCAATTATGATTTTATACGCTTTTTGGAAAACTCATTCTAAGAGATAACATCACTGTCCGCTTCATTCTGACTCTCCAAAAGCGAAAAGAGCAGGCCCGAAATCCTTCGAATCCTGCTCAGTGAAAAGCACACTCTTTGGTTAGGCTTTGCTAACTATATTTACTATACCTTAACCAGCCCAATTATTCAATAGTTTTTGGTTTAATAAAGGGATTTTCTCTATGTACTGATACAGCTTCCGCCGCCTCATTGAGCCACTTAATATCCCAAACCGGTCAGCCAGTCATTTACCGTGTCTCTTACGCTGTCCTGATTATTCTGTGCATCCGTACCTGCAACAGCAAGCCCTTCGCCCACCGTACTGTCCGGACAGGCGGAGGAAAGCTTTTTGTCAAATCCCGACAAACCGCTTCCGGCGTGTGTCGAGAACGGGATCAGTGTCTTTCCGGCAAGGGCATCGGCATTGTTCTCAAAGAAGGTATACATGATCATCGGCCAGTCGCCCCACCACACCGGGGCTCCGATAAAGACCGTGCTGTACTGAGTAAGATCAGGCACCACTCCGGCATAGGCCGGTCTGGCATTTTCATTCTGTTCCTGCTTTGCCACGTCGGTCAGTTCGTCGTAAGTGTACGGATAATAATCCTCTTCCGGAAGAATCTCAAAGCTGTCGGCACCGGTTTTATCAGATATCATATCAGCCACGATAGCTGTATTGCCTTTTTCAATCTCGCCAACGCCATACTGTTCTCCGGTCCTGGAGAAATATACGACCAGGATATCGGTTCCCGCTTCGGGGCTTGCCGTTTCTGCAGAAGTTCCCGATGTTTCTGCAGCAGTTTCTGCTGTTGCTTCGGATGCTGTTTCCGCTGATGTATCCTGCGAATCACCTGCCCGACTGATTTCTGCAGGGCTGCTCTCTGAAGCACTTTCTTTTGTTTCAGCCTGAGAGCCGCATGCCGAGAGTGAGATCATCAGCAATGCGGACAGCAGGAAGATTCCTGTCTTTTTAAAAATATTCATCAAAGCCTCCTTATTCCTGCGGCTGCAGCGGTCCATAATAATAACTTGCCGTAGCGCCGCCGTCCGCCAGGAAGGTAGATCCGGTGATAAAGGCACCGGCATCGCTCATCAGAAGCTCCGCAATGTTTGCCATCTCATCAGCGGTTCCGGGTCTTCCTGCCGGGCATTTCGCGAACATGTTCTTATAAAAATCTCCGCGAGGACCGTTGAACTCGTCTATCGCCAGGGGTGTCACGATGATGCCGGGGGCGATGTCATTGAGCCTTGCCCCGCGTTCGCCCCAGCGGACACATTCGTACATGACCCTCTTTTCGTTGCAGCGCTTTGCCAGCTGGTAAGCATGAAGGGTATCACGGATATTTTCCGGCTGAAGAAGTGGCAGGGAAAGAAGCTCTTCTGTCGGCGTCATGGCCAGCTGCCGGTCTTCCTCCGGGGTCAGCTGAGGCATGCGCCATCCGGACTGGCTGGAGATCGTTACACCGGCGCCGCCTTCTGCGATCACCTTGCCGACTTCCTCAAGAAGGACAGCCGTACCGTAAAGATCCACTTTCAGGATTGCCTCGACCGGCACCTGGGAGGGAGAGACGCCGGCAGCATTGACCAGATATTTGATCTCACCGTATTTCTGCGCCTCATTAATAATCGCCAGAATGGACTCGCGGGAAGAAAGATCCATTTCAAAGGGAACGACATCGTATCCCGCATTGTTCATGATTTCTGCAATCGTCTCTGCATTCTTTAAGCTTTTATCTCCGAGAATGATCTTTTTCCCAAATCCGGTACGGCGGGCAATCGCCATGCCGATCTGACCGGCGCCTGTCACGATCATAACTTCTTTTTTCATCATGATATTACCTAACCTTTCTTTACCGGCGAAAATGCCTGAATCAGTTTCTCTTAATAGGTCGAAGCTTTGGAACTGCTCAGTTTCCAATCGCCCTGCACTTTCCTGAGTGTAAAATCACCCTGCAGATGCCACCGATGTCTGCCGCCGCCGTAGACAGCAGCCAGCACACGGCTTTTGCCGGTCATCTTAGCCCTGTCTCCATCGACTGTAACTTCAATATCATCATGTTCCGCGGAATAATAATTGAATGTCCCGTCCTGCAGCCCTCTAAGGAACACCTCCGCGCTTTGCTTCACGCCGGTCATGTGCAGCAGATAATAATCCTCTGTCATGATGCCCCGGAGACCATCGGCGTTCTTTTCGATCATATACCGCCAGTATGTGCGGTATACTTCTCTAATCTGTTCTTTATCATCCATCACAAGAACTTCCTCGCAATCTTCAGGCCAGTCCGTTTGCCGCAAGCCACTTCTTTACGCGGCCTGCTGCATTTGCCGCCTCACTTCCTGTGACAGCAAGACCCCTCTTAACGACCGCACCCGGGCATGTCTTTTTGATATCGCGTTCGCTGCCGCCCATGCCGCTGCCTTCGTTTGTGCAGAGAGGAAGGATCGTCTTGCCGGAAAAATCAAAGTTCTCAAGGAAGGTGAATACTGCCATCGGCATGGTTCCCCAGTAGTTCGGATACGCGAGGACTACCACGTCATATTCATCGATGGAATCCGGCATGGAGACTAGCTCCGGTCTTGCTTTTGCCCGCAGGTCTTTCTTGGCCTCATCGATGCAGGTCATGTAGACCGGTGAATAGGGATCCTTCATTTCGATCTTAAAGGTGTCCGCCTCGATCATTTCTTTCATGTCGTTTACCACGATCTCGGTATTGCCTACCTTTACATATCTCATAGCTCCGCCGAAGTAGTTTTCGTCTGCTCTTGAAAAGAAAGCAATCAGTGTCTTAGCCATGGTAAAATCCTCCTTATTTTGCTCACCGCCCAAGCGGTTTATTTCTTTTTCTGACGTTATTGTCGCATAAAGCTATTGTATAGTCCAATCTAAACATTATATAATTGATTTAAATATTAAATAACACAGTGGCTGCGTACACACTGTAACACGCACGAAAACGGTGTCGCGCGCAACGCAAAACACAAGTGCCGCATGCATTGCGTACGAAAACGGTGATTAACATGACAACAAAACAAATCGATTACTGTATTGAGCTTGCCCATACACTGAACTTCAGTCGGGCAGCGGAAAATATGTTTGTAAGCCAGCCGACATTTTCCTACCAGATCCGGCTTCTCGAAGAGGAAATCGGTTTTACTATTTTTGACAGGAATGGCAAGGGTGCGTCGCTTACGCCGGCTGGATCCCAGTTCGTGACTTACCTTACCGGAATGCGTCAGGAGATGAAACGGGCAATTGAGCAGGGGCAGAACTTCAGCGCAAAATATAAGGATAATATCACAATCAGCCTGATGGTAAGGCAAGCCGTTTATTTCCTCCCGGAAGCCATGCGCCTTTTTGAAGAGAGAGAGCCGGGTGTCCAGATCACCCCCATGTTTCAGTATGAAAACGGGATGGAGTCGTTTCTGAAAAATGAAGCCGATATCCTGTTTGCGCTTAAGGAAGAAGCCCGCCAGATTCCCGGCATTGCTTCGCACTCTTTATTTGAGAGCCGCATTTACCTGATTGCCGGTCAGGACGACCCGCTGGCCGCAAAGAATCTGATTACAGAAGAAGATCTGTATGGTCGGACGCTAATGGTCGGCGGAGGATCTCCTCCCGCTCTGCGCAGCGTACAGCAGCGCTTGATCGCGACCGGACAAATCGACTACTTTAACAGCGCTGACCATGATACGACCCTGACAAATGTCGCCGCAAAACGCGGTGTCTGTCTGGCGCCCGGCTTTCTGAATGACCACAGCGGTCAATTTGCCTGGATCCCGTTCGACTGCAAAGAAAAGTTTTCCTGTCAACTTCTGACACATAAAAATGATACCAGAAGAAGCGTTTCTACTTTTATCGATATTTTGAAACAGCTATATCAAAGTGCTGTGGCTTTTCCTTTGTAAAAATGTGCTGTGGCAGAAAAAGTCGTATAGACACCGGTCACATTGTCCCAAAACATGATTTGATCCTCCTGTGTCATTCCCGATACCGGAATTCACAATTCCTTACGTCCTCCGCGTATTGCCTCCGACTTTTTGTCCTCTTTTGAGCGGCATATCTCTTCCTGCGTCGCGGCTCTTTTACTGACATAGCGGCAGTCACAGACTTCTCCTCCGGTTGCAATCGTGGACTCGCGCAGGAACCAGTGATTGCTGCATTCTCCAAAAAGATAATCTATGGCGCACATGGCAGGCGCAATATGCGCCATACCCCGGCTGTTCAGGTAATCGTATATGCCGCATCTGGTAAAAACAGCAGTATATCGATTTTCATCCTCAACACGGACCGTGAACTGCCACGTAAACGGGTGTGTGGCTTTCTGGCTTCTGTGAAGCTCACATGGATAAATCCACGTGCTTCCATATGCGGCTCACGCCGCAGGGCCGCTTTAGGCGGCCGGACTAACGCACCTGCGGATACGCCATCCGCTTAGCTCCGGATACC
>JBGUWZ010000069.1:0-6701 GCA_045221675.1 Lachnospiraceae bacterium | reverse complement strand
TGTTGTCCGAATCAAATTCCAGCTTCAGAAGGTGCCTGAACTTATAGCCCACAAATCGCTGCTTGTACTCGCCCCTTTCCTTGTAGGTTTCATATTCGGTGTCGACTGAGAAATTCAGCGTTTTGAGGTCTGACCGCTCAAATCCAAATGCGGCCATTAAATCTTTAATATTCTCTGTATCGCGGCTCGAGCGCTACAGCGTCTCACCGTATTCCTTATGCCTTCCCTCAAGTGTGATGATGATGCGTGTCATATCGGGGTGGACCTTCATTTGCCCTCTGCCGGTCACCCGGATCGTTCTCATATTACTCATTGTCTTTGCCCTCCTTTGTTTTGATGATCCAAGTATAGTGCATATAAAATGGAGGTGGTCGTTTGTCGGGCGACAAATGAACCACCTCAAAAAAACTAATAGCATAAAGCAGATTGCCTTCTTCCGAAGCTCTGGCCTCATACTCCATCTCACTATAATTTGGGGCCTTGCTTTCTTGGCGTGTGAATGTGCGTAGTTTTTGCTATAATAAGATTGAAACTGTAATCCTTACACAGAAAGGCAGATACTATGAAAGAAAAAGGAAAACTAAGAAGTTACATTGGAAAACAAACCAGCGGGGCTGTCGCATCAAGGCACAGCCCCGCTATATATATGGCAGACGTTATTTGCAAATATCCGGATCAGTTTTCAAGATTGTAGAAGAATTTCATCATCTGACCGCGTGTGCACGCCTTATTGATGCCATACGTTCCATCGCTAAAGCCCTTGGCGACGCCATTCTGAGAAGCCCAGAGGATAGCTTTGTAGTAAGGATGGTTCTTCGCAACATCTTTAAACGGGGACTTTGCCGCCGCTTTCGGTTTTGGCTTATTCTTGCAGCGCCATATGAAAGTCATGATCTGGCCGCGTGTGCAAGGCTTGTTAATTCCAAATGTTCCATCCGCGAAACCCTTGGTAATGCCCTTCTGCTCTGCCCAGAGAATCGCCTTATAGAAGGGATTCGACTTTGAAACATCAGAAAATTTAGATTTCGCCCACTTTGGTGACGGCTTACCTGCCAGCCTCCAAAGAAACATGATTGCCTCACCGCGGGTGCAGGATCTGTTAATGCCGAAGGTGCCATCGCTGTAGCCCTTGGTAATTCCCTGATCCGCAGCCCAGTAAATCTCCTTGAAAAACGGATGCGACGGATCCTGGACATCGGTAAACCCACCGACCATGAATTCGAGATCATCGTGTGCTGCAGCCTCTACCTTGACTTTATGACGCTTGGCACCGGCAAACACCTTTTTTCCGCCTTTTTTTGCTGCAAGATCAATCGTGCCGTCAGGAGCGATGATTACAGGTTCTGTATTATCATACTCGGTACCATCGACCGTCACTTTAGCGATTGCACCAAGGTAAGTTGTATACTGCTCATCGGTCTGTTCGTCGGCCTTGATAAGAGCCGGGGCTGCCGCGTCTTTATTGTAGGCGGCAACTCTGAAGCCGATATCGCACGGATAGTCTGTGATCGATCCGTCACTGAAATAATAACGGATATTCTTGATAATGCCTCCGGTCAGATTACCGAGACCCGCCTCGTCATAGTTCCAGCCGATTTCCGTGCGGCGCCACAAGTTGGCAATGTGGCGAAGACCATAGACATTTCCGTCTTTATCCGTGACGACGATAGCGTTTACGTCGTAATCTACCGGGTTTCCATCGGCATCTGTGGTCGTCGGGACATTTACGCCATTGAGGGCGATCTCGATATTGGCATGTCTGGCACCGATTTTCACAGTCCCGGTGAGACCATCCACGGTAGTGACCTGACCGGTCGCCGCACCGAACGTGAAGGTACTTCCATCATAGGAGGCTTCTTTGTAGGATGCCGGCACCTCGCTGAGTTTGAAATAGGAGTAAGACGGAGCCTCGTAGAGAGCATCTTTGCCGGTATAGGTTGTTGTTGTCTCCTTTCCTCGATTCGTTACCGTGATCGTGACGGAAGATCTTGCGGTTATCGCACTGATGGTTCCCGCTTTCTGCATCGATTTAAGCGCCTTGGCCGATTCGATATTGAGTTTGACCGGGTAAATCACACCTGTGATATCGGTACCCTCGCTGCTTACATGATAGGAGCCGCCGGACAAAGTTTTTGTGCGGGGCTTGTTCTTGGTAGCCGATGAGACCGCATCGACAGCGTCCGTGCCCTCTGCCGCATAAAATTCTGCATAAGGGATATTCATGAGGACATATGTCTGGGCGACTGCCACGTTGATATCCACTGGATAATCCGTAATTGTGCCGTCGCTCAGATAAAATCTAAGATTCTTGATGGCCTTCTCTGCCAGGGCGCCAAGCTTCTCATCATCGAAGTTCCATCCAATTTCAGAGCCTCTCCAAAGTTCAGCGATATGGCGAAGACCGTACTTCGTCCCGTCCTCGTCTGTCACGACAACGCCGCTCACATAGGTGCCTGATGGCAGTGCATCGATACCGTCGAGAGGAATCTCTACCGCCGCATGGTTTGCCAGAACATTGATTGACTTTGCGGACGCACCGGATTTCGTATTGACCGTTCCGGTCGCGGCACCGAAACTAAAGGATCCATTTGTCCCGGACAGTTCCTTGTAGGATGCCGGCTCCTCATCAAGCACATAGTAAGCGTAGGACGGTGACTCATACAGTACGTCCTTTCCCGTGAACGTGGTTGTAGTCGTCGTTCCTCGGTTCGTTACAGTGATATCCACCGAATCTGAGTCTGTAATCTCTATGAGTCCCTCGAGCACGCTGGGATCATTCACCTTGACCGGATAGGTGACACCAGTGATGTCCGTTCCCTCCCGGGTCACATGGTAGGAACCGCCTGAAAGACCAATGGTTCTTGGTTTGTTTTTAGTCGCCGAGGAGACCGCATCGACGGCGCTGTCGCCCTCCGCCTCATAGAATTCCGCATAGGGGATATTCATCAGAACGTAGACGGTTGCATTGATCCCAGTAAGTTCTTCCATTGGTACAGCGTCTTCCTCCGCCGCAGTATCTGCTTTTTCAATTGCCGGAGCTTCATCGATGTCAGCCGCGATCCCGATTGCTTTATCTGACAGGATTTCTTCCTCTGCCACCTCCTCAGCATAGGTGACGACCTCATCCTCCGTCCCGCCTGCCGCAAGAACCGGAAACGATCCCATGGAAAGCGATGATACCGTCATCATGCCTGTGATAAGAAGTGCGAGGCATTTCTCTACATACTTTTGTCTCATCATTACCTCCCTTTGTTGAAAGTTAGTCTCATTAAACATAATTAGTTTACACTAACTTTTCAGGAAAGTCAACTGGTCTTTCACATCCTCTCAAACCCGCAAGATTTCATTGCGCGTGCCTGCAATCAATTACTTCCTGACAGTATCTTTTTCGTCCAAAAGCCTTGAGCGAGTGCCGTCGTCAATTTCTGCTTTCAGCCGATTAAGCAAGATTTCGAGAAGTCCGACTGCCACCAATCTCTCCCGGGCAGTGTCTTTTTCGTCCAAGAGCCCTAACAGACTGGCGACGTTAATTCCTGCGAAGAAAACAGGAAAAGAAAGCAGCTCCAAAGCGCCTTTTTGACACTTGTGAGCTGCTTCACCATCAACACGTAATCATTCCCAGTTCTGCCAAAACAGATTTCCTGTACTCTTCCCTTTTCGTTTCCGGGATATTAAAAATAACCATGCAGTCTTCAATATCCATATCTTTGCTTTTCATCAGCATTAAAATATGCTGTACAGTTGTCGTATCCACTGCCTTTTTAAAACCACTGTCGTAACCACTGTCGTAGCCGCTGTCGTAGCCGCTGTCATACACACCTTTACTCAGATTACACACCGTCTCCAGACCTCCTTCCAATTCTCTTGTCATCGGGATCCCAAACTCATCCTGCAGGATCGACTTCTTCTCCGCGGCCTCCATATGTTGAGAAAAAAGCACATCCAGCATCTTCAGGAGCCCGGTATAGCGATCCCTGCCACCCAGGCACACCATCACCACCGAGATCAGATCATAACTGCTCTTGATATCCCTTGTCTCGCCGACAAGGTCCGTCTTTTCCAGAGAATACCTCGTAATTGTATTATACAGGTATTCAGGCGGATTCGTACATATCCAAATGCTGGCAACTTTCTTTATTTTCTGATATTCCGATTCCTGGAACACAGACCCATATTGCTCGGAAATCATCCTGCAGGCATAATAGACGCCGCGCTTCTCGATCTTATAACCGGGATAGAAATTATTCTGTGCCTCCACATTTATGACCATGTCTACGCTTCCCTGTGTTATTGGTAAGATTGCCCGAAATTTTATGTCAAATGTAGTCCTCCCCTCCGTCATCGATGCACTCTCGGTCCTCATTCCCTCGATGAATTCCACAGTCTCATCCATGTGTACCGGTTCAGCAGAGACAGACGCCTCTCCTTCAATATATTTCTCCACAATTGTCTGGATATCTTCATCTCTATACTCCCAAAGACACGTTTTCAGGATCCATGCAAGAATGTATTTGTTAGTCAGCACCTGTTTGCATGCATTATCATACAAAATCATATTCCCGGCTGCATCAATCTTATTTGCCAGAACACTCTGGACCTGCACAAAAACCACCTCCTTCAATCATCGAACCAACTTATGAAATGCGCCATGACTGTAACTCGTCAGATGTGAAAAGCGAAGTATATCTCCGTCGGAATTACATCAACTGTAATAATCAATCCATTCCAAATGCAAGTCCGAATAGTTGCCAAAGGACTTCTGGATTTTTCGTGCATCTTTACTTAGCACATACCCCGAATTCCGGGTTCTTTACAGACAAATATGCGAGTTGAAAACCTTGACCGACTGCCGACGTCAATTCATAGAAAACAGCAGGCCTCTCAGCCTGCTGCAAAAACCTCAATTCTCTCTTATGCTGTTTTATGCATTTATCCTGTAACGATTTGGTAATTATCACCAATTATCCAATCTCCCATATCACCGTCACCGTATCCGACACCTCTATATCATCCGGCTCAATATCCATATCATAGCTTCCCTCTGCTGCCATCGGCGCCATACACTTTCCCATCATCATATCATTTCTCATAGGATGGACCTCAAAATTGATCTCCCCAGGAATAATCAATACTCTGGATGCTCTTCAGCGTAACGCCGGCAGCGGCTGACAGCACATCTGCTTTTTCATTTGCATCTTTGGCAGCTTTGCCGAGCAGTGTATTCTTCGCTGCCTCCGGATCTTTCACCGTATAGGCGATGCGGAACTCAGGGTCAAGCGGGCATTCTGCGAGTGCATACAGTATCTTCCCGAGCCGGTTATTGTCAGATTCAAATTCCAGCTTTAAGAGGTGCACGAACTTATAGCCTACAAATCGCTGCTTGTATGTATCCTTTTCCTTATAGCTTTCATATACGGTATCGACTCCGAAGCTCATCGTTTTAAGGTCTGACCGCTCAAAGCCGAATGCAGACAGGATGTCCTTAAGCCGTTCTGTATCTTCGCTGGAGCGCCGCAGCGTCTGACTGTATTGCTTATACGTGCCCTCAATTTTCTTATATAACACTAATCCGACCACTGAAGGCCTGACCACTGAATCAAGCCCTCCCATTGTAAGACGTGACTCTCCCTGCAATAATCTGTGTATGTATTTGCGCAAGGAAACCACACCCGGCTGGAGGTGAAACATGGAATTACTGAAGAAAATTGAGGAAGCAGCACGTCAGGCAGGACAGATCATGCTGACGGCCGAGAATATTGATGCCATGACGGATGAAAAGACCGGCCACGCCAATTTTGTGACCAAGTATGACCGAAAAGTGCAGAAGTTTTTATTTACGGAACTGGCACGCATCCTGCCCGAGGCCTCGTTCGTCGGTGAAGAGGAGGACGCGCAGAGCTTTCGCGAGGAGTATCGACGCGGCTATGCGTTCGTGATCGACCCGATCGATGGCACGACGAACTTTATCAAGGCCTATCGGCCCTCTGTTACTTCGATTGGGCTGCTTCTTGACGGGAAGCCGTACATCGGGGTCATCTACAACCCATACGATGATATTATGTATTCAGCCAAGAGGGGCGTATGTGTCCTCAAAAACGGCGCTCCAATCCACTCCTCATATGAGCCGCTCGCGAACAGCATTTTTTCCATGGGAAGCGCACCTTATTATGAGGATCTCACAGCGTGTTCGTTCCGGATCGGCGAGGAATACCTGCACAGGACCGTTGATATGCGCCGCAGCGGCTCTGCTGCCTGGGACCTCTGCCTGCTCGCCGAGGGCGTCACCGGTCTTTTTTACGAGCTCCGGCTCGGCCTCTGGGATTTTGCCGCCGGTGCCGTCATCGCCACGGAGGCTGGCTGTATCCTGACAGACATCGACGGTAACCCGCTGTCCTATGACGGGCCTTCTTCGGTGCTGGCAGTCTCAGCCGGGGTCGCAAAGGAAGATTATCTGCCAAGGTGTTAAAATTCAATAACCGAAAGAAAGAGGCTGTCGCATTATGAACTGCTACCCGTCAAGTAGACAATAAAAAAAGCAAAAACTGTCTGCCATCAGATTTTGGTCTGGTGGCAGCTTTTATGCTGCCAAATATTGTGCGTGTTTTTCCATTGGAGTTAATATCCCTAAGTTTCGTTGGAATCGTCTGTTATTATAGTAATCAATATAATCCTCGATCATCTTTACAAGAGAAGCTCTATCT
>JBGUWZ010000068.1:0-194724 GCA_045221675.1 Lachnospiraceae bacterium | reverse complement strand
CTAACGTCGGGCATAAAGCCCTTTTCCTAGTGTATCATATTTTTTTAAGAAGCGAGTAAGTATTTTTCTTTTTTTCAAAATATGATATGATAAGCGTTGAAATGTTTAAACTGGGCAGTCTGTTATCTGCCCTGAAAGAAGGAAAACGAATGCAAGACAAAGGCAGCGCTAAAAACGGAAAAAAGATCAGCTTACTGATGCTGATCGTGATACAGATGGGGGTCATCCTCTATACTACGTCCGGCATCTGTTCCAAGATGACGTCCAACTACCCTGCCTTCAGTTTAATGTGGCTTTTTTGGATCGGTCTGGAGGTCGCAGCGCTTGGCATGTACGCGGTCTTCTGGCAGCAGATCATAAAGCGAGTAGATCTGTCGGTGGCTTACGCGAACAGGGCTTTTGCGATATTCTGGTCGACCCTGTGGGCCGTCATCCTTTTTAGAGAGAAGATCACGCCTGCCAATGCTATCGGTATCGTTGTTATTTTTCTTGGAATACAGTTGGTGAATAAAGATGCAGAGTAGTATTAATCCGTGGATCCTTCTTATTGCGCTCTCCGCTACTGTCGCGTCCTTCGCGCAGGTACTTCTGAAAAAGAGCGCGATGGAACCACATGACAATGTGATCAGGGAATACCTGAACGTGAAGGTCATATGCGGCTACGGACTCATGTTCGTCGGAATGTTCCTGACGATTTTCGCCTACAGCCGCGGAGTGCAGTATAAAAACGGCCCTATCATGGAGTCGATCGGCAATATATGGGTCGTGATCCTGAGCTTTCTTTTCTTCCGCGAGCCGATCACTAAAGGCAAGGTTCTCGGAAATGTACTTATATTTGCGGGGATTGTCATTTTTTATCTGAACTGGGCGGAAATTTCACCATCGCTGGAATTTCTTGTTACGGACTTTGGCACACTTTTTTCTTCACTGGGATAAGTGAAGGAGACGGGAGAAGAATATGAGTATTTATGATGATATTTTTAGCGGTATAGATCAGGCTCTTGATATTGTGGATGAGGCGATAAGCACAGGCAATTTCAATAATATGTCTGACCGTATCAGGGATGCTGTGGAGCCGCTCGACCAGAAGCGGTCGACAGGGAATCGCTGGAGGGATGAGGGCGGCAAGGCAGGCGGAAGATCAAGCTACAACCGCGGCCGCATGGACAACAGAGGCAATGCCTTCCAGGGCACTTTCCAGAGCGGACAGGGTGCGTACAACCGATCCCGCAGCTACGGCGGCCAGCGGGCATATGACCGGCGGGGTTCCTACAATTCGCAGCGGAGCGGTCAGCCGGGATACAGCCAGCCGGTTCAGTTCAGACAGCCTCAGCAGGATCCGCTGACGGGTGAGACGCCGTTCTTTAAGAAAGTAAGCAGTGCTATGGGAAGCCGGGTCACGTTTATAATCGGTATCCTGGGAGCGGGATTCAACGCTGTAATCAGTGCCATGATGGTCGCGGCGACACTTGCCGATACTTTTGCGGGCGGAGGAGACATAACAGGCGGAGTTGTTGCGTCGGTGTTTTTTCTGTCGATGACAGCCGTGTTCGCCATGGTGGCCAACTACGGAAAGAAGGGCAAAGAGGTCGCTGAGCATTACAGGCAGTACAGAAAGATCCTCTCGGTCAACGGTTATGCCAATATTGCGGATATAGCAAAGCTGACCGATATTCCCGAAGACAAGGTCAGAAAAGAACTTAAGAGCATGACCCGGGCGGGAATGTTCAAGCAGGGACACTTTGACGACAGGGAGACGTGTTTTATCGCTTCCGACGAGATGTACCAGCTGTACCGCCGGGCTGAGGATAACTCGAAGAGGCTGCGCGAGGAGGCGGAGAAAGAGCGGCGCGAACAGGGGTATGTGTCCGCGGAGCTGAAAGAAGTCCTGGACAAGGGCAGCGAATATGTGAAGCTGATCCGCGAAGTCAATGATGATATCCCCGGCCGTGAGGTCTCTGATAAGCTTGAAAAGATGGAGAAAATCGTCCGAAAGATTTTTGAGACCGTGCGGGAGAATCCGGAGCAGGCAGACAAGCTTTCCATGTTCATGGATTACTATCTGCCGACGACAGCTAAGCTGATCATGGCTTACCGGGATATGGACAGGAAGGAAGTGCAGGGCGAGAACATCATGTCCGCCAAGCAGGAAATCGAGAATACACTCGATATGATCAATGAGGCCTTCGAGAAGCTGTTCGACAGCATGTTCAAGGAACAGTCGCTCGATGTTCAGACCGACATCGACGTAATGAGGACGATGATGAAGCAGCAGGGCCTGGCTCCGAATGAGCTGGATCTGCTGAAGCGAAGAGAAGCTGCGCAAAATGCCCGTGAGGCGGGAACTGATATGTGGGGCAGCAGTGAGCCTGCGTTCCCGGAAATCGAGCCTGCCGTGTCTGCTCAGGAGACACGGCCGCAGACGGCGGGTGAGAGACCTATGACAGCAGCCGAGCGGCGAAGGGCTGAGGCGGAAGCCGTGAAAGCTGCCGAAGCTTCGCTCAAGGCAGGTGGGACATCGGCTGCAGGAAGCTTTGCGGAACAGACATCTCCGATCCTGGAATGGGGCGGGAAGGCTGTCACCGAGGAGGAGTAATTGAAAAATTTCCCGTCTTTTGATGCAGGCACGCTTACTGCTGAAGCGGGAAGCTTTAAAGATATGTGTCATTTGACCAGAGGAATTTATTAAGGAGGAAATACCATGGACGACTATAATGCAAATGAGATCAAACTTGACGCATCCGCATTTGCCGCGGATCTCGCGACGGCTGAGGTGCCGCAGCTGACATTCGGCGCACAGCCGGAACCGGCAGCTCCCGAGGCCCAGGCCCAGGCTCCAAAGCCGGCACCGTCCGAAGCGGATATTCTGACAGAGGGCGAGAAGAAGCAGGTGAGTGCCCTTGCGAAGCAGATCAACCTTGCCGATACCAATGGCATACTCCAGTACGGAGCAGGCACCCAGAAGAAGATGTCCGATTTCTCGGACGCGGCGCTTGCGACCGTCAAGACCCGCGACCTCGGCGAAGTGGGCGATATGCTCTCCGGCGTTATCAGCGATCTTGGAAACTTCAACCCGAATGAGGAAGAAGAAAAAGGCTTCCTCGGTATCTTTAAGAAGCCCAAGAAAAAGATGGAGGAACTGAAAGTCCAGTATGACAGCGCCAACGCCAATGTCGAGAAGGTGGCCAAGTCCCTGCAGCAGCATCAGGTCCTCCTGATGAAGGACGTCGCGACCCTTGATAAGATGTATCAGTCCAATCTTGTATATTATAAGGAACTCACGATGTACATCCTGGCCGGCAAGGAAAAAATCCAGATGGTCAAGGACGGTGAGCTTGCGGAGAAGCGCGCGAGAGCTGAGGCTTCAGGCCTTGCGGAGGATGCTCAGGCGGTCAAGGATCTCGAGGATCAGATCAACCGCTTCGAGAAAAAGATCCATGATCTTGAACTGACAAGAATGATTGCAATCCAGACAGCTCCGCAGATCAGACTGATTCAGAGCTCTGACACTATGATGGTCGAGAAGATCCAGTCGACGCTGGTGAACACGATCCCGCTGTGGAAGAACCAGATGGTCCTTGCGCTTGGCATTGAGGATTCGACGAAGGCGGCTAAAGCTGAGGCTGCAGTGACAGAGATGACAAATAAGCTGCTCACATCCAATGCCGAGAAGCTGAAAGTGGCGACCATCGAGACAGCCAAGGCTTCTGAGCGCGGTGTCGTCGATATGGAGACACTCCGCCGTACGAACGAGATGCTGGTATCCACGCTTGATGAGGTTGCCAGGATCCAGACTGAAGGCCGTGAGAAGAGAGCCCAGGCTGAGCTCGAGCTTGCAACCCTTGAGTCTGAACTCAAGAATAAGCTGCTCAGCATGAACAGTTGATCACAGTGCGATGTCACCCCCGGCAAAATTACAGTTGACACAGGTACGTACTTCGATGTATTACTTATATTAAACTTATCGGAAGCTGCATTGCCGGAACCGATAACGGGCGATTATCGCCCGGTCTGATCATCGGATATATGAATATTGCGGCCGCCCGCCGGTAAGCGGGCGGTCACAACATTGCGTCGGCAGGATCGCCGCGCCGCGAGACTTTAATTTAGAAGGAGATATACAGGATGGAACTCGCTAAGACTTATGACCCGAAAGGCCTGGAGGACAGGCTGTATCAGAAGTGGCTCGATGGAGGATACTTCCGTGCGGAAGTAAACCCGAACAAAAAGCCGTTCACGATCGTCATGCCTCCGCCAAACATCACCGGGCAGCTGCATATGGGTCACGCCCTTGATAATACTCTGCAGGACATTCTCATTCGCTGGAAGAGAATGCAGGGCTTTGAAGCTCTCTGGCAGCCGGGAACAGACCACGCCGCAATCGCGACGGAAGTCAAGGTCACCGAATTTCTCAGGGATCAGGGAATTGATAAGAATGAGATCGGAAGAGAAGAGTTCCTTAAGCACTGCTGGGCATGGAGAGAGGACTACGGCAAGAGGATCATCAACCAGCTTCACAAGCTCGGCAGCTCTGCCGACTGGGACCGTGAGAGATTCACAATGGACGAAGGCTGCTCCGATGCGGTCCTTGAAGTATTCCTGCGCCTTTATGAGAAAGGCTACATCTACAAGGGATCCAAGATCATCAACTGGTGCCCGGTCTGCGGAACGACGATCTCTGACGCCGAAGTCGAGCATGTCGACCAGGACGGCTTCTTCTGGCACATCAATTATCCGGTAGTCGGTGAGGAAGGAAGGTTTGTGGAGATTGCGACGACCCGCCCGGAGACCCTGCTCGGCGATACAGCTGTCGCCGTGAACCCGAATGACGACAGATACAGAGACATCGTCGGCAAGATGCTGGAGCTGCCGCTCACAGGCAGACAGATCCCTGTCATCGCCGACGAGTATGTCGATATGGAATTCGGTACAGGCTGTGTCAAGATCACACCGGCTCATGACCCGAACGACTTTGAGGTCGGAAAGCGCCATGGTCTTGCCGAGATCACGATCCTGAACGACGACGGGACAGTGAATGAGCTCGGAGGCAAGTATGCAGGCATGGACCGCTATGATGCGAGAGCTAAGATGGTCGAGGACCTGAAAGAGCTCGGCCTTCTGGTCAAAGTGGTCCCGCACACCCACGCTGTCGGAACTCATGACCGCTGCGGAACGACGATCGAGCCGATGGTCAAGCAGCAGTGGTTCGTGGCCATGGAGGAGATGGCAAAGCC
This sequence comes from Lachnospiraceae bacterium, assembly GCA_045221675.1. GTDB lineage: Bacteria > Bacillota > Clostridia > Lachnospirales > Lachnospiraceae > Chordicoccus. The sequence continues at coordinate 189,490 of JBGUWZ010000068.1, read as the reverse complement.
TGCAATCGAGGCCATTAAGAACGGTGACCTCACATTTGTTCCGGAGCGCTTTGACAAAATCTATCTGCACTGGCTCGAGAATATCCGTGACTGGTGCATTTCCCGTCAGCTGTGGTGGGGACACAGGATCCCGGCATATTACTGCGGTGGCTGCAAGAAGACGATCGTCTCAAAGAAGGCTCCCGAAGTCTGCCCGGACTGCGGCTGTACACACCTTGAGCAGGACCCGGACACGCTAGATACGTGGTTCTCGTCCGCGCTCTGGCCGTTCTCAACGCTCGGATGGCCGGAAAAGACACCGGAGATGGATTACTTCTACCCGACAGACGTTCTTGTGACAGGTTACGACATCATTTTCTTCTGGGTCATCCGCATGGTGTTCTCGGGTTACGAGCAGACAGGCAAAAGCCCGTTCCATCATGTCCTGATCCACGGTCTCGTCCGCGATTCGCTTGGCCGCAAGATGAGTAAGTCTCTGGGCAACGGTATAGATCCGCTTGAGATTATTGACAAGTACGGGGCTGACGCTCTTCGTCTGACTCTCATGACAGGCAATGCGCCGGGCAACGACATGCGCTTCTACATGGAGCAGGTCGAGGCCAGCCGCAATTTCGCCAACAAGATCTGGAACGCAAGCCGCTTTATCATGATGAATCTTCCGGAGGAGGGTGTTACGGAACCGAAGAAGGAGGAACTCCTTCCGGCAGACCGCTGGATCCTGTCCAGACTCAACACCGTTGCTTCCGAAGTCACCGAGAATATGGAGAGATACGAGCTCGGCATAGCAGTACAGAAAATCCACGACTTTATCTGGGATGAGTTCTGTGACTGGTATATTGAGCTTGCCAAGTTCAGATTTGCAAATAAAGAGGGGAAGGATGCGTCCGCAAACGCCGCCCTCTACACACTGCGCACGGTCCTCACGGAAGCTCTCAAGCTTCTGCATCCGTTCATGCCGTTCATCACCGAAGAGATCTACTGCACGCTTCTTCCGGAGGAGAAGACGATCATGATCGCTGCGTGGCCGACCTACAGTGAAGATATGAATTATCCGGCAGAAGAGCAGCAGCTTGAGAATTTCAAGGCTATCGTCCGCGGCATCAGAAATGTCCGCACAGAGATGAATGTGCCGGCAGGGACCAGGACGGATCTTTATATCGTCGGCAGTGATGAGAAGGCGACAGAGGAGATATCTGCCCTTCTTGCCTCCCTGGGCGGTGCTGAGAGAATGCTCTTTGCCAAAGAAGTCCTTGTCAGGTCCGACAGAGAGGGAATCGCTGAGGATGCGGTCTCCGTTGTGACCGGCAATGCTACAGCCTATATCCCGCTTGATGAGCTTGTCGATAAGGAGAAGGAAATCGCACGCCTTACCGCCGAGTCAGAGAAGATGGATAAGGAAATAAAGCGTGCTTCCGGTATGCTGAACAATCCGAACTTTGTGAGCAAGGCACCCGCTGCCAAGGTGCAGGCAGAGAAGGATAAGCTTGCTAAATATGAGGAGATGAAGAAGCGCATTCAGGAACAGCTTGCCAAGTATATGAACTGATCACACGCAGGGAATGCGGCATTATGCCGCATTCCCTGCCTGACAAAAAGGCTTTGATTGGCCATTTTCGCGAAATATAAAATACCACTCTTTATAGCTTTGATTCCTCGACATAAATGTGCTATACATAGTGGTGATTCCTTGTTAACTGGCAGTATCCCTTTCGGGTATATCGGGAGATAAATAATTATACATGGCTGAAACACAGGGGAAGAAAAAGTCAGGGGAAGACCTTATAAGACTCGCCAATAAATATGCGGTTTTATTGCATTTTGTTGGGTGCTTATTACTTTATTTTGCAATTGAGTGGATGGCTCGCCATTCATTTGTTCAGACAGTGAATTATTTACATGAGAGGACAAAAGTGTTCCTCTATAATTCGCTGCTTATTTTTATGACAACTCTGCCTGTTTTTTTGTTCAGGAGACGGGTCTTCTGGCGCGCCCTTATTTTTGTTTTCTGGATGACGCTGGGCATAGGCAACGGAATACTGCTGGCCAATCGCGTCACTCCGCTGACCGGTCCTGATCTCAAGATGATGAGTGAAGGTGTCGGTGTCCTCGGCAAATATATGTCGAAGTCAGTGGAGACCTTTCTCATCGGCGTGCTCATTGCAGTGGGCATAGCTCTCGTTATTTTCTTCTTCAAAGGACCGAAATTTAAGGGAAAGCGTGATCTCAGGATCGTAATCCCGGCCTTGATGGCTGCGGTTATCGGATTTTACGGGCTTACGCATCTCTATTATCATATGAAGCAGTTGTCGACATATTTCGGCAACATTGCATTTGCATATCAGGACTATGGATTTCCTTACTGCCTGATGGTCACAGTGGCAGATACGGGCATCGACGAGCCGCAGGATTATTCCTCCGAACTCATTATGGGCATAATAGACGAGGAAGGGGAACTTGACGCCGGGAAGACTGAGGATCTGCCGAATGTCATCATTGTACAGCTTGAGACATTTTTTGACCCGGTGGCAGTGAATTTCCTTGAATTCTCGGAGGATCCGCTGCCTAACTGGCACGCATTGTCCGAAGAATATACATCCGGCCTTTATACCGTGCCTACGGTCGGCGCGGGGACTGTCAATACTGAGTTTGAGACACTGACAGGCATGTCCCTTCGCTACTTCGGCGCCGGCGAATACCCGTTCAAGGGAGTGCTGAAGGAAAATACATGTGAGTCGGTAGGCTATGTACTGGGCAATCTCGGACTTACGGCTCACGCCGTTCACAATAATTATGCCACGTTCTACAGTCGAAAGACTGTATATTCCAATCTGGGCTTCAATGATTTCACATCCAACGAGTATATGGATAACCAGGATGACGTTAACGAGATCGGATGGATGAGAGACCGTACTCTGATTCCGTACATAGACGAATGTCTTGAAAAGACGCGCAATCGCGATTTTGTATTTGTCGTATCCGTGCAGGGGCACGGAGCATACCCGACGGAAGAAGTGATTGAAGACCCTGCAATTGAAGTCACGGGAGCCGAGACGGAAGAAAAGAACTGTCAGTGGGAATACTATGTAAATTCGCTGCACGAGATGGATCAATTCGTCAGGGATCTGATCGATGACGTTTCCGAGCGCGGAGAACCGACGGTAATCATGTTCTACGGCGATCATCTGCCGACCATGGGACTGTCTGACAGCGATCTTATTGTCGGAAGCACGTTCCAGACAAGATATCTGGTCTGGGACAATATCGGCCTTCCCAGGGATAAGAAAGATATCTGCGCTTATCAGGCCGTGGCCGAAATGTTCAATCACATGGATCTGCACGAGGGGACCATGTTCCGGTTCCATCAGACCATGCAGGATAAGGAGCTCTATCAGCTTGACCTGCAGACTCTCCAGTACGACATTCTGTACGGAAAAAAATATGTATACGGTCAGTCGGATCCTTTCAGCAGAAAGGCCATGGCAATGGGAATAAAGCGCATTGAGCTGGACTCGCTGGAACAGGTATCTGACACTACATTCTATGTGCACGGCAGGAACTTTACCCAGTCCAGCAAGCTGATCGTTACGGGCAAATGGTACCCGACCTCCTATGTAGACAGCGAGACCCTGCTTGTGACGGGTGTCCAGGTCGAGGACGGTGCGCTTGTGAGAGTAGGTCAGCTGAGCAACTCGAATTCCGGCAAGTTCCTCAGTTACACGAACACGATCACATACCTGCCGCCGGAGAAAGCCAGGGTGTTGGACCTTACGGCTCAGGGAATCGCGGACCCGTCTCAGCTTTCCGCCGCGGGAGGTGATGAGAACGGGAATACCGAAAACGGTGTCGGCGCGAATGAGACCTCCGGTGATGAGGGTGCCGGCAATACCGATAACGAGGTGACAAACTGATGATAAATTATGAAGAAGAATTAAAGAAATTTACACCGAGTCTTGATGTCGACGAGGCAGAGGGAGCGATTTATTCGCGTGACCTGACAGATGTCATTGATATACTTCAGGAAATGCTCAGAGAGACTTCCGGCGGGAGAAAAGACTGATCGAAAGGAATAAGAATCGTTATGAAATGCATGAACTGCGGTGCGGAACTCAACGATTCCGCATACTGCCCGAAATGCGGCTGCGATGTGTCTGTCCAGAAACAGGCGATTGTCCTCTCGGGTCTTTATTATAACCAGGGACTTGAGAAAGCCCAGGTCAGGGATCTGAGCGGCGCAATTGACATGCTGCGCAGAAGTCTCAAGTTCAACAAACTGAATGTTCCGGCCCGCAATCTGCTCGGTCTCGTGTATTTCGAGATGGGCGAAGTCGTCGCTGCCCTGTCCGAATGGGTCATTTCCAAGAACATACAGCCGGAGAACAACATCGCGGCAGAATATATTGAGAATCTTCAGCAGGATGCCAACCGGCTGGATATAATCAATCAGACAATCAAAAAGTATAATATCGCTCTTGAGAACTGTCACAAAGGCAACGAGGATGTGGCCATGATCCAGCTGAAAAAGATCCTGGCCCAGAATCCTAAGCTGATCAAAGGCTATCATCTTCTTTCGCTGCTGTATATAAGGCAGGGAGAGTACGAGAAGGCCAGAAAGCAGCTCAAAAAAGCGATCCGGATCGACAAGACCAATACGACGACTCTGAGGTTCCTGAAGGAGATCGACGAACAGACCGGTACGTCCACCTCTTTCGAGCCTCGCTTTTCCATCTGGTCGTCGAGAGACAATGACAGGAACAGCGACGAGACCGCAGCGCAGGACGCCACGTCAAAGACCGCGCAGCCGGCCTTCAGGGAGACGACTGCGGGGTCAACTATTTTCAATATCGCGATCGGTCTTCTCATCGGTGCCCTTGCGGTATGGTTTCTTATTATGCCCGCCAGGACGCAGAGAATAACGCAGGAAGCGGAACGTAAGACATCCGAGTACTCCTCGCGCGCTGCTGAAGCGGATGCGCGGATCACGGAACTTGCGCAGCAGATGGAGATTTCCCAGGAGACTGTCAACACCGCGAATACGCAGATCGAGACCGCCACAGCCAAAACGACCGCTTACGAGAGTCTTATCAAGGCTGTTAACGCTTACAATAACGGAGATCTGGATCTGGCCTCCAATGCACTTTCCTCAGTCGATGTATCCAAACTCACGGCAGAAGGCAAGGCTATCTACGATAATCTTGTGGAAAAAGCCAACGGGGAGCTGCTCGCGGGTTACAAGACGGAGGGCATCAGCGCCTACGAGGAGGAAGATTATCAGACTGCCATCGAATGTCTGGAGGCAGCCAAAGCTATTGATTCGAGCGACTATGAAGTCCTGAGCTATCTGGCCCACTCTTACAGGATGACAGGTGATACCGCAAATGCCGATATAAATTTCCAGCTCATCATCAATACATATCCCGATACTGTTCGCGCCGACAATGCCCGCGTCTACATGAGCGAGGAAGCTCTCGCCGCGGCGGAAAACGGCGGTGGAAACCAGACGGAGAATTCCGGTGAGGGTGAAAATGATGAAGAGAACACCGAAGCTGAAGGCGGCGGTGACTATGAGGGAGATAACGAAGAAAATTACGAAGAAGATTACGAGGGGTGACATATGATCGAGATTGCGGACGCACTCATTGATATATGCGGACGTGAAAATGTATATTTGAATGAACCGATGATGAAACATACGTCGTTTCGGATCGGCGGACCGGCAGACTGGTTCGTCAGCCCCGGATCGGCAGAGGCTCTCTGCAGGGTAATAAATTACCTCAGATCCGGGAACGTGCCCTATTTCATACTGGGCAACGGCAGCAACCTGCTCGTCTCCGACGACGGATACAGAGGAGTCGTGATTCAGATCGGCAAAAATATGAGTGAGATAGAAATAGACGGGACAATTGTGCGGGCTGAAGCCGGTGCGCTGTTATCCAGCACTGCGTCACGTGCAGCGGCCGCATCGCTCACCGGTATGGAATTTGCCGGAGGAATACCTGGAAGCATCGGCGGCGCATGCGTCATGAACGCCGGGGCTTACGGCGGTGAAATGAAAGATATCCTGAAATCTGTGACAGCGCTTTTTAAGGACGGCAGTGTGCGCAAGGTTCCATGCGAGGAACTGGAGCTCGGCTACAGAAGTTCCGCACTCATGAAGAACGGGGCGATAGTGCTGGAAGCGGAGATGTCTTTGACCGAGGGAAATATCGAGGAGATACGCAGTACTATGGATGATTTAAAAGAGCGGCGCGTCTCCAAGCAGCCTCTCGATCTGCCAAGTGCCGGGAGTACGTTCAAGAGACCGGAGGGATATTTTGCCGGAAAACTTATCATGGATTCCGGTCTTCGGGGCTATGCGGTCGGAGGAGCCCAGGTATCGGAAAAACACTGCGGCTTTGTGGTCAACAGAGGAGGAGCGACGGCCGGCGACGTCATGGCGCTCATCCGCCACGTTCAGAAGACCGTGCTTGATACCTTCGGCGTTGAGCTTGTGCCAGAGGTAAGGTTCCTGGGTGATTTCGGGAGTAAAGGCGAGGATTGAATCAGATTGTATGAGGAAGATTCGGATAACCGCAAAGAGGCAGCAGTTTTCAGATAAGAAGTGTGAGGATATGCCATGAGGTTCATACTAGTCACCGGAATGTCCGGAGCCGGGAAGAGTACAGCTCTGAGATTTCTTGAGGACGCAGGGTATTTCTGCGTGGATAATCTGCCGGTATCACTGATAGTTCCGTTCGCGGAAATATCAAGCGACGGAAAAGCGCCGGACTACAATAAGATTGCGCTGGGGATCGACATACGGAACGGGAAACGGCTCGGAGAAATCGGAGGTATCCTGCATCAGCTGTCGGCAGAGGGAATCCGCTATGAGGTCCTGTACCTGGATGCCTCTGACGATGTATTGCTCAAGCGCTACAAAGAGAGCAGGCGCGTACATCCGCTGTCAGGACCGGACGGAGACGTGGCAAACGGCATATCAATGGAGAGATCACTGATGTCTCATCTCAGGGAGAGGGCGGATTATATCATCGATACGAGCCAGCTGCTGACGCGGGAGCTGCGCGGGGAGATGGTGAAGATCTTTATTGATGACCATGCTTACAAGAACCTCTACGTGACCGTAAAGTCATTTGGATTCAAGTACGGAATTCCTGCCGACTCGGATCTTGTCTTTGACGTTCGTTTTCTTCCTAATCCATATTATGATCTGAGCCTCAGACCTCTCACGGGACTCGATGCTCCGGTAAGGGAATTTATCGAAAAGAGCAGCGAGAGCGTCACATTCCTCGATAAGCTCGAGGATATGCTTACCTTTTTGATTCCGAACTATGTGTCCGAAGGCAAGAACCAGCTTGTCGTATCCATAGGCTGCACGGGCGGCAGGCATCGCTCTGTTGCTCTTGCCGACGGAATATACCGGAGGCTTAGCAGGCATACGGAGTACGGCACCCGGATAGAACACAGGGATATGAGCAAAGATCTTGTAAAAAAAGAAACAGATTACGGAGTAAGTTAAATGTCATTTTCAAGTGAGGTAAAGGATGAACTGCTTGGTGTGATGCCCGAGGCAAGGCACTGCAAGATCGCGGAGATCGCTGCTGTGTGCTCAATTCTCGGTGACCGCGAAAACGGGGCGGAACTGTCGATTCGGACCGAGAATGAGAGGCTTGCCAGAAAGTTCTTTACATTGCTGGGAAAAGCATTTAATATAGAAAAAGATTTGCGGATCTCCGTGGTGGAGAGAGGCAAGAGAAGTACGTTCAGGGTCGGGCTCAGTGACCCTGGAAAGGCTGATGATATACGAAAAGCCATGTCGCATCCAATGCTGCTGTCAATGGAGTGCTGCAGAAGGTCATACCTCCGGGGAGCATTTCTCGCAGCCGGGTCGATCAGCGCACCTGAAAAGTATTACCATCTGGAGATCGTCTGTCCCGACAGTGATACTGCTGAGACGATCAGGAATACGATGAGGAAGCTCGGGCTGCTGGCTAAGATTGCCGTGAGAAAAGGTTCGAGCGTTGTCTATCTCAAGGAAGGTGAGCAGATCGTCCAGGTCCTCGGCGAGATGGGGGCGGGATACGCTCTGATGAACCTGGAGAATGTGAGGATCCTGCGTGATATGCGCGGGAGGATCAACAGGCAGGTCAACTGTGAGACAGCGAATCTGGGTAAGGCTGTAGCTGCGGGTGTAAGACAGAAAGAAGACATTCTGTATATCAGAGACCACGCAGGACTGGGAAGCCTTCCGAAACAGCTTCGAGAGATGGCCGAAGTCAGACTGGCTTACCCTGATGTGCCGCTTAAGGATCTGGGTGAATACCTTGATCCGAAGATCGGGAAATCGGGAGTTAATCATCGCCTGAAAAAACTGAGCAGTATCGCAGCGGATTTGCGAAAGCAGAGAGCCGAAGACGAAAGTCAAAATACCTGAGGAGGATATTATTATGACGCAGAAGGATATAACGGTCCGGCTGGACAGCGGACTCGAGAACAGACCGATCGCATTTCTTGTACAGGTCGCAAGTCAGTTCAGAAGTGACATATATCTGATTTCCGGCAACAAGAGAGTGAATGCGAAGAGCATCATGGGAATGATGTCCCTCGGGCTGATTGCGGGTGAGGACGTAACGGTGACTGCTGACGGTACCGATGAGCAGGATGCGGTATCCAAAATCGAGAAGTTCCTGACGAAGATCGATTAAATAATTACCTTAGACCGGGGTTGATGAGAAAGGAAAATGCTGCGCGCGGTGCGGCAGCAACCTCGAAGAGTTCTTGAAAAAAATCAGGCGGCAATTCTCTGACAGTGAGAATTGCCGCTTTTCTTTATAACAGACCCGGCAATGCTTGCATTAAACCGCTCTTGCCGGTATGAAGGGTTTTGTTCAGTGTACACGGAACCAGCAGCTGTACCCGATTCTGAGACCTAGAGAGCGGTACAGAGCTCTTGCGGATGCATTGTCGGATACACACTGGAGGTAGGCTTTTGCTGCACCCCGGCGTTTCCCCTCGGTGAGCAGTGCGGTGCATATGCTCCGGGCGATGCCCTGTCTGCGAAGATCCTCGCGGACGAATATCGCGTAGATGCCTATGAACTCGCGATCAAGGATGCCCAGACCTGTCGCGGCGATTTTTCCGTCTGAGTCGCGGACAAGCACGGCGATTTCGTCTTTGGGAATCGCGTCGTACATGCCGGGGACTATGCGCAGGTGTGTGGGATCCGTCATCTTCTTGAGGGAGAAAAGACCGCCCAGCCACTCATCATCGACCCTGTCTCTTATCTCGATGGGCAGGGGGGAGCTGCATATGGGATAGCTGCCAAGGAGAGGACCGTACATGACGTCGACCCGGTGCTCTATGTGATACCCTCTGGCGGAGAGAGTTCCGTCCAGAGCAGGATCGGTCAGCGGGCTGATCTTGAAAATGCACGGCGTTCTCCAACGATTATAGATCTTTTCACAGTAGGGAATCTTTTCCTCCAGCGGCAGTATGGAGGCACCGATCGGTTCCACGCAGTTCGTTCTGTGAGTATAGAAATATGAAAAGCGTAAGATCCAGCCGTCATATACCTGCATCTGGTGGGAAGGCCATGCGTTGAGTGACAGATCTTCAATTGTTTTTATATCTTGCGGTAAGTATATATTCATGTTTATATTATAGAAGATTGTGCGAAAAAAGAAAACTATGTACAGAATCTGATAAAAATGTTAAAATATAACCTACGCTAGATAAGTGCGCTCAAAAACAGCAGCGCAGCACAAAGGAGACGATATGTCAAAATTCCTTAAATTTATAGTAAATCTGTTTCTTACACTGGCGATTATTGTGACGGCCGGGATTATTGTCCCGCCATTGCTCGGTGTAAATACAACAATTGTAGACACCGCCAGTATGGATACCAACCTGCCGCTGGGATCAGTGACATATTCCCGTGATAAAGCTGTGATGGATCTCACGGCCGGAGATGAGATCCTGAAGGAATCCGGTACGGCGACATACGCGTATATCGTTCAGGAAGGAGATGCCGCGACAGGTGAGTTCACGGTCGTCAGTGCAACGGAGCCGGATGCTACGCCCGAGACGGTCATTCTGAGGAACTCAGTGTCGGAAGTGGTGCTGACTATTCCGTATATCGGATTTGTCGTCGTTGCAATGCAGTCCCTTGAGGGAAGAATCATCATCGCTCTTGTGATTTTGTTCATTATTATTCTGTTCATTCTTTCTGAGCTCTGGAAAAAGAGGGATGATGACGAAGACGACGAGGATGACGATGATAATGAGAACGGTAACCTGGGAAACGCGCAGGCCGCATCGGCTGAGAAGACAGGCGGTGCGGGAAAGATAGTCCGTGGAGCGGGCGACAGTGCCGGCTACTCGGAGAATGTGACGGACAACAGAGGTTATGGCACAGTGAGTCAGGATACCGCGTCAATTGCGGCAGCCATGCTCGGACTTGAAACCGTAGGGGAAAGAAGAGAGGAAGTAAGAGACGATCTGACAGATGAGACTTCCTCAAAAGGTATGAGCACAGACGGGGAATCCGTGAGAGACACAGATGCGGACGCTTTGTCTGCAGCAGTACCGGTCGAAAGCGTATCATATGTGGATTCGCGGAAACCGATGATTGAGGAACAGCCGGAAGTTGTTACTTCGCAGCCGCCGAAAGATACGGACGGAGAGCCTTCTCCGCTGTCTGATATACCGGTGATTATTGAAGAGCCTGCGATGCCTGAGATTACAGGCGATACAAAGGTATTCCCGGGAGACTTTTCGAACAGGGTAAAGAATCAGACAGAGGAACCGGAATACGCGTCCGACAGTGATTATGGGACAGACAGGCGCCGGGAGGAGACAAAGGTCATCCGGAAGGGCTCGGATAAGGATGCTGCTCCTCGCCCCGAAGCGGTGATTGAAGAAGCTCTGATCGCTGAGACAGAAAAAGCGGCCGCTTCATGGAGCGACAATTCCGGCAGCGCAGAAGCCGGGCAGGAACCGAAGAAACTCTGGTCATGGACTGATGAGCCGTTCGAGAATGAACTGGACGGAGAAAGCTGGGGCAGCTTCCCGGCAGGGAATCCCGCCGGCGTTCGGGACTACCCGGAAAGATTTGCTCCCGTCGAGCGAATGACACGGCAGGAAATTATCGAACAGGCCAGGACGGGCGGCAGCGAGCCGAAGATACAGCGGGATGAAGTGACAGGTATCGATATCATAGACTATTCGGATCTCCTGTGATCACCGCCTCAGGTGAATCGGACATCGGAGAATGATCCGATTGTACGAAAAATAATACGTGAGAAATTATGAAAAAACCCCTTGCAAAAGCGAGGGGTTTCATTTATAATATACACCGCTGTGGCATGATAGCTATGAAGCGTGAAGTTGCTGCACATATGTTGCAGGTTCTCCGTGGAGCGAATGTCATGTAATGATACTGGCGACAAGTCACTGTGCAATATGTCCGCCCGGTAGGGCGGGGACAGTCGTGTGCTTATCCCGAAAGCGAAGTCGGGAAACACACGGAAACGTGTACAGTCACCGCTTGTCGTACGTAAGAAGTACGAAAAGGAGGCGACTTTTTTTATGGCAAGTCAGGTTATGAGAATCACTCTCAAGGCGTATGATCACACACTCGTGGATGCATCAGCTGCAAAAATCATTGATACTGTTAAGAAGAGCGGAGCAACAGTCAGCGGACCGGTCCCGCTTCCGACAAAGAAGGAAGTAGTTACGATCCTTCGCGCGGTACACAAGTACAAAGATTCCCGTGAGCAGTTCGAGCAGAGAACGCACAAGAGACTGATTGATATCCAGGCTCCGACACAGAAGGTCGTGGACGCTCTGTCCAGACTGGAAATGCCGGCGGGTGTCTACATCGACATCAAGATGAAAACCAGGTAACATCCAATTAGTATGATTGCAACTGCAAGAGCAATCCGCTGTAAGGAGGAAAAACATGAAGAAATCAATTCTTGCAAGGAAGGTCGGTATGACCCAGATCTTCAATGAGGACGGTATCCTCACTCCGGTAACAGTCCTTGAGGCAGGCCCGTGCGTAGTTACACAGGTCAAGACAGCTGATAAGGATGGTTACGATGCTGTTCAGGTCGGCTTCGAAGATATCCGTGAGAAGCTGGTCACAAAGGGCGAAATGGGAGTCTTCAATAAGGCAGGCGTTTCCGCAAAGAGATTCGTCAGAGAGCTTAAGCTTGAGAATGCTTCCGAGTATGCTCCGGGACAGGAAATTAAGGCTGACATCTTTGCTGCAGGCGATCACATCGACGCTACAGCAATTTCAAAGGGCAAGGGCTATCAGGGTGCCATCAAGCGCCACGGTCAGCACAGAGGCCCCATGAAGCACGGCTCCAAGTTCCATCGTCATGCAGGTTCCAATGGTACATCATCAGATCCGTCAAGAGTCTACAAGGGCAAGAAGATGCCGGGTCAGATGGGCAACAAGCGTGTCACCATCCAGAATCTTGAGATCGTTCGCGTTGACGCGGACAAGAATCTGATCCTGGTCAGAGGCGCAGTACCGGGCCCGAAGAAGAGCCTTGTGACACTTAAAGAAACTGTAAAGAAGTAATACGGAATAGGAGGACGATTCGAGATGGCTAACGTATCAGTTTATAATATGGGTGGCCAGGAAGTCGGAACGATGGAAGTAAGCGATGCAGTATTCGCTGCTGACGTCAAAGAGAACCTGGTACATCTGGCTGTCGTGCAGCACCTGAACGCAAAGCGCCAGGGCACACAGAAAGCCAAAACTCGCGCAGAAGTTTCCGGTGGCGGAAGAAAACCGTGGAGACAGAAGGGAACCGGTCATGCAAGACAGGGATCCACAAGAGCTCCGCAGTGGACACACGGCGGCGTAGTATTCGCTCCGGTTCCGAGAAGCTACAAGATCAAGATGAACAAGAAAGAGAAGCAGGCGGCTATTAAGTCCGTTCTTACTTCCAAACTTCAGTCCGGCGACATGATCGTTCTCGACGCTCTTACACTTGAGAGCCCGAAGACAAAGATCATGGCTGAGACTCTGAAGAACCTCAATGCCGAGAAGGCTTATGTCGTCATTAAAGGCAACGACAAGAACACGGTCCTTGCCGCAAGAAACCTTGCTGACGCAAAACTTTCCGCAGCAAACACCCTGAATGTTTACGAGATTCTTAAGTATAAGAAGCTGGTCCTTACCAAGGATGCAGTCAAGGCGATCGAGGAGGTATATGCATAATGGCAGATCTGAAATATTATGACGTCATTCTTGAGCCGGTCGTCACAGAGAAGAGTATGGCAGGTATGGCTGAGAAGAAGTACACATTCTATGTACACACAGATGCCACCAAGACTCAGGTCAAAGAAGCGGTCGAGAAAATGTTCGAAGGAACAAAGGTCGCTAAGGTCAATACGATGAACCTTGCCGGCAAGACAAAGAGACGCGGTATGACATTCGGCAAGACCGCGAAGAGAAAGAAAGCAGTTGTCTGGCTCACAGAGGATAGCAAGGAAATCGAGATCTTCCAGGGTCTGTAAAGATACGCGGAAGATTCACACTATACGTCTAAAAGACGTGACATAAAAAGGAGATTACAAAATGGCTATTAAGACATATAAGCCGTATACACCGTCAAGAAGACATATGACGGGCTCTGATTTCTCTGAGATCACAAAGAAGACTCCCGAGAAGTCCCTCACAGTAGCCCTGAAGAAGACGTCCGGACGCAATAACCAGGGTAAGATCACAAGCCGTCATCGCGGTGGCGGAAACAAGAGAAGATACAGACTTGTTGATTTCAAGAGAAACAGCAAGGACGGCATCGTTGCAACAGTAAAGGCTATTGAGTACGATCCGAACCGTACAGCCAATATTGCTCTTATCTTCTATGCAGACGGAACAAAGTCCTACATCCTCGCTCCTGCAGGCATTCAGGTCGGCGATGAGATCCTCAGCGGCCCGGATGCTGAAGTTAAGCTCGGCAACTGCCTCCCGCTTTCCAAGGTTCCGGTCGGTACAATGGTACATAACATTGAACTCCTTCCGGGCAAGGGCGGCCAGATGGTACGCGCAGCCGGCAACGGCGCTCAGCTCATGGCTAAGGAAGGCAAGTACGCTACACTGCGTCTTCCGTCCGGCGAAATGAGAATGGTTCCGATCGATTGCCGCGCAACAATCGGCGTCGTAGGCAACGGTGAGCACAACCTTATCAGCATCGGTAAGGCAGGCCGCAAGAGACATATGGGTATCCGCCCGCACGTACGCGGCAGCGTTATGAACCCGAATGATCATCCGCATGGCGGCGGCGAAGGACGTGCACCGATCGGTCGTCCGGGTCCGACTACTCCGTGGGGCAAGCCTGCACTGGGTTACAAGACAAGAAAGCACAAGAAGCAGTCTGATAAGCTTATCGTGAGAAGAAGAAGCGGTAAGGGTTCCGGAAGATAATAAGGAGGTAGGAAAATGGCACGTTCATTAAAGAAAGGCCCGTTCGCGGATGAGCACCTTCTGAAGAAGGTTGATGCACTTAATGCATCCGGCGAGAAGGCTGTTATCAAAACATGGTCACGCCGTTCCACGATCTTCCCGAGCTTTGTGGGACATACATTTGCCGTACATGATGGAAGAAAGCATGTTCCGGTCTATGTAACAGAGGATATGGTTGGTCATAAGCTCGGCGAGTTTGTCGCAACACGCACATACAGAGGCCACGGCAAGACAGAAACAAGGTCCGGTCGTTAAGCGTCGGGTAGAACGTAAGGAGACACGTTAAGTGTCTCCGGTGCAGCTTGTCAGATTCAATCTGACGTTAAAGAGGAGAATATTCATGGCTAAAGGACACAGATCCCAAATCAAACGTGTAAGAAACGAAGAGAATAGAGAAAAAAGGCCGTCCGCAAAGGTTTCATACGCCAGAATGTCTGTACAGAAGGCCAGCGTTGTTCTCGATGCTATCCGCGGTAAGGATGTTGAGACAGCTCTCGGTATCCTGACATACAGCCCGCGCTACGCATCCAGCGTTATCAAGAAGCTTCTTGATTCCGCCATTGCCAACGCAGAGAACAATCAGGGCCTTAACAGAAGCAATCTTTATATTGCAGAGTGCTATGCAGGCAGAGCATCGACGATGAAGAGAATTCAGCCGAGAGCACAGGGCCGCGCATACAGAATTTTGAAGCGCAACAGCCACATCACCATCGTGCTGGATGAGAGATAAGGAGGTCTAAAATGGGACAGAAAGTCAATCCACACGGCCTTAGAGTCGGTGTCATCAAGGATTGGAATTCCAAATGGTACGCAGAGAAAGATTTCGCGGCAAATCTTGCAGAGGACTACAAGATCCGTGAGTTCCTTAAGAAGCGTCTTTACAGCGCAGGCATTTCCAAGATCGAAATCGAGCGCGCTTCTGACCGTGTCAAGGTCGCAATCTATACCGCAAAGCCGGGTCTTGTAATCGGCAAGGGCGGCGCTGAGATCGAGAAGATCAAGGCAGAACTTACAAAGAAAGTCGGCCGCAAGGTCCTTGTCGATATCAAGGAAGTCAAGCGTCCGGACCGCGATGCACAGCTCGTAGCAGAGAACATCGCACTTCAGCTTGAAAACCGTATTTCCTTCCGCCGCGCTATGAAGTCCACCATGCAGAGGACAATGCGCGCAGGCGCTCAGGGAATCAAGACATCTGTTTCCGGTCGTCTCGGCGGCGCCGATATGGCACGCAAGGAGACATACAGTGAAGGCACCATTCCGCTTCAGACACTTCGCGCAGACATCGACTATGGATTCGCGGAAGCTGATACACAGTACGGCAAAGTCGGCGTAAAGGCATGGATCTACAATGGTGAGATTCTTCCGGCCAAGGGAAACAAGGAAGGCGGTGATCGCTAATGTTAATGCCGAAGAGAGTTAAGCGTAGAAAACAGTTCCGTGGTTCCATGAGAGGAAAGCCGACCAGGGGAACACGTGTGACCAGAGGCGAGTATGCACTTGTTGCAACAGAGCCGTGCTGGATCAAGTCAAATCAGATCGAAGCTGCCCGTGTCGCTATGACCCGTTATATCAAACGTGGCGGTAAGGTCTGGATCGATATCTTCCCGGACAAGCCGGTAACGGCTAAGCCTGCTGAAACTCGTATGGGTTCCGGTAAAGGTTCCGTGGATTATTGGGTAGCTGTTGTCAAGCCGGGCCGCGTTCTTTTTGAGATCGCCGGTGTACCGGAAGAGGTAGCAAGAGAAGCGCTTCGTCTCGCTATGCATAAGCTTCCGTGCACATGCAAGATCGCATCCCGCGAGCAGATCAATGGCCCGGAAGAAGCTGCGGATAAGGCGCCGGCAGCAGAAGGCGGTGAGCAGTAATGAAGAGTACAAAATATCTTGAGAGCCTGCAGGCTAAGTCCGTAGCAGAGCTGAATGATGAACTGGTAGCGGCTAAGAAAGAGCTTTTCAACCTCAGATTCCAGAACGCTGTAAATCAGCTTGACAATACAGCAAGAATCAAGGAAGTCCGCAAGAATATTGCCAGAATTCAGACGGTCATGACACAGAAAGTCCGTTAAGGAGGCATAAGGAATGGAAGAGAGAAACCTCAGAAAAACACGTGTCGGCAAGGTAGTCAGCAACAAGATGGACAAGACAATCGTTGTTGCGGTTGATGGCCGTGTTCAGCATCCGCTGTACAAGAAGATCGTCAACAGGACATACAAGCTGAAAGCACATGATGAAAATAACGAGTGCAACATCGGTGATACCGTCAGAGTCATGGAGACGAGACCGCTTTCCAAGGACAAGAGATGGAGACTGGTCGAAATCGTCGAGAAGGCAAAATAATCGCCGCTGCTATTTTCCCGGCTGTGTCTTAAGTCCGGGCGGGAATATAAAAGGATTTATAGCAGCCTTTTAATTAGGAGGATACAAACATGATTCAACAGGAAACCAGACTGAGAGTCGCTGATAATACAGGAGCAAAAGAAATCCTTTGTATCCGCGTAGTCGGCGGTTCTACACGCAGATATGCCGCAATCGGCGATACGATTATTGCTACGGTCAAAGATGCAACACCCGGTGGTGTTGTTAAGAAGGGTGATGTCGTTAAGGCTGTTGTCGTTCGTACAGTCAAAGGCGCACGCCGTAAGGATGGTTCCTACATCCGTTTCGACGAGAACGCTGCAGTTATCATCAAGGACGACAACACACCGAGAGGAACACGTATTTTTGGACCCGTTGCCCGTGAGCTCCGTGAGAAGCAGTTCATGAAGATTGTTTCCCTGGCTCCGGAAGTACTGTAAGGGGGTAAACATATGGCATCACTTAAGATTAAAAAGGGCGATACAGTTCGCGTCATCGCCGGCAAGGACAGAGATAAAGAGGGCAAGGTCCTCGCTGTCGATGCTAAGAAGGGCAGAGTTGTCGTCGAAGGCGTCAACATGATCACAAAGCACGAGAAGCCGTCAGCTATGAATCAGCAGGGCGGTATCGTCAATAGAGAAGCTCCGATCGACATTTCCAATGTCATGTACCTGCATAAGGGACAGCCGACAAGAATCGGCTTCAAGTTCGAGGGCGACAAGAAAGTACGCGTAGCCAAGTCCACAGGCGAAACGATCGAATAAGAAAGGAGGAACTGGTATGAGCAGATTAAAAGAACAGTACGAAAACGAAATCGTGCCGGCACTGGTAAAGAAATTTGACTACAAAAACCCCATGGAAGTTCCGAAGCTTGTCAAGATCGTTGTCAATATGGGTGTTGGTGAAGCTAAAGAGAACGTTAAGCTTCTGGATGCAGCTGTCGCTGATATGGAAACAATCACAGGCCAGCATGTTATCCGCACAAAGGCTAAGAAGTCAATCGCTAACTTCAAGCTCCGTGAGGGCATGCCGATCGGCTGCAAAGTTACACTTCGCGGCGAGCGCATGTATGAGTTTGCTGATCGTCTTATCAACCTTGCACTTCCGCGTGTCCGTGACTTCCGTGGAGTAAATCCGAACGCTTTCGACGGCCGCGGCAACTACGCTCTGGCTATCAAAGAGCAGCTGATTTTCCCGGAAATCGAGTACGATAAGGTCGATAAGGTCCGTGGCATGGACGTAATCTTTGTTACAACTGCAAAGACAGACGAGGAAGCTCGCGAGCTCCTCAGACTGTTCAACATGCCGTTTACTAAGTAAAGGAGATAAGACTGTGGCAAAGAAATCAATGAAGATCAAACAGGCTAGAAAGCCGAAGTTCTCTACTAGAGAATATACACGTTGCAGCATTTGCGGTCGTCCGCATTCTGTTCTGTCCAAGTACGGAATTTGCCGTATCTGCTTCCGTGAGCTTGCTTACAAGGGCGAGATTCCGGGTGTTAAGAAGGCATCGTGGTAAAGAACTTTTAGAAAGGAGCGTCATCAAATGACTACGACGAATGATCCAATCGCTGATATGCTTACGAGAATCCGTAACGCAAATCTCAGGAAGCATGATACAGTTGATATCCCGGTCTCCAAGATGAAAGTCGCAATCGCGGATATCCTTGTAGATGAGGGTTATATTGCTAAGTACGAATACGTCGGTGAAGGCGTTGAGAAGGCAATGCGTGTCTATCTCAAGTACGGCAAAGACAAGAATGAGAAGATTATCACAGGTCTTAAGAGAATCTCCAAGCCGGGTCTCCGCGTTTACGCGGGTGCGGAGGAGCTTCCGAAAGTCCTTGGCGGTCTTGGTATCGCTATCATCTCAACGAACAAGGGCGTTATCACAGACAAGGAAGCTCGCAAGCTTAAAGTCGGTGGCGAAGTTCTTGCATTTGTATGGTAAATAATGCTCACATAGCTATGCGAAGTAGATGGCTTTGCATAGCTGAGTGTTAAAGCTGAAAACAGGGCCTTATGGCCCCGACAATCTAAGTTTATATTTTAGGAGGAAACATCAATGTCACGTATCGGCAAACTGCCGGTTGTTCTTCCGCAGGGCGTTACCTGTGAAATTCAGCCGGGCAATGTTGTTACAGTCAAGGGTCCGAAGGGTACACTTACACGTGAGCTCTCCACAGAAGTGACCATTGAACTCAAAGACAATGAAATCGTTGTCACAAGACCGGACGATCTTAAGAGACACAAAGCTCTTCACGGCCTTACACGTGCTCTGATCCAGAACATGGTAACAGGTGTCCATGACGGCTTTACAAAGGTCCTTGAGATCAACGGCGTCGGCTACAGAGCCACAAAGCAGGGGAACAAGCTCGTCCTCGCACTTGGCTACAGCCATCCGATCGAGATGATCGATCCGGAAGGCCTTGAGTCCAAGGTAGAGGGAAATAAGATCACTATCACGGGTATCGACAAGCAGGCTGTTGGCCAGTATGCTGCAAATATCCGCGAGAAGAGAGGTCCGGAGCCGTATAAGGGCAAGGGCATCAAGTATTCTGATGAGATTATCCGCCGCAAGGTCGGTAAGACCGGCAAGAAATAAAGGAAGGAGAGTTTAGAGATGATTAATAAGCCATCTAGAGCGCTTGCGCGTCAGAAGAAACATAAGAGAATGCGCGGCCACATTCACGGAACGGCTGAGCGTCCGAGACTCGCAGTCTTCCGCAGCAACAAGCATATGTATGCTCAGATTATCGACGATAAGAAGGGTGTTACCCTTGTATCCGCTTCCACACTTCAGGCAGACGTTAAGGAAGGCCTTGAGTACACAGACAATATCGAAGCAGCAGCCCGCGTCGGCAAAGTAATCGGAGAGAGAGCTCTGCAGGCCGGAATCAAGGAAGTAGTCTTTGACCGTGGCGGCTTCGTTTACCATGGAAAGGTCCAGGCTCTTGCTGACGCAGCCAGAGAAGCCGGCCTTACATTCTAAGAGGAAGGGGAATACTCATGAGACAGAACGAGAATAAAAGAATCGACAAAGATGAGAACGGTCTCGAAGATAGAGTCGTTGCCATCAAGCGCGTCACCAAGGTCGTTAAGGGCGGTCGCAACATGCGTTTCTCCGCACTTGTCGTTGTAGGTGATGGCAATGGTCATGTGGGTGCAGGCCTCGGCAAGGCAGCTGAAATTCCGGAAGCTATCCGCAAGGGTAAGGAAGATGCTCAGAAGCATATGATTTCTGTTGCCAGAACTGATTACAACAGCGTAACACATGATACATATGGTAAATTCGGCGGCGCTTCCGTGCTTCTGAAAAGAGCTCCGGAAGGTACCGGTGTTATCGCCGGCGGTCCTGCTCGTGCAGTCATCGAGCTTGCCGGCATCAGGAACATCCGTACAAAGTCCCTCGGCTCCAACAACAAGCAGAACGTTGTTTTTGCTACGCTGAACGGCCTCAAGTCTCTCAAGACTCCTGAGGAAGTCGCCCGTCTTCGCGGCAAGTCCGTCGAAGAGATTATGGCGTAAGGAGGTCACCGAAATGGCAGAAGAGAAGAAATTAAAAATCACACTTGTTAAGTCTACGATCGGCGCTGTTCCGAAGAACAAGAAAGTCATCGAGTCTATGGGCTTCCATAAACTTGGCTCTTCCGTAATTCTTCCGGATAATGCCGCAACACGCGGACAGCTGCATAAAATCGGCTATCTCGTAAAAGTTGAAGAAGTATAATAGGAGGTGCCAATAATGGATTTATCGAATTTAAAGCCGGCTCCCGGTTCCAGACAGAGCGATAATTTCCGCAGAGGCCGCGGCGAGAGCTCAGGCAACGGAAAGACAGCAGGTAAGGGACATAAGGGTCAGAAGGCTCGTTCCGGAGCACCGAGACCAGGTTTCGAAGGTGGCCAGATGCCGCTGTTCAGACGTCTTCCGAAGAGAGGTTTCACGAACCGCAACTCCAAGGAGATCGTTGTTGTTAATGTTGCTCATCTCGAGAAGTTCGAAGACGGCACAGTTATAACACCGGAACTTCTTCTTGAGACAGGCGTTGTTGCAAAACTTGCAGATGGTGTCAAGGTTCTCGGCAAGGGCGAACTCACAAAGAAGCTCACCGTCAAGGTGAATGCTGTAAGTGAGAGTGCTAAGGCGAAAATCGAAGCAGCAGGCGGCAGTGTTGAGGTGATCTGATGTTTCGGAAGATAATGGATGCATTTAAGGTTCAAGATATCAGGCGAAGGATGTTTTTCATCCTTATGTGTCTGATTATCATCAGACTGGGGTGCCAGATCCCGGTACCGGGCGTGAACAGGGACTATTTTGCAGAATGGTTCGCTGCACAGTCAGGTGACGCTTTCAATTTCTTTGACGCGTTCACGGGCGGCTCCTTCTCCAGTATGTCAATCCTGGCATTATCCATTACTCCGTATATCACAGCGTCTATTATAGTTCAGCTTCTTACAATCGCTATCCCGGCTCTCGAAGAGATGCAGCGGGATGGCGAGGATGGAAGGAAAAAACTGACAGCAATCACCCGTTATCTTACGGTTGGTCTGTCGCTTTTCGAATCGATTGCGATGGCAGTCGGTTTTGGAAACCAGGGCCTGATTCCGGATATGGATTTTGCCAAAGCGGTTGTTGTAGTAGTCAGTCTCACTGCGGGATCTTCATTCCTTATGTGGATAGGCGAGCAGATCACGGAGAAGGGAATCGGCAACGGTATCTCTATGGTACTTTTGATCAATATTCTTTCACGTGTTCCGAATGACCTTTCGAGCCTCTATGAGCAGTTCGTAAAGGGAAAAACAATTGCTCGCGGCGGACTGGCAGCTATCATCATCATCGCGATTATTGTAGCATTGGTAGTGCTCGTTCTTATCCTGAACGGCGCACAGAGAAATATTCCGGTACAGTATTCGAAGAAAATGGTCGGAAGGCGTATGGTCGGCGGTCAGTCGACACACATTCCGCTCAAAGTCAATACAGCCGGAGTTATCCCGGTCATCTTCGCATCATCCATCATGTCCTTCCCGTCGATCATCGCGACATTCAGCGGACATAGGAATGCGACTGGCTGGTTCGGGACCCTGCTAGGCATCCTGAATTCGAATAACTGGTTCAGCATAGCACATCCGATCTACAACATCGGACTTATCCTGTACATTGTCCTTGTGATCTTCTTCGCATATTTCTATACGTCGATCACTTTCAACCCGCTTGAGGTTGCGGACAATATGAAGAAACAGGGCGGCTTTATCCCGGGTATAAGACCCGGCAAGCCTACGTCAGAATATCTGAACAAGATCCTGAGCTACATCATTTTCATCGGTGCGGCCGGTCTTGTGATCATTGCGATCATACCCTTCTTCTTCAACGGTGTGTTCAATGCCAGCGTTTCATTCGGCGGAACGTCCATCATCATCATCGTCGGTGTCATTCTTGAGACCGTGAAACAGATCGAGTCGATGATGGTCGTCAGAAATTATAAAGGATTCCTTAATTCATAAGAATCATACGGCTGTCGCTTCCGCGGCAGCCGTTTTGCATGGTCGGTTCAGACAGGCTGCTGCGAAGTACCAAGATCCGGCGCAAACATCATCTTCATCGAAAAACGTATATCCTGCCCTGCGAGCTTAGTAAATGCATTCGCATTTACTGATCTCTCGGTCGGATATACAATGTTTTTCTCACGAAGATGGATGCTTTGCTGCCGGAAACGAAATACATAAGCAGCCTGTTTGAACAGCCAGTTTCCTGCAATTTTATCAGACCGATTGATAAAAGTGATTTTCAATACCGTGCATCTCGTGATATACTAATTATTAGTGCAGAAATCAGTAAGAATGCGGCATGCTGAGGCGTGCCCGCAGAAAGTTCGATTTATCAAGTATTAACGAGGAGGTAAGGACATGAAAGTCATTATGCTTGGCGCACCGGGTGCAGGAAAAGGAACACAGGCTAAAAGAGTCGCTGCAGAGTACGGTATTCCGCATATCTCAACGGGTGACATTTTCCGCGCGAACATAAAGGGCGGCACGGAACTCGGCAAGAAGGCCAAATCATATATGGATGCCGGCAAGCTTGTTCCGGACGAACTGGTATGTGATCTTGTGGCTGACCGCATCGCCCAGGATGACTGCGCGAACGGATATGTTCTTGACGGATTCCCGAGAACAATTCCTCAGGCTGAGGCACTCGATGCAGCAGTTGCCAAAATGGGACAGAAGATGGATTACGCACTTGACATTGATGTTCCGGATGAAGCTATTATAAGCCGCATGTCCGGCAGACGCGCCTGTGTCGGCTGTGGTGCCACTTATCATGTCGTTTTCAATCCGCCGAAGGTAGAAGGCGTATGTGACACTTGTGGTCAGAATCTGATCCTCCGGGATGATGACAAGCCCGAGACAGTAAAGACAAGACTTGATGTGTATCATGCTCAGACACAGCCGCTCATCGATTATTATAAAGCCAAGGGCATCCTCGTATCGGTAGACGGTACACAGGATATGGATAAAGTATTTACGGATATCAAGGGACTTCTCGGATAATGAGAATTGCTCAGAGCGTCAGAACAGACGAAGAAGTTGAGCTCATGCGCATAGCCGGTCACAAGTTGGCCCGTGTCCATGAAGCTCTGCGCGAGTTTATCAGGCCGGGGATCACGACCAAGTCTATTGATGAGCTCGGTGAACGGCTGATACTTGAAGAAGGCGGAATTCCCAACTTTAAGAACTACGGCGGATATCCCGCATCGATCTGTGTATCTGTCAACGACGAGATCGTTCACGGTATTCCGTCCGAGGAGAGGGTCTTAAAGGAGGGGGATATAGTATCCCTCGACGCAGGTCTCATCTGGAAAGGCTGGCACTCAGATGCGGCAAGGACCTGGGGAGTAGGCAAGATTTCCCCCGAAGCGGAGAAACTCATCAAAGTCACCAGAGAAAGCTTTTTTGAGGGGATGAAATATGCCCGGGCAGGATGTCATCTGTATGATATCTCCGGTGCAATTGAGTCCTACGCGGTGTCATTTGGATTCGGCGTCGTCAGAGAGCTTACAGGTCACGGGATTGGGACACATCTCCATGAACCGCCGCTGGTGCCGAACACATCACAGAAGGGAAGAGGAATGCTTCTCGTTCCCAATATGACGATCGCCGTCGAACCGATGATAAATGCCGGCGCGGCAGGAGTGCTGCAGTCGGATGACGGATGGACGGTGTACACTTCTGACGGATCACTTTCCGCTCACTATGAAAACACTGTCCTGATCAGAGAAGGAGATCCTGAACTCCTGACATGCATATGATTCCGGAACGGTGAGCAGGCGGACGCTATTCGATACAACTATGTCAGATAAAAGCATGCTTTTTATAAGGAGGATTTAAATTATATGTCTAAAGCAGATGCTATTGAAGTAGAAGGTGTTGTTCTTGAGAAACTTCCGAACGCCATGTTCAAGGTAGAACTTGAGAATAAGCATGTTGTTCTTGCGCACATCAGCGGGAAGCTTCGCATGAACTTCATCCGAATTCTTCCGGGTGATAAGGTCACAATAGAACTTTCCCCGTATGATCTGGACAAAGGACGCATCGTATGGCGTGACAAATGAGGGTGAATTCCACGAAATAAAAAAATAAATTAATGCTTGCAAAAGAGTCCGCAGACTAGTATACTAGTATGCGGACTTTTGTGCGCCTTGTGCGCAGTTTTCGGAAAGGAGGTTCAATAAATGAAGGTTAGATCTTCCGTTAAACCTATGTGTGAGAAGTGCAAAGTCATCAAGCGTAAGGGCTCAATCAGAATCATCTGTGAGAATCCGAAGCACAAACAGAGACAGGGTTAATTAAAAGCTACATATTAAGTTAATACCAGTTCGTAGCGCGGCTGCACGAACTGTATACTATATATCAGCTTATGAGCCGATATTAGTGCTTAATACCGGTACGCGTCATCAAATTTTTTTGTGCCGGAAAGGTCATCGCCGGGCGCGGGATGGCTGGGCTTTATACTTAGCCCCAATTAGGAAACTAGTAACCCGAAGTAACAAGTAACAAAAGAAACTTACAGTTGGAGGAAAACAATGGCTCGTTTAGCTGGTGTTGATTTACCAAGAGATAAGCGCGTTGAGATCGGTCTTACCTATATTTATGGTATCGGCAGGACAACGGCTTCAAGGATCCTTAAGGATGCAAATGTTAATCCGGATACACGTGTACGTGATCTGACAGATGAAGAAGTCATCCGTATCAAGGACGTCATGGATGAAACATGCGTCGTAGAAGGTGACCTTCGCCGTGAAGTCGCTATGAATATCAAGCGCCTCACAGAAATCGGATGCTACAGAGGCATTCGTCACAGAAAAGGTCTTCCGGTTCGCGGACAGAACACAAAGAATAACGCCAGAACCCGTAAGGGCCCGAGACGTACAGTCGCTAACAAGAAGAAGTAAAGCACGTAACTACGAAAGGAAAGTAGGTTAGTTTTTATGGCAAAGGTACAGAGAAAAACGACCAATACAAAACGTAAGGTCAAGAAAAACGTTGAACATGGACAGGCACATATCCAGTCTTCTTTCAATAATACTATTGTTACGCTGACGGATGCCAGAGGAAATGCTCTTTCATGGGCTTCCGCAGGCGGCCTTGGATTCCGCGGTTCAAGGAAATCTACTCCCTATGCAGCTCAGATGGCAGCAGAAACTGCAACGAAGGCAGCTCTTCCGCACGGTCTCAAGACAGTTGAAGTCTTTGTAAAGGGTCCGGGTTCAGGAAGAGAAGCAGCAATCCGTGCGCTCTCTGCATCAGGTCTTCAGGTAGTGAGCATTGAGGACGTAACTCCGGTTCCGCACAATGGATGCCGTCCGCCGAAGCGCAGAAGAGTATAACTTATTGATTGATTAGCCAAGTTCATTAGGAGGTCCATAATAAATGGCAGTAAATAGAGTACCGTATCTTAAGAGATGCAGAGCTCTCGGTATTGAGCCCGCATATCTCGGTATTGACAAGAAGTCTACTCGCGAACTCAAGAGAAGCACCCGTAAGGTTTCCGAATACGGCCAGCAGCTCCGCGAGAAGCAGAAAGCAAAATTCATCTACGGCGTACTTGAGAAGCCGTTCCGTAACTATTACGAAAGAGCTGACCGCATGAAGGGCATGACAGGCGCAAACCTCATGGCTATGCTCGAGCTTCGACTTGACAACGTTCTTTTCCGCCTCGGATTTGCACGTACAAGACGTGAAGCCCGTCAGATCGTAGACCACAAGCATGTTCTGGTCAATGGCAAGACAGTCAACATTCCGTCCTACCAGGTAAAGGCGGGCGACAAGATCGAAATCAAAGAGAAGAAGCAGTCTTCTCCGAGATACAAGGCAGAGAACGGCATCCTTGCTGCAACAGCAGGCCGTGCAGTTCCGGAATGGCTCGAGGCTGATACAGAGCATCTGTGCGGCGTTGTCAAGGAAGTTCCGACAAGAGAGCTGATCGATGTACCGGTCAACGAAATGCTTATCGTCGAGTTGTATTCTAAGTAATAGCTGATTATATGCCGGAAATGTGCACCACAATCCCAAAGGAGGGGATACTTAGTGTTTGATTTTAACAAGCCGAAGATTACAGTTGCGGAATTATCAGATGATAAGAAATTTGGCAGATTTGTAGTCGAACCTCTTGAAAGAGGATATGGCACAACGCTTGGAAATTCATTGAGAAGAATTATGCTCTCATCTCTCCCGGGCGCTGCGGTAAGTCAGGTCAAGATCGGCGGCGTGCTTCATGAATTCAGCCCGATTCCGGGTGTCAAGGAAGACGTCACAGAGATCATTCTCAATCTGAAGAGCCTTGCGATCCGCAACAATTCCGATACGGACGAACCGAAGACGGCATACATTGAATATGAAGGCGAAGGCGTAGTACATGCTTCCGATATTCAGGCAGATTCAGATATCGAGATCATGAATCCGGAGCAGCCGATTGCGACTCTGAACGGCGGAGCGGATTGCCGACTTTACATTGAAATGACAATTACCAAGGGAAGAGGCTATATCAGTGCCGAGAAAGGCAAGTCTGATGATCAGCCGATCGGTGTGATCGCGGTGGATTCCATCTACACACCGGTCGAGCGTGTCAACATGACCGTTGAGAATACTCGTGTCGGTCAGCAGACGGACTTTGACAAACTCACACTGGATGTCTGGACAAAGGGTACCCTGAATCCGGAAGAAGCCGTAAGCCTTGCAGCCAAGGTCCTCAGTGAGCACCTTAAGCTGTTCATCGACCTGACAGAGACTGCAAAATCAGCCGAAGTCATGATCGAGAAAGAGGACAATGAGAAAGAGAAAGTTCTTGAGATGAATATCGATGAGCTTGAACTTTCCGTTCGTTCTTATAACTGCCTGAAGAGAGCAGGCATCAACACAGTTGAAGAACTGTGCAACAAGACTTCCGAGGATATGATGAAGGTCCGCAACCTGGGCCGCAAGTCTCTCGAGGAAGTTCTCGCAAAACTCAAGGAGCTTGGTCTTTCTCTGAAGCCGAGCGAAGATTAATAAGAGCGGGGGTAAGCGACCGTCAGTAAGACCGAAGAGCATGGCGGCAACGTCCCGTGAAATGGAGGATTACTTTAATGTCTGGATACAGAAAACTCAGCAGAACAGCAGCACAGAGAAAAGCTCTTCTCAGAAACCAGGTCACGATGCTTCTTTACCATGGCAAGATCGTCACAACAGAAGCCAAGGCCAAGGAAGTTCGCAGAATCGCTGAAGGTCTCATCGCTCTCGCAGTAAAAGAGAAAGATAACTTTGAGACAGTCACAGTAAAAGCCAAGGTCGCAAGAAAAGACGCTAACGGCAAGCGCGTCAAGGAAGTTGTCGACGGTAAGCGCGTAACTGTTTTCGATGAAGTCGAGAAAGAGATTCAGAAGGACCTTCCGTCCAGAATGAATGCCAGAAGAAAGATGCTTCGCGTATTCTATCCGATCAAGGAAGTCCCGGAAGAGGGCAAGGGTCGCAAGAGAAATACAAAGCAGGTCGACATGGTCAAGAAGATGTTCGAAGATGTTGCTCCGAAGTATGTCGGTCGTAACGGCGGTTACACACGTATCGTCAAGATCGGCCAGCGCAAGGGCGACGGTGCAATGACAGTTCTTCTCGAGCTCGTATAATCTGTCCCGGCGGCAGAGCCGAGTGTCCAATAAGGGCATAAGGCATGAATTGTCCGGCAGTGATGCTGAAGACTCTAAGTAATGAATGTAGGAGGAATTGCCGTATTGAGTTAATCTCAATACGGGGATTCCTCTTTTTACGTGTCTGTGAATGCGGAAGCCGGTATAAACTTGTTTCAGTTTTATTTGTCTGCCCGGTGCTTATGTGTTATCATACACTGTGGAAAAGGGGGAAGAGACGATGAAGAAGGTTCTCGCAGGTATTCTGGTCCTTTTTATCGCCGGTGTATGCTTTCTGAATATACTGGGCGATGGGCACTCAGGTCAAAAAGAACACCACTATATCGTTCTCGGAGACGGCAGAGCAGGTGAATTGGCACCGTTCGCGCATGAGAAGGATAATATCGAGTTCATTACAAAGAGCGGGGCAGACATCGGATGGCTCGACAGGGAAGCCCTGCCGGAGCTCATGAAATCGGACCGCGACTTTTCCGCAGTCATTATTATGACAGGCATTTCCGATATGCAGAATGCGGGAGAATATGTTACGGCGCTTAATGAATGGGGAAAGCGCCTTAAGGATGAGCGGGGCGCAGAACTGTGTATGAATTCTGTAAATCCTGTCACAGCGGGCGTCTTTGACCCGGCAGACGTTGATGAGTTCAATCGGATCGTCAAAGAAGGACTGGATCCGCAGATTCATTTTATCGATACGGGCACAAAGCTCAGAGAATCGGGATTTGTCACGACAGATACGCTTCATTATACTGAAGAAACATCTAAGCTCCTTTACGACCTTCTTGTAGGAGAACTTGAGGAACTTCAGACCAAATAGAGGAGGAAAGCTATGAAAAAAAGACTTTTGGCTGTGCTTATGGCGGCACTCGTAGGTACATGTGCTGTACCTGCTTACGCGGATACGCCGGAAGCAGCGGCTGTCTCTGCTCCGCAGGCGGAGGATGACGAGCTCCCGGAGGAGACAGAGAATGCGGATACACTCACATCGGCAGAAGATGTCACGGATGAAGTGACAGATGAAGTCGCGGAGGATACGGCTCCTTATGTGGATGAGGCAGTATCTGAGGATGAAGAGGCACCTTCGGTCATACCGCATGAGACAGAACCGGAGGAAATCCCGTCGGACGAGAGCGGCGTCTCTCTGACAGCGGAGAGTGAAGTTGTCGCAGAGAACCGTGTGGAGGACACAGAGCTCGTCGGAGCCGCGGCCCTTCCTACGGCGGATGCCAAGATAGCGACCGGAATCTACTATATTAAATCAAAGCCGGATCAGTCATTTGTTCTTGGAACAGCCGGTAAGTCTGATCTCATTCGCGCCAATGTCGAACTGCAGAAGCTCGATGAGACAGTTGAGCAGAGATGGGTCATAACCAGCCGGGGCGGCGGACTCTACTCAATCTGGAATTACGACAGCGGACTGTCCCTCGACGTTTGGGGCAACAGCAAGGATGTGGGAGCCAATATGCAGACCTTCTGGAGGAATAACGCATATGACGGCGAGAAATTCTACCTTCTCAAAGCTGCTGACGGATCTGTTATCATAAGGCCGAAGTGCACAAAGTGTGTCGTCGAAGCTGACGGAACGAATGCGGCAGCCGGGGTCAATGTACACACCGCTGCTTTTAACGGAGAAAGCAACCAGAAATTCGTGCTCCAGACGGCGAAAGATGCCCCGATAAAGAGCGGCACATACGTGATCCACACAAAGCTTGACGACAGCAAGACTCTCTATGTAGCTGGAGCTTCGACAAAAGACGGGGCAAACATTGAAATCAGAGACGCAAAGCGTGCTGCGGCATCCCAGATCACTGTTTTTGCCAGGAGCGACGGCACTGTCATTCTCTCACCGGTGAATTCTTCCATGGCAATTGAACCCTGGGATAAGGGTGCGGCAAACCGCGAGAATGTACAGCAGGGGACAATGAGCGCAAAGAATACTCAGACCTGGAAGATCCAGAGTGATGGCAAGGGGTATTACTATATACGCATGTCGACCCGGAACAGAGTCCTCACAGTACAGGGAAATAAAACCGCGAACGGTACGAACGTATACCTCTACGACAAGTGGAACTCAACTAATCGCCTGTTCTCGCTCGAGAGAGTCGACGGCAAGCGAGTAGTGCCTAACGGTACATATACGTTCACGAATCTGAAGAACACAAAGCTGAGAATGGAAGTGGCGGGCGGATCCACCGCGGACCGCGGAAATATCCGCACAGCAACTGCGGTGGATAATAACAGACAGAAGTTCAAGGTGGCTTATAAGTCGAACGGTTATTACAGAATCTCTAATGTTACATCGGGAAAATTCCTCCATGTAAATACGGGTAAAGCCAAGATCGGCCAGAATATCATGCAGTATTCGAAGAAGGAATTTGACTACCAGTATTTCAAGCTGACCGATTTTAATAATACCGGCACATACACCATTCTCACCAAGCTCGGCGACTACACGGTCGGAAACGGCAACCGGGCGTGGAGCGGGGCAAATGTCGAGCTTGCCCAGCACAGGAACTGGCTGCATGAGAGATGGGACCTTACTCCGACAACGACGAAAAAGACCTATCTTGTGGCCATAGACGCCGGACATCAGAGGAATCAGAATACAGGCAAGGAGCCGATCGGCCCCGGTGCATCGACTTATAAGCAGAAAGTCTCCTCGGGCACATACGGTCCGTGGTCCAGACTGAATGAATATGAACTCAATCTTCAGGTATCACTGAAACTGCAGAAGGAGCTCGAAAAACGCGGATATAACGTCTATATGGTCCGAACGACCCACGACGTCAATATCTCTAATGCCGAGAGAGCGACAATGGCAGCCAATGCGGGCGCGGATATATTTGTCCGAATTCACGCTAACGGTGACGATTACTCTTCCGCGCCTAACGGAGCACTCTGCTATATGCCATCAACTTCGAATAAGTACCTTACGTCTTCTGTCATTTCAGGCAGCCGGAAGCTGTCAAAATGCATTATCGACAGCTACTGCGCGTCGACAGGTCTAAAGAATCTCGGCCTGCTCGAGGGCGATGACATGACCGGCATCAACTGGACAAAAATGCCTGTGACCATCGTGGAGATGGGCTTTATGTCCAATCAGTCGGATGATCTTTTCATGGCGTCAGCTGCAGGTCAGACTAAGATCGTGACCGGTATCGCCAACGGCATCGATAAGTATTTCAATTCCTGAAGGGTAATGTATTGACTGATGCTATATGGACACCTGCAGGGCACTGAGCGTGCCCTGCGGATGCTCAGATTTGCGTGTCAGGGTATGAGGCTGATTACGGTCGGCACAATTGCCGTCTTATAAAGCGATACGGCGCCGAAAGGGGAGCTTTCGACGCCGTATCTGGGGAGTATAAATAATTAATAAGGGGTTAATGTAAAAAAAATTTTTGAAGGGTAAATTCTTTTTACAAAGGTTATTATATCCACTATGGTGGAAAATTGCAATAAAAATATTAAAACTTTATTAACTATTGTGTCAAAATTTTCAGAAATGGATGCAACCTATGAATAAAATCGAATATATTGCACCATGTCATTTCGGACTTGAGGCAGTATTAAAACGTGAAATAAGAGATTTGGGGCTCGAGGTCACATCGGTAGATGACGGCCGGGTGACATTTGCAGGAGACGAATCCTCGGCAGCTGTGGCAAATATCGGACTTCGCACCGCCGAGCGCATACTTCTCAAGGTCGCGGAGTTCCCGGCAACTACCTACGACGAACTCTTTGAGGCGACCCGGGCTGTGCCGTGGGAAGATTACCTGCCTCGTGACGCGAAATTCTGGGCAGCCAAGGCTTCTTCCGTAAAGAGCAGGCTGTTCTCGCCCTCAGACATTCAGAGGATCATGAAGAAGGCCATGGCAGCCCGAATGGGAGAAGCCTACGGCCTTGAATGGCTGCCTGAGACAGGCGCGTCCTATCCCCTCAGAGTTTCTCTGAAGAAGGATATCGTGACGGTCGGCCTTGACACAACCGGTACGTCCCTTCACAAGAGGGGATACCGGGTATCGCCGGTCATAGCGCCGATTTCAGAGACTCTGGCAGCATCGCTTATTCTTCTCACGCCGTGGAGGCGGGGGCGCATTCTTGTCGATCCATTCTGCGGATCCGGAACATTTCCGATTGAAGCGGCAATGATCTCGGCTAACATCGCTCCGGGATTAAAACGCGATTTCCTCGCGGAGTCGTGGGATTCCATAGTGCCGAGGGGAGCATTTGAAAGAGCCAGGGAGGAAGCCCGCGCGAAGATACTGCGGGTACCGGAGAGCGATATTCAGGGTTATGACATTGATCCTATGGCTATCCGGCACTGTAGAGATAACGCTGAGGCGGCCGGTGTGCTAGGTCACATACACTTTCAGAAAAGAAGTGTCAGCGAGCTGAGCCATCCGAAGAAATACGGGTTCATTATCACGAATCCGCCTTACGGTGAGCGCATCGAGGATCGGGCTAATCTGCCGGAAATCTACGGAGCCCTCGGAAAAGCCTATGAAGCCCTGGACTCCTGGTCCATGTACGTGATCACGGCTTACGACGAAGCTGAGCGTCAAATAGGCCGGAAAGCCACGAAAAACCGCAAGATTTACAACGGAATGATGAAGACATACTTTTATGAGTACCAGGGCCCGAAACCGCCTAAAACGCGAAATACGGACGCTGGGCGGAAAGGAAGATGAGATGAGATTTCTATTTGCGACCGGAAATCAGGGCAAGCTGCGGGAAGTGAACGCGATACTTAATGAGCTGGGAATTGATGTAGTGTCCATGAAAGACGCGGGATATGATGTTCCCATTGACGAGACCGGGACTACATTTGCAGAAAATTCCCTGATCAAGGCCAGGACTGTATGCGAGGCCTCCGGCGAGGTCACCATGGCGGACGACTCCGGCCTTGTCATTGACGCGCTGGGCGGAGAACCGGGCATCTATTCGGCAAGGTATATGGGCGAGGATACTTCCTACCATATAAAGAACAATAACCTGATCGAGAGGCTCGATGGCGTTCCGGACGAAGAGCGCACGGCAAGATTCGTGTGCGCGATTGCGTGTGTGTTCCCGGA
This sequence comes from Lachnospiraceae bacterium, assembly GCA_045221675.1. GTDB lineage: Bacteria > Bacillota > Clostridia > Lachnospirales > Lachnospiraceae > Chordicoccus. The sequence continues at coordinate 156,411 of JBGUWZ010000068.1, read as the reverse complement.
CGGGAGAGAGCTGGTATGCGAGGAGACATTCGAGGGACAGATCGGCTACGAGGAGAGAGGCACAAACGGTTTCGGCTACGATCCAATCTTCTATGTCCCGGAGAAGGGCTGCTACAGCGCTGAGCTGGCACCGGAGGAAAAGAACGCAATCAGCCACAGGGGAAAGGCCCTTAGAGCTATGAGAGAGAAGATCAGGAAGGCTCTTTCGGAGTAGGAAATGGAGTCAGTTATATGATGAGAGTACTGATTATCAGCGATACGCACGGCCATCTGGAAAATCTAAAGAGAGTTGTGAAAAAAATCCGGAAGGTGGATTACTGTATTCACTGCGGTGATGTGGAGGGGGATGAGGATGTGATTCCCGGCATTGTCGATGCCCCGTGCACATTTGTCAGAGGCAACAACGACTTCGGAGGCAACCTTCCAAAGGACATTGTGATCTCGCTGGAAGGCCACAGGATCTTCGTGACCCACGGGCATTATTACGGTGTCGCCTGGGACACGAGAGAATTGGTGGAGCTTGCCAGGGAAAAGAACTGTGAGGTGGCCATGTACGGACATACACACCGGCCTGACGTTCAGATCGCGGGACCGGAAGGCGTCTCAGTTATAAACCCGGGCAGTCTGCAATATCCGAGACAGGAGGGCAGAAAACCGAGCTATGTGGTGATGGAAATCGACAGGTTCGGAAAGCTGCATTTCACAGTGAACTATCTGTCAAGATCCGGGAGAATATCATTCTGGGGATAAATACGGTGGATCCATTCCCGGGACGGGTATGAGATATGGCATAAAAAATGCGGCCGGTGGGACTCGAACCCACACACGCGAGGTACAGGAACCTAAATCCTGCGCGTCTGCCAATTCCGCCACGGCCGCTCAAAAGATATGACACATGAAGTATAGCACCGAAAACGGTGCTGTGCAAGAACGAAGAATAACGAGCATAAAAGAACCGGCTGCGGAGAGATAACAGCTTCCGCAGCCGGCCTTTTACTTATCTGTGTCAGATGACCGCCGCTCTATTGGCGGTGGACATTATCTGCTCATTTTCAGCAGTTAGCCTGCAAATGCCTGGGCAAGGTCAGCGATGATATCATCGATATGCTCCGTTCCGATCGACAGGCGGATCGTATTGTCATAGATGCCCTGGTCGATGAGTTCCTCCGGGCTGAGTTCCGAGTGGGTCGTACTGGCAGGGTGGATGACGAGGGACTTTACGTCGGCAACATTTGCAAGAAGGCTGAAAAGCTGCAGCCTGTCAATGAAAGCCTGGGCCTCCTTAGCGCCGCCCCTGATGCGGAACGTGAAGATCGAACCCGCACCGTTCGGGAAGTACTCGTTGTACAGCCGCTTTTGCTCCGGATCCTCTGACAGCGACGGATGGCTGATGCTCTCGACCTCAGGAACTGTCTTAAGATACTCAATGACCTTCAGGGTGTTCTCGACGTGGCGGTCAACGCGCAGCGAGAGAGTTTCAAGGCCCTGGAGGAAAATGAAATTGTGGAACGGTGAGAGCGTGGAGCCTGTGTCGCGCAGGAGGATAGCGCGAATTCTCGTGATGAAGGCAGCAGGCCCTGCCGCCTGGACAAAGCTGATTCCGTGGTAGGACGGATTCGGCTGTGTGAGCTGTGGGAACTTCTCTGCGTGGGCTGCCCAGTCGAACGTTCCGCCGTCGATGATCACGCCGCCGATGGTCGTTCCGTGGCCGCCGATGAACTTCGTGGCCGATTCCACGACGATGTCCGCGCCGTGCTCAATCGGTCTTAAGAGGTAAGGCGTTGCAAATGTATTATCGATAATGACCGGTATTCCGTGTCTGTGGGCTATCTCCGCGACACCCTCGATATCCACGACCTCACCGTTCGGGTTGCCGAGTGTCTCAATATAGAGAGCTTTTGTGTTATCTTTGATCGCATTCTCGAAATTTGCGAGAACGAGCGGATCCACGAAGGTCGTCTCGATGCCGTAATCTACCAGAGTGTGGGCGAGCAGGTTGTAAGTGCCGCCGTAGATGTTCTTGGCAGCCACGATGTGATCGCCTGCGAGCGCGACATTTTCAATCGCGTACGTGATGGCTGCTGCACCCGAGCTGACGGACAGGGCTGCGATGCCTCCGTGGAGGGCTGCGATGCGCTGCTCAAAAATGTCCTCGGTCGGGTTGGTAAGGCGGCCGTAAATGTTGCCCGCATCCTTAAGGGCAAAGCGGTCGGCGGCGTGCTGGCTGTTCCTGAATACGAACGAAGAGGTCTGATAGATCGGAACTGCCCTCGAATCGGTGGCGTGATCGTAATCTTCCTGACCTACGTGAAGCTGCTTTGTCTCAAATCTCCATGATTTTGCTGTTTCCTGGGTAATCTTAGCCATTTTTTCTCTCCTTATATAAATTATGCCGTCAGGGGCTCATTATCCGGGTCATTATCTGTGTCCGGTGGGGATTCGGGCTTGCGTTTTTCCCGAATCCCTGCGTATATACGTGTGCCTGACGGTGTGTCATTGTCTAAGTTATTATTCTCTGTTTATACTTTTTCTCTCGATCAGAATCACTTACCTTCACATTCGAGGGTATGCCGTGATTTCGAACCATCGCTTTAATTTTGTGCTTTTCATAGTGCCTCCTTTGCTTGTCTAGTATTTTACTAGGAAATCGAAAATAGTGTTAATACGGAAAAAGACTATCTTGATATAAGCTCAGCCTATAATGATTGGGACACCTTCCACATCCGGCAGACTATTATCGAAGTACATTGATTCTTGCGCTGTCGGTCGTGATCTTGGGCGACAGTTCCGAACCAGCTTTTTGTGCTTACGACCGTTGCCCCGACAGTAGGAAGCGGGACTTTTCTCTTATGTACTGTTGATCAAGTTATTGAGCGACAGTTCATATCGAGATTATTGAATTTACGACTGTCGAGTCGACAGAAAATGACAGTACACAATCAAAAACGTGCGTTTCAGACTGTCAGTATAAAAGAAATTTTTTCAGAACTGACAGTAGGAAAGGTAAAAAGCCTTTGAAATACTGTAGCTTTCATTACTTTTTCGTAGCTTGATGACAGTAGGATTCGACAAAACCAGCTCACGCGACTGAAATTTGAGATGGAAAGCACTCGAAAACGGCAGTAGCTAATACATTTTCCGGACTCTGTACTGTCATCGCCGAGATATTCACTCGAAAGTGGCAGTAGAGACAAGTCTTCTTTGATTCTCGACTGTCACAGCCATCAGTCGCACACAAATAAGAGCAGACAAATAAATACGAAAAACTGAAAAACCCTGTTGACAAAACAAAATGTTTTTAATATAATAATCAAGCGTTGTGCGAGAGCAATATAACGCCGAGGCGACGGGGTGTGGCTCAGCTTGGCTAGAGCGCCTGGTTTGGGACCAGGAAGCCGCAGGTTCGAATCCTGTCACCCCGATTTAAGTTTTATATTTATACTTCGTTTGCGGGTGTAGTTCAGTGGTAGAACACCAGCCTTCCAAGCTGGACATGTGGGTTCGATTCCCATCACCCGCTTTCGTCTCATACGAGACGTCTAGCGGCTATGTGCCTGTAGCTCAGCTGGATAGAGCAACGGCCTTCTAAGCCGTGTGTCGGGAGTTCGAGTCTCTTCAGGCACGTCGTATGGTGGGTATGGCGCAGTTGGTTAGCGCGCCAGATTGTGGCTCTGGAGGCCGTGGGTTCGAGTCCCACTATCCACCTTTGGCAGCAAAGTTCTGCAGAACTTTGGTGATCGATGGGCTATCGCCAAGGGGTAAGGCACAGCACTTTGACTGCTGCATTCGTTGGTTCGAATCCAACTAGCCCAGTACGGAGCATTAGCTCAGGTGGTAGAGCACTTGACTTTTAATCAAGTTGTCCGGGGTTCGAGTCCCCGATGCTTCACGAGAAATAACTTCCGGAAATACCATAAAGGTGTTTCCGGATTTTTGTTTTATGAAAAACTGAAAAGACATTTTGGAAACAATCTGAGTGGAGGATCAAATGAAAAGACTGGCCGTATTTTTCCCGGGCATAGGCTACACGGCCGACAAGCCCCTCATGTATTTCAGCAGACGGATCGCACAAGCTCATGGCTGTGATATTCTGATCATGGACTACAAGGGTTTTCCGCCGAAAATCATGGGTGACCGGGGCAGGATGGAGCAGTCGTTCCGGATTGCGCTGGAGCAGGCGGAGGATAAGCTTGCCGGCACGGATCTTGACGCCTATGATGATATTCTGTTCATCGGAAAGAGCATCGGGACCGCGGTCGCGGCTAAGATCGCTTCGGGGAGTCCGGCGCGGGACAAAATTCGAATGGTCATTTATACTCCGCTTGAGGAGACATTTGCATTCGATTTCGGAGATGCAATAGCATTCACGGGTGATGCTGATCCGTGGGTCGGTAAGGAGAAGAGCCGAATTTTCGGCATTTGCGAAAGCCGTGGTATTCCCTGCTCACTGATTCCGAAGGCGAACCACTCACTGGAGAGCGGAGATATATTTACGGATATGAAGGAGCTTTATGAGATCATGCAGGAGACGGAGCGTTTCGTTGAGCAAGGATGACAGTTCAGACAGGCTGTTCGTGTAGTTCGTTTCCGGCAGCAAAGTATTCATCTTCGTGAGAAAAACATTGCGGGTCCGACCGAGAGATCAACAATGCGTATGCATTGTTACGGCTCGCAGGGAAGGACCTGCGTTTTTCGATGAAGATGATGCTTGCGCCGGTCTCTGAAAATCGGGCGAAGCCTGTCTGAACTGTCACGAGCGGTGAACGGTCACGTGAAAAGAACCGGCCCCAATACGTGATTTTTTTAGTGCCATATTCACAACATTGTTGTATAATGATTTAGAATATAACTTATCTTCAACAAGCTCCGAATCCGGAGCGAATATTCGGACTATGCATTCACGAGAGTTTTGATACTGCTGAAAAGAAGCCTTATGTTAAGGCTTTTTTGAGTGCATCTTCGTTTTCTTTAGGAGGAAGTTTATGAACATTATTATCGTAGGGTGCGGCAAAGTAGGCTCTACAATAGCAAAACAGCTCTGCAACGAGGGATATGATGTCACAGTCATTGACAACAATCCGAACAAGCTGCGGGCTGTATCGGACGGCATGGACGCGATGGCTATGATCGGCGACGGCACAAGCTACACGACTCTCAAGGAGGCGGGAATAGAGAACGCCGACGTACTGATCGCAGTCACGGATTCAGATGAGAAGAATCTTCTGTGCTGCGTAATCGGGAAGAGGACCGGCAATCTCTCGGCGATCGCGAGAGTAAGAAATCCTGTCTACAGCAATGAGAGAGAATTCCTTCAGAAAGGCTTCGGTCTGGCTATGCTCATCAACCCCGAGAGCGCCGGAGCGGAGGAGATGGGGCGCATTTTCAGATTTCCCTCAGCAATCGATATTGAGACGTTTGCCAAGGGCAAAATCGAGCTCCTGACAGTCCGCATTCCCGAGAAGAGCCTTCTGGTCGGAAACCCGCTGACTTATATCCACTCCAAACTGCGGACGGATGTTCTTGTTGCCGTCGTGAGGAGAAAGGGGCAGGTCATCATCCCGTCCGGTGATTTCGTGATCGAGGCGGGTGATCTTGTGTCTGTCATCGCGGAACATGAGCAGGCTCATGAGTTCTTCCGAAAAATAGGTATTGAGACGCACCGGGTGCGCGACGTCCTGATCATCGGCGGAGGAAAGATGACGTATTATATGGCGAAAAATCTGGCTGCCAGCGGGATCGGTGTTAAGATCATCGAGAAGGACTTTAAGCGCAGCGAGGTGCTGAGTGAGCTGCTGCCGGATGCCGAGATCATCTGCGGTGACGGCACCGATGAGGATCTCCTCATTGAGGAAGGAATTGAGAAAGTCGACGGCGTTGCGGCCGTGACCGGTATGGATGAGCAGAATATCATGCTTACCCTGTTTGCCCGAAGCCAGTCTGAAAACGTCAAGACCGTCACTAAGGTCGGCAAGTTGTCCTTCACAAAGGTCATAGACAGTCTGGATCTCGGATCTGTTGTCAATCCGAAGGAGACGACAGCGGAGTATATTATTCAGTTCGTCCGCTCCATGCGGGCTTCTATGGGAAGCAACGTAGAGAACCTCTATAAGATAGCCAACGGTGAAGCCGAGGCCATTGAATTCCACGTCACTGAAAAAACAAGGGCCGTCAGCATTCCGCTGGTCAAGCTGAATACCAAGAAGAACATACTGATCGGAAAAATTTTCAGGAACGGGCGCGCGTTCACCCCTACCGGACATGATTCCATAGAAGTCGGTGACTCTGTCATCCTTGTCGTCCTCAGCCAGGACAAGATCAGGGATCTGGATGATATTCTTGCTTATTAAGGGGGAATCCGGTTTATGAATTACGGAATGGTCATTTATATTCTTGGGTGGATTCTTAAGATCGAGAGTGTTATGCTGCTGCTCCCGTGCATCGTCGCTGTAATTTATCGCGAGCCGGCCGGGATATCTTTCCTGATCACTGCCATCATAGCACTGGTTATCGGCACTCTTATGTCACTCAGGAAACCGACGCGCACGAAAGTGTACGGCCGTGACGGTTTCGTCACGGTAGCCCTCGCCTGGCTGGTCATGTCACTGATCGGAGCGCTTCCCTTTACTCTGAACGGAGACATACCGTTTTATCTTGACGCGGTATTTGAGACTGTATCGGGCTTCACGACGACCGGAGCATCGATTCTGACAGCGGTCGAACCGCTGAACAAATGCAGCCTCTTCTGGAGAAGCTTCACACACTGGGTCGGAGGCATGGGTATATTTGTCTTCATGCTGGCTGTAGTTCCTCTCCTGGGCGGCTCGACATTTAATCTTATGAAAGCGGAGAGCCCGGGCCCGGTCGTCGGCAAGTTCGTACCCAGGGTCGGAGACACCGCAAAAATCCTCTATACGATTTATCTCATTATTACAGTGACAGAGTTCATTCTGCTCGCCGCATTCGGGATGCCCATCTTTGAGGCCCTCTGCCACACATTCGGCACAGTGGGAACCGGCGGCTTCGGCGTCAAGAATGACAGCTATATGAGCTACTCCGCATCATTGCAGGTCATAACGACATTCTTTATGATCGCGTGCGGCATCAATTTTCAGTTTTATTTTTACCTCGTCGCTAAAAAGCTGAAGCTCGCATTCGGAATGACAGAAGTGAGAGCGTACATCTCCCTTGTCCTTATATCGATCGTGATCATAACAATCAATATCTCGGGAATGTACGGTTTCGGAGAATCGCTGCGCCATGCTGCCTTCCAGGTCGGCACGATCATCACGACCACGGGATATGCGACAGCTGATTTTGACAAATGGCCGGAACTCACAAAGACCCTGCTGGTCCTCCTGATGATCATCGGTGCCTGCGCGGGTTCGACCGGCGGCGGTATGAAGGTATCGCGATTTGTTATCGTATTTAAGACAATTCAGAAGGAAGTCGACAACATTATTCACCCGAGGTGGATCAAGAAAATCCAGTTTGACGGAGCGTCCGTTGCACACGAGACAATCCGCAACACGAACGTTTTTATCGCAATTTATTTTACTATTTTCCTTTTATCTACACTTCTGGTATCTGTAGACAATTTTGATTTTACGACAAACTTCACAGCTGTGGCCGCGACGTTGAATAACATAGGTCCGGGTCTCAATCTCGTAGGTCCGACCGGCAACTATTCGTTCTTTTCTCCGTTGACCAAGTGCGTGCTCATTTTTGACATGCTGGCAGGCCGTCTGGAAATTTTCCCGATGCTGCTCCTATTAACGCCGCGCAGCTGGAAGAGATATAACTAAGCAAAGGAAATATTTATGCCAAATATTATGACAAAAGAAAGGTATCAGAGCCTCCCGGTGAAGACCCTCAGGGAACTTGCGAAGGCCCGTGGTATCAGAGGAATGTCCACTCAGAAAAAGGCCGTTATTATAGACGCTATGCTTGAGCTTGATGCGAGAGAAGCAGAAGCGGAAGCTGCTGCCGCGGAAGCAGGGGATGTCTCCCGGAATATTTCAGGAGGCGCCGATGACCAAAGTACTGGGGAAGCCGATACTGCATCAGTCAGTGCCGATCCTGAAAGCGGACCGATTTCGCCGCAAAGAGGCACACCTGAAACGGAAGAGACAGAGCAGACCGCATCATATGATACGGCAAAGACAGTGTCCGCGGCAGGAGATGAAAAGCGGGAAGAGAAGCGGGAGGAAAAACGTGACAAATCCGTTTATGTGCCGGGTGCGATCCCCGGAGATCAGGGAAATACGGTGCGCGGACTTCTGGAGATCATGACGGACGGATTTGGATTCCTGCGCAGCGCGAACTTTCTCCCCGGTGAGGAGGATGTCTATGTCTCCCCATCCCAGATCAGGCGTTTTAACCTGAAAACAGGTGATATGGTCGAGGGCAATAAGAGAGAAAAAGCGCAGGGAGAAAAGTACGGCGCACTTATCTACGTGTCCCGCGTGAATGACCGTCCTGCAGACGAAGCAAGGCGCAGGTTCACATTTGAAAATATGACACCGATTTTTCCGAATCGGCGCATTCGTCTGGAACGTCCGGACGGGTCCCGCGCGACGAGAATTGTCGATCTCATTTCCCCAATCGGTTATGGGCAGCGAGGAATGATCGTATCTCCGCCGAAAGCCGGAAAGACGACGCTTCTGAAAGATATTGCCAAATCGATCCTTACGACGAACCCGAATACTTACCTTATTATTCTGCTCATCGACGAGCGGCCTGAGGAAGTCACGGACATGAAAGAGTCGGTGAAAGGAAAGCATGTAGAGATTCTTTACTCAACTTTTGATGAGACTCCGGAACATCATAAGAGAGTCTCAGAGATGGTCATCGAGCGGGCGAAGCGCCTTGTAGAGCAGAAGGAGGATGTCATCATTCTTCTGGATTCTATCACGCGTCTTGCCAGAGCCTACAATATTATTGTAGCGCCGAGCGGAAGGACGCTGTCCGGCGGTCTCGATCCGACAGCTCTCTATATGCCGAAGCGTTTCTTCGGCGCAGCGCGCAATATGCGGGAGGGCGGAAGCCTGACCATTCTTGCGACAGCACTGGTCGATACCGGCAGCAAGATGGACGACGTAGTTTACGAGGAATTCAAGGGCACGGGCAACATGGAGCTGATTCTCGACCGGAAGCTCCAGGAGAGAAGAATGTTTCCGGCCATTGATATCGTTAAATCAGGAACACGGAGAGAAGATCTCCTTCTTACGACCCGCGAGCGCAAGGCTGTCGATATCATGAGAAGGCGCATGAACGGCCTGAAGGCCGAGGATGCGGTCGAGACTATAATAGATGAGTTTACCAGACTGCCGACCAATGAGATGGTGGTCGACCAGATTCTTGCAAAATGGAAGTAAATCCTGTAAAAAGAGTACTTGCATATGAATCTTAACTATGTTAAAATCATTTTTGCTGTCTTATATGAAAAAGGCGAATAAGAAAACTACGTAAAAGTTTTTATAAAGAGGTGAAAAAGATGAAGGAAGGATTACATCCGAATTACTACCAGGCTACAGTGACCTGCAACTGCGGAAATACATTTACTGTAGGCTCAACAAAGAAAGAGATCCACGTTGAAATCTGCTCCAAGTGCCATCCGTTCTACACAGGCCAGCAGAAGGCTGCCAAGGCTCGCGGACGTATCGAGAGATTCAACAAGAAATACAATCTGGGTAAGTAATAAAGGTCATAACAGAGAGTATCGGGGACGGCAGGCATGCTGTCCCCTTCTTTATATCGTCTTAGCTTGGCACCCCCTTTCAGGTGGCGCTGAAAAGACGAAAGCATAAGTCATTAGGAGAATAATTTGCAGAAATCATCAAATATCGGCGGTCAGGCAGTCATGGAAGGCATCATGATGCGCAACGGGGACAGATACTCTGTGGCGGTGCGGAAACCTGACGGTCAGATTGAAGTAAAGGAAGAGCCGTATAGAAGCATCTGCCCCGTCAAAGGGATCTACAACATACCGATATTGCGCGGAGCGGTCGCGTTCATCGATTCGTTGGTCGTGGGGACGTCATCGCTCATGTGGTCGGCTGAATTCGCCGCGGAAGACGAAGAAGAACCGGATGAGCCCCGTGACGAGGCCAAAGAAGCCAGAGAGTGGAAAATCGCAATGACGCTGACGGTCATCTTTTCAGTGTGCTTTTCAGTCGGTCTTTTTATGATTTTGCCCTACGCGCTTGCGTCTATACTTAGAAGGATGGGCATGGGAGAGGTGCCGGTATCATTTGCGGAGGCTCTTCTCCGCCTGGCAATATTTGCACTGTATATGTTCCTTATATCCAGAATGAAGGACATTCAGAGGGTATTCGCATACCATGGCGCGGAGCACAAATGCATCAACTGCATTGAGAACGGATGGGATCTCACCGTAGAGAACGTCATGAAGGCGTCGAGACGGCACAAGAGGTGCGGCACAAGCTTCCTCCTTATCGTTGTTGTGATCTCCGTCATCTGCTTCCTGATCGTCGGCTTTCTCGGCCTTAGGTCTCCGCTGCAGAGAATTCTGTCCCGGATCATCCTGATCCCTGTCATCGCGGGTATCTCCTTTGAGTTCCTGCGCCTTGCGGGTTCCAGCGACAACCCGGTGGTCTGCACGCTGGCAAAGCCCGGTCTCGCGCTTCAGGGCCTGGTCACACGGGAGCCGGATGAGAAGATGGTGGAAGTCGCTATCTGTGCCGTTGAAAAGGTCTTTGACTGGAGAAAGTGGCAGGGCAAGTAATATATGAACTCGTCTTTTGAACTCGGAATGTGCAGGAACTATTATGAACTTGTACACGAGGGGGAGAAGCTTCTTGCTTCGGCGGGATGTCCTGAACCCGCCGCGGACGCCAGGCTCCTCCTCTTTTTTGTCATGGGCTGGAGCCTCGCTGATTATGCCGCGCAGGGAGGACAGCCGTGTGAAGATGATAAGAAAGAAGGATTTTTGCGTCTCATCGAAAGGCGGATGACCAGAGAGCCCCTGCAGTATATTACGGGGACTGCTCCGTTTTTCGGTTATGATTTTCGGGTCACACCCGATGTGCTTATTCCGAGATTCGACACGGAAATTCTGGTAGAGTCAGTTCTGCCCATTATAAAAAACGGGGACAGGATCCTCGATATGTGCACCGGCAGCGGCTGCATAGCGGTCACGCTTTTCCTCTTGTCTGCAAATGCAGGCAGGGCAGTCTCTGTCACCGCCTCCGATATTTCGGAGGCGGCTCTTGGCATAGCCAGGGAAAACGCTGTCGCGCTCGGAGCTCAAATAAAAGCGGTGAGAAGCGATTTGTTCGAACGCATTGATGGCACATATGATATAATAACCGTGAACCCGCCTTATATTGAGACAGAGGTCATAGGGACACTGGATCCGGAAGTCCGTCTCTTTGAGCCGCGTCTTGCTCTTGACGGCAGCGATGACGGTCTCGCTCTCTACCGCAGAATAGTCAGGGAAGCCGGAGATTACCTCGTCCCCGGAGGTCTGCTTGCTCTCGAGATCGGTTTTGATCAGTCGGAGGCAGTGGAAGAACTTATGAGAGCAGAGTCCTACGTGAATGTGAGAACGGTGGTTGACCTTTGCGGGAACGCGAGATGTGTCCTTGGATACGCAGCACAAATGGCGGCGCCTGCTGCATGCGATCTGGAGAAAGTATGATAGAAAAATTGGATAAGATACTGCACAGGCAGGAGGAAATCCTGCAGGAGCTGGCATCGACGGAGGTCCTGGGCGACAGCGCAAGGATGACTGCTCTTATGAAGGAGCAGGCCCTTCTTGCCCCTGTCACGGAAGCCTATGAAGCCTACAAAAAGGCCTGTCTTACGGAGGAGGAGTCGGAAATGCTTCTTCAGACCGAGACAGATCCGGAGATGAGGGAGATGCTCCGGGAAGAGCTTGTGCAGTCGAAAAGAGATAAAGAAGAACTTGACGAGAAGATAAGAATCCTGCTTCTGCCAAAGGATCCCAATGACCAGAGAAACGTTATTGTGGAGATACGGGCCGGGGCAGGAGGTGATGAGGCTGCACTTTTCGCCTCGGAAATATATCGAATGTACGCGAGATACGCCGATATGAGAGGCTGGCGCACGGAGATGATCTCTCTGAACGAAAACGGTCTCGGCGGCTTCAAGGAGTGCACGTTCATGATCAGCGGCACCGGAGCATTCGAACGCCTCAAGTATGAGAGCGGGACCCACCGCGTACAGCGAGTTCCGGAAACGGAGAGCGGGGGAAGAATTCATACCTCGACAGTGACGGTCGCAGTCCTTCCGGAGGCGGAGGAGGTCGACGTGGAGATCGACATGAAAGATTGCCGTTTCGACGTCTTTCGGGCAACCGGCAACGGAGGACAATGCGTCAACACGACGGACTCTGCAGTTCGGCTTACCCATATACCGACAGGTATTGTCATCTCCTGCCAGGATGAAAAATCCCAGCTGAAGAACAGGGCAAAGGCATTAAAAGTCCTTCGTGCCAGACTGTATGATCTGAAGCAGAAGGAAGAGCACGACAAAAGAGCGGATCTGCGCAGGAGTCAGGTCGGCACCGGCGATCGCTCGGAAAAGATCAGAACTTATAATTTCGGTCAGGGAAGAGTGACAGATCACAGAATCCATCTGACCCTGCATAAAATTGACAGCATATTGAATGGCGACCTTGATGAAATCATTGACAGTCTGACTGCGCAGGATCAGGCCATGAGACTTGCGGCAGAAGACGGCAGCCATACTGCCTGAGGTAATATGAACGCTTTCCGGCGGTATTCCGCGGAGGGTGGGTTTTTTCATACAATGAGCATTCTAAGGAGAAAGTAATGATGAAGAAAACAGCGTTAGTCATTCTTGCAGCAGGTATAGGAAGCCGCTTCGGAGGCGGAATCAAGCAGCTCGCGCCGGTGGGACCGAGCGGAGAAATCATTATGGATTATTCGATCCATGACGCTATCGAGGCGGGATTCGACAAAGTCGTTTTCATCATCCGCAGGGACATCGAAGAAGATTTCAGGCGGATCATAGGAGACAGGATCGAGAAACTCATTCCGGTCGAGTATGCGTTCCAGGATATTAACGATCTTCCGGAAGGGTTCAGCGTGCCGGAAGGCCGGACAAAACCGTGGGGAACGGGCCAGGCAGTTTTGGCCGCGAGAGATGTAATTAAGGAACCGTTCGTAGTCATCAACGCGGATGATTATTATGGAAAGAACGGATTTATCGCCATGCACGAAGCTCTTATGAACGCGCCGGAAACAGGAGACGCGGAGGAAATATACCTTGCCGGTTTTATCCTGAAAAATACTCTGTCCGACAACGGTGGTGTCACGCGCGGAATCTGCAGTCAGGACGAGGACGGAAATCTGACCGGAATCGAGGAGACAAAGAATATTATTCGCACGGACAGCGGAAGCGGAGCGGCAGCAATGACAGATGAGGGGCTTGTCGATGTTGACGCGGACAGTCTCGTTTCCATGAATATGTGGGGGCTTATGCCTTCATTTGTCGATAAGCTTCGCGAAGGATTCCCGAAGTTCCTCTCCGATATCAGGGAGGGAGACATAAAAGCCGAGTATCTTCTGCCGATTATTATTGACGGCATGCTTCAGGAGGGAAAGGCCCATGTTCACGTGCTGCGCACCGAGGACAAGTGGTTCGGCGTGACATATCGCGAGGATAAGGATTCGGTTCGGGATGCATTTGCGGAACTTGTAAAGAACGGTGTCTATGAGTCACCGCTCAACAATTGATATCCGGAGGCTTCTCATTGAAATTTAAAAAGAAACTATATGTAATAGCCGTCTTAGTTGCTGCGCTTCTTGCCGGCTGTGCGCGGGGAGACGCAAAGTCAGTATACACGGAAGCGTCGACCCAGCTTGTTTCGGGCTCTTATGAAGAGGCCGAGGCTGGATTTAAGAAAGTCATTGAGAGCGGTTATTATCTTGCTTACGCTTACCGTGGGCTCGGACTCACGCTGATGTCCACCAGCAACTACGCAGAGGCATGCATTGCGTTCGAGCGGGCACTTCTCAACGTAGACGGGCAGGGAGCGGATTTCACAAAGGATGTGAATCTGTACCTTGCTTTCTGCAGGCAGAGGCACGGTGAGACGGACAAGACAATGGAGATTTACAACAGTATACTTGCCAGGGAGACTGATCCTGATGTCCTCTTTCTTCGAGGCAGACTGAACATGGAACTGGGAAATGAGGCGGCGGCAGCGTCGGACTTTGACAAGGCGGCAACGCTGAGCGGAGACTACGACCTGTACATCAATATCTATCAGGCATACGCCTCTCACGGCAAGCGGGCTGACGGCAGTGATTATTTAGAGCGCGCACTGAAGATCGTCAACACTTCGCAGGCTGACTACTATAATAAAGGGCTCGTCAATTACTATCTGCAGAACTATGACGACGCGAAGTCCTATCTGATCCAGGCTCTCGATGAGGACCCGGAGGATTCCGGATCGATCCTGCTGCTCGGCAGAGTTTACCTTGCCCTTAACGATGTGGCCGACGCAAGGGCCATGTTCAACGAATACGTCGACGATCCATCTACGGCGCCTGCGGCCTATAACGGGCTTGCGCTGTGCGATATGGAAGATGACGATTATGAAAAGGCGCTTGCAAATGTAGAGAAAGGCCTCGAATACGGCAACAGCACTGCCAACCGCGGTCTGCTTTTTAATGAAATTATTATCTACGAGCACCGCAGAGACTGGGCGATGGCCAAGGCTAAATCGGCGGCCTACATCGCTATGTATCCGGCTGACGAAGCAGGTCTTCGCGAAAACGAATTCCTTTCGACACGTTGATAAGCGGGAGAAGTATATATGATAGAAACTGCCCAGAAAGAAGAACGGGTCCTGCTTGTCGCTGTACAGATGGGTGACGAGTGGGAGACACAGGAATCGCTGGATGAGCTGGCTGAACTTGTGAAAACCGCCGGCGGAATTGTGGTCGGACGGGTAACCCAGGCCAGAGAGCGTATTCATCCGGGTACTTATATAGGAAAGGGAAAAATAGAGGAAGTCGCTGCGCTCATCGAGATGCAGGATGTCTCGTCAGTGGTCATGGATGATGAGCTGACCCCTGCCCAGTATAATAATCTGACTGACGCGCTTGCCGTCAAGGTGGTGGACAGAACGATGCTGATCCTCGATATATTTGCACAGAGAGCGAGCACTGCCGAGGGAAAAATCCAGGTCGAGCTTGCCCAGCTGCGATACAGATCAGCCAGACTGGTGGGACTCGGAAAGTCAATGTCGCGTCTTGGCGGCGGTATCGGAACGAGAGGTCCCGGTGAAAAGAAACTGGAGATGGACAGGCGGCTTATCGGAAAGCGGATCTCTATCCTCAGAGAAGAACTGGCGGAAGTTGTCCGGCATCGTGAACTCATAAGGTCCGGCCGCAAAAAGGGCAAGACCCCGCCGGTGGCAGCAATCGTAGGCTATACCAATGCCGGAAAATCGACACTGCTCAACTATCTGACGGACGCCGGTGTCCTTGCCGAGGACGAACTCTTTGCCACACTTGACCCCACGACGAGAGCAGTGCTTCTGCCGTGCGGCAGTGAGATACTGGTCACTGACACAGTAGGTTTTATCCGCAAGCTGCCCCATCATCTGATTGAAGCGTTCCGAAGTACGCTTGAGGAGGTCGTCTACGCGGATCTTATTATCCACGTGGCTGACGCATCGAATCCGAGGATGGACACGCAGATGGCTGTCGTCTACGAGACTCTGAATGACCTCGGGGCAGGTGTGAAGCCTGTTTACACATTGTTCAACAAGATCGATCTTCTCGAGGACCGGGAAGGTCATCACCTGTGGGATTCCCATGCGGAGAAGACTTACTGCATTTCCGCAAAGACAGGGGAAGGCATAGACGCTTTCGCTGAGGGGCTTTCCGAATTTATCCTGCAGGGACAGATCCTCTATGAAGAGACGATACCTTATGCTAAGGCCGGCCTCATCTCACGGATTCGCAGCGAAGGCCAGCTCATGACGGAGGAATATCGGGAGGACGGGATCTATGTGAAAGCTCTGGTGCCGTCTCCGCTATACGGAAAACTTCTTGCGGAAGTATAAAGGTTTTCCTGACAGGACATATTCTCTGACCGGCGAATTGCCGGTGTAGAGAGCAGGCCTGTCGGGAAAACTTTTTTCTTATGTAACGGGATGGAATGAAGAACTAAAACGAGCAAAAATGAGCAAACGGTCATCGGCTTATCCGTGAAAAGTACGCAAACATGCGCAAAATAGGGATTTTTGTCGCGTGCAAAGCTCAGTTTTTGAACGCTTTTCACAAAAATCACGAGTAAATTTTAGGGATTATTCATGCTCACAAATGATTGAATTTGACTGCGAATAATGATATTATTAATAAAGATTTTATTAATTCGGAATAGTTCGTGAAGCTTGTGAGGGCAGCCGAGACAAAAGGGAACGGCTGATCAAGGAGATAGTATGCTGACAGAAGAGAGATGGGCTTCGATTCTGGACATCGTGGAGAGGGAGAAGGCGGTGTCTGTTCCCGAACTTGAAGCAGTGCTCGGCGTATCTGCCTCGACGATCCGAAGGGACCTGACTCAACTTAACAGGATGGGAAAGCTGGTCAAGGTCCATGGAGGTGCGACCAGTATCGAGACCCAGTATGTGGGCAAAGACATCACCATGGAAGAAAAGTATTCCATGAATAATGAGGAGAAGCAGATCATCGGGAGATATGCTGCAGGCCTCATCGGACCGGATGATTTTGTCTACATTGACGCGGGAACAACAACGGAATGTCTTGTCGATAATATCCGGGAGATGAGGGCTACATATGTCACCAATTCTCTGACGCATGCCCTTAAGCTTATACATAAAGGCTGCAGGACTTTCCTTCCGGGCGGAGAAGTCAAGAAGACCACGGAAGCGATAATTGGGGGAGATGCCCTTGGCTATGTCTCAAGACTTCATTTCACTATCGGATTCTGGGGGACGAACGGTGTGACTTATGAGACAGGATACACAACACCGGATCCGAGTGAAGCGCTGATCAAGAAACTATCTATGGAACAGTGCACGAACAGGTATATTTTATGTGACCGGAGCAAGTTCTCTGTGGTGTCGCCGATTACATTTGCAGCGTTCGACACAGCCACGATTATCACGGGAAAACTGACGGACAGTAAATATAAAAAATATGAAAACATAGTGGAGGTGACAAAATGATTTACACAGTAACATTTAACCCGTCGCTGGACTACATCATCAGAGTCGAGAACCTTCGCCTGGGTGTGATCAATCGTACATACTACGAGAACATCCTTCCGGGAGGCAAGGGAATCAACGTCTCCATCGTTCTGAAGAACATGGGACATGAGAGCTGCGCGCTCGGCTTCATGGCAGGTTTCACAGGTCGTGAAATTGCAGCGAGACTTGCCACATACGGTGTAGATTCTGACTTCATTGAGGTTTCTGAAGGACTCTCCAGAATCAATGTCAAGGTGAAATCCAACGAAGAGTCCGAGATCAACGGCCAGGGACCGAAGATCACGGATGAGAACATTGAGGCTCTCTACGAGCAGCTCGATAAGCTTCAGGCTGGCGACATTCTGATCATCTCCGGCAGCGTGCCGAACACTCTCCCGGGTGACATGTATGAGCGCATTATGTCAAGACTTGAAGGCAAGGGCATCGACATCGTAGTTGACGCTGAAAAGGATCTGCTGGTCAACGTTCTTAAGTATCATCCGTTCCTGATCAAGCCGAATAACCATGAGCTCGGTGATATCTACGGTGTTACACTTAAGACAAAGGATGAAGTCGTTCCGTACGCAAAGAAGCTGCAGGAAGAGGGCGCACGCAATGTCCTGATCTCCATGGCAGGCGAAGGCGCAGTATTCATCTCCGAGAAGGGCGACGTCATGAAGAGCGAGGCTCCGAAGGGCACAGTCGTGAACTCTGTCGGCGCAGGTGATTCCATGGTCGCAGGCTTCGTAACAGGCATGATCGAATCGAACGATTACATGACAGCATTCCGCATGGGTCTGTGCACAGGATCCGCAAGCGCATTCTCTCCGGACCTTGCGACAAGACCGGAAGTAGAAGCTCTGCTTGAGAAACTTCCGCCGATCGAGTAAAGCGGAAAGAGCCGGTATGACCGGCGGAGCTGCCGCTTTCCGCTACGCGGGTGACGGCGGCTGACACAAAGAAAAATCCGGAGTTTCAAGTAAGGAGCACCGTATTTTTAATCATCGGGAGACACAGTCTCCCGACAAAAAGCCCACAAGGGCATATGAGGAGGATTGGGTATGAGAATTAGAGATTTGCTGAAACCGGAAGGCATTAAGCTCGGCGGAAGCGCAACAAGCAAGATGGATGCCATCAATCAGATGGTAGACCTCATGTACAAAGAGGGCAACATCTCTGACAAAGAGAAGTATAAAGCTGCCGTCATTGCACGTGAAAAAGAGAGCACAACAGGTATCGGTGATGGCATCGCTATCCCGCACGCAAAGACAGACGCTGTCAAGGCTCCGGGTCTTGCAGCTATGACACTTCCGGAAGGTGTCGACTACGAGGCACCGGACGGAGAGCCGTCCAACATCATTTTCCTTATTGCAGCTCCGAATACAAAAGAGAACGTTCATCTGGAAGTTCTTTCCCGTCTTTCCATGCTGCTCATGGATGATGATTTCACAGATTCTCTGAGAGGCGCTAAGTCCGTTGATGAGTTCCTTTCCATCATCGACAAGGCAGAGGGCGAGAAGCTCGCTGACGAGGAAGCTAAGGAAGCTGCTGCTGCATCCGGCGTTTCCCAGGGCTATGACATCCTTGCAATCACAGCCTGCCCGACAGGTATCGCTCATACTTACATGGCAGCGGAAGCTCTCGAGAAGAAAGCAAACGAGATGGGTCTCAAGCTGAAGGCTGAGACACAGGGATCCGTAGGCGCGAAGAATGTTCTGACCGCTGAGGAAATCGCTAACGCCAAGGGCATCATCATCGCAGCGGACAAGACAATCGACCTTGCACGTTTCGGCGGCAAGAGAGTTTATCAGACATCAGTTTCAGCCGGTATCAACAAGCCGGAAGAACTGATCAACAAGATCATCAACAACGAAGCACCTATTCTCGATGGAACAGCTCCTGCAGCATCCGCTTCCGGCGGTGAGGGCCAGGGCGTTGGCGCTTCCTTCTACAAGTACCTCATGAACGGTGTTTCCCACATGCTTCCGTTCGTTGTCGGCGGCGGTATCCTGATCGCGATCGCATTCCTGATCGACGGATTCCTTGCTCCGAACGCAGGCGCTGACTTCGGTTCTGCTACTCCGGCAGCTCACTTCTTCAAGCAGGTCGGTGGCGACGCATTCGGCTTCATGCTTCCGATCCTTGCAGGCTATATCGCAATGGCAATCGCTGACAGACCCGGTCTTGCGGTCGGTTTCGTAGGCGGCACACTTGCAAATGCAGGCTACAGCTGGGGCTGGCTCGGCGGCGGCGCTGCTGTCGGCGGCGGCTTCCTCGGCGCTCTGTTCGCAGGCTTCGCGGCAGGCTTCTTTGTCAAGTGGCTCGAAGGCGCATGCGATGCTCTTCCGGATTCTCTCGAAGGCATCAAGCCCGTTCTTCTGTACCCGCTGATCGGTATCCTTGCTATCGGCGTCATCATGTTCACTGTCAACCCGATCTTCGCATGGATCAACACAGCGATGACCAATGTTCTGAACGGCATGGGAACATCCAACCTTGTTCTCCTCGGCGCTATCGTCGGCGGCATGATGTCCATCGACATGGGCGGCCCGTTCAACAAGGCAGCTTACGTTTTCGGTACAGCTATGCTGGCTGAAGGCACAGACGCAGGCAAGATCATCATGGCTTCCGTCATGGTCGGCGGTATGGTTCCTCCGCTCGTAATCGCTCTTTCCACAACAATCTTCAAGAATAAGTGGTCTGAGGCTGATAAGAAGGCCGGTCTTGTAAACTACATCATGGGTCTCTCCTTCATTTCTGAAGGTGCTATCCCGTACGCAGCAGCTGATCCGGGACATGTCATTCCGTCCTGCATCATCGGCTCCGCAGTCGCAGGTGCGCTTTCTGCAATGTTCGGATGTGCAAGCCCGGCTCCGCACGGCGGCTTCTGGGTAATCGCAATCATCTCGAACCCGATTATGTATTTCGTGGCACTTGCAGTAGGCTCTGTCATCGGCTGCCTGATTCTTTCCTTCTGGAAGAAACCGTACGAAGGCTGATACTGATCCTCAGACAGCAGTCGGTATATGTCAGTGGCGGATGTCTCCACTGACATATACGCTCACATGCTTTTTCTAAAAAGTGTGTGAAAATCGTGTGCAGATACTATTAATATTGAATGTTTTTGTGCTATAATGAGTTTTAGGCAGAACAGTCTGGAAGCAGTCCGGGTCAGGGCAATAAAGACTGTTGAATATTTTGATAAGGAGATCAATCTTATGAAGTCATTTAGCTATGTAATCACAGATCCTGAAGGCATCCATGCTCGTCCGGCAGGCGAACTTGTAAAGCAGTGCAAGTCCTACGCAAGCAAGATTACTATCATCAAGGATGGCAAGTCAGCTAATGCTGCTAAGATCCTTGCAGTCATGAGCCTTGGCGTAAAGAAGGGCCATGAGGTTACTTTCCAGATCGAAGGCGCTGACGAAGACAAGGCTGCTGCTGAGATCGAAGCTTTCATGAAAGCTAATCTGTAAAGAGAGGCACATGCTTAAATAGCGAAACGACTGGAGGCTGCCGCACGTATGTGCGGCAGCCTTTTCACTCTTATCGGGACCTGAAAAATGGAAAACAAAAAAGATTTTACCAAGTCCGATCTGTCGGTCTTTGTATCATATATAATTCCGCACAAGAAGCTTTTCGCAGTGGATATGCTTTTATCGATCCTCATTGCGGGCGTTGATCTCACATTTCCTTTCATAACAAGAAAAGCGATGAACCGGCTGCTTCCTCAAAAGTCATACACCGCTTTCTTTGCTGTTATGGGGATTGTCCTTATGGCCTACATTCTCCGTGCGGTCTTCCAGTATTACATCACTGTCATCGGGCATGGATACGGCACGTTGGTGGAGGCAGATATGCGGGCGGATATATTTGCTCACATGCAGAAGCTTTCTTTCAGCTTCTTCGACAGAAATCGAACCGGCGTGCTTCTTGGCAGAGTCACAAATGATCTCTTTGAAATTGTTGAGCTCGCCCACCATGGACCTGAGAATATTCTCACGTGCACGCTGACTATTATCGGCGCGATCACAATTCTGCTATTCATCAACCCGAAATTGACTATGGTCCTTATCGTACTGCTGCCTCTCATTATTTTTTACTCTATGCGGCAGCGGCTCAGCATGAGGAATGCAAATAAAGAAGTCAAGAAAAAGACGGGCGAGATCAATGCCGCAATTGAGAGCGGGATTTCAGGAATCCGGACGTCAAAGGCATTTGCAAATGAAAGCGTCGAAGAAGACAAATTCAATCTCGCAAATGAGAATTTTAAGAAGAGCAGAGTCGGATACTACAAGGCTATGGGACGCTTCATGGGAGGTATGGAGGCGGCAATCAGTCTCATGCAGGTGTCAGTCATCGCTGTCGGCGGCGCCATGATAATGAACGGTGAGCTTAGTATTGTGGATCTTCTGACATTTACGCTGTATGTCTCCACATTCACATCACCCGTGCGCAAACTGACCCAGTTCATGGAGATTTACACGTCAGGAACGGCGGGATTCTCGCGGTTTCTTGAAATCATGCGCACCGAACCTGAGATCAAAGACGCGCCGGACGCGGTGGAGCTTCACAACGCGCGCGGCAGGATCACGTATGAGAATGTGTGTTTCCATTATAAGGATGGCACGGATGTCCTGCGAAATGTCAGTGTCAATGTAGAACCGGGTCAGACGCTTGCTCTTGTCGGTTCGTCGGGCGGAGGCAAGACGACGATGTGCCACCTTCTTCCGAGGTTTTATGATGTGTCGAGCGGATCTGTGAAGATCGACGGTATCGATGTGAAAAAGATCACGCAGGAGAGCCTTCGGAAGAATATCGGCATTATTCAGCAGGATGTATTTATGTTCGCGGGAACGGTCATGGAGAACATCCGGTACGGAAGACCCGATGCATCGGATAAGGAGGTAATCAACGCCGCAATCAAGGCGGAGATCCACGAGGAGATCATGTCTTTTCCCGATGGCTATTATACCTATGTAGGTGAGCGCGGCGTTGTCCTTTCGGGCGGGCAGAAGCAGAGGATTTCCATAGCGCGCGTGTTCCTCAAGGAGCCGCCGATCCTTATCCTTGATGAGGCTACTTCCGCCCTCGACTCGGTGACGGAGAGGCGTATACAGGAGAGCCTTGATCTTCTGAGCCATGGCAGGACCTGCATTGTTATTGCGCATAGACTGTCCACTATAAGGAATGCGGACCAGATAGCCGTCATTGAGAATCAGGGCATCTCTGAGATCGGAACCCGGAAGGAGCTGCTCGCGCGCGGCGGGGTGTATGCATCGCTCGAGAGGGCGCAGGAGATCGGTGACCGGGCGTGATCACCTGGCAACGTATAATGATTTGAGGTTTTAAGGAGAGCATAAAGAGTTTTTGTGATTCTGTATGAGGAGGTTCCTTGTGGCTGAAAGATTTGCAGTAATTGACACAGAGACAAATTGGGTGAACGAAGTCATGTCAGTGGGCATCGTGATTGCTGAAGACGGCCTTTTTGAGGTCATCGACAAGAAGTACGTGATTATTGGTGAAGCAGCCAGAAAGGGCGGAATGTATTCCGGTTCACTCAGAATCATGGGTCAGAGACCGGCGGTGATGAAGCACGGGCATGCAATTAAAGAAATATTAAGCTTCCTGGATGCCAATCATGTTCAGCGGATTTATGCTTATAATGCGCCATTTGACCTTAGATGTCTGCCGGAACTTGGAGACTATATGTGGCACGATATCCTGAGGATGGCGGCGTATAAACAGCATAATCATGCAATCCCTTCCGATGCAGACTGCTGCGGTACCGGACGATTAAAAAGCGGTTATAAAGTTGGAGACATTCTGCATTTGTTTGGTGAGCACGATTACTATGAATTGCATAATGCCCTCACTGACGCGGTAGATGAGCTGCGGATCATGAAGTATCTGCGGCATTCGATAAGGAAGTATCCTGTTCTGTAGGGTGGGATGAGCCGGCCTGGAATTGGGCCGGTTTTTTTGCAATACGAACCCGGCATAGCGGGTAATATTGTCAAAAATGTGCTATACTAAAATGAGCTTGAATGAGATCCGGAGGCTTATATGTATTGTGGAAACTGCGGTGCGGAAATCACCGATAAAGACGCCTACTGCCCCTACTGCGGAGTGATGAACGTGCGGGCAGCAGAGACAGAATATATGGAAAAGCTCGAAGATATCCGGGAGAACACGGAAAAGCTCGGAGATGAGGGCGGCAGACACACGAAGAAGGAGATACGGCGGATCGGTAAATTCGCTGCCTTTGTATTTATCATTGTTGCTGTTTTCGTCGCGGGGCTCTTTGCATTCAGCTGGGCTATGGATCACTTCTTTTACGGAAACGGGCGCGATGCCAGGGATGAGGCAGCCTTCAAGGAGAAGTATTTTCCCAAACTGGAAGAGCTATATGCCTCAGGCGATATGGATGCGACCTGCGATTACCTGAACGAGATCGGCGGAGAGGACGGAGCCGAGGTGCTTCAGATGTGGCCGCACTATAAGTATATATCTTATTATATGGACTACCAAATCGTTCACGCGATACCGGGGACGGAGCTTGATAATGATTTCTGGAATCTCAAATACGATGAGGTCCTGTATGCCGGGATCGAGCTGATTTATCAGGCGGGATACTTTGGTCAAAAGAATATGAGTACCGAGGAGACAGAAAAAGTTAAGAAGTATGCTTCCGAGGCGGAGGATATATTTTCTGAATACTTCTCACTGGATAAATCAGAACTCGACGAGATATATCGGAACTGCACAGATGAAGACGGCTATGTCTACTATACGAAGATACAGGAATGGGCTAAGAAGACTGGAGGTGCGAAATGAAGTGTCCTAAATGCGGCGCGCCGCTCAGAATGGAAGAAAAATTCTGTACTTACTGCGGTGCTCCCAATACACTGGCAGCCAAACATCAGGCCGATATGGACCATTACGAGCGTGAGTTTGCCGAGACACAGCAGGAAGTGCTGAAAAAGAGTCGGAAGGCAGGATCGCTGGCTGCCATGCTGGTAGTGCTCGTTATCATGATCGTTCTCAACATTATTGCCGGATTTATTTCCGCAAATGCCTGGCAGATCAAGTATGACAGGCGAAAACAGGAAGCGGCAAAACATGCCGAGGAACATATAGCAGCCATAAACAGGATGATCGAGGAGAAAGACTATATCTCGATCAGAGACTATTATTATGATAACGATATGACTGACGGAGAAACATTTGAGGCTTACAGCGCGATCATACACTATGCCGGAAGCCTTGAAGACCTGTACAGTACCCTGTGCAATTTTGATGCTTACAGCTTCTGGCAGTCGGATTCTCCTAACTCCAGTCGAATAACGTATCTGGCTTCTGATATCATAGAACTGTATGAGGATCCGAAAAACAACTATTACCGGGATGAGGCGGTCACAGACGATAAGATGGCTATCATCGAGGATATACGTCATCAGGCAGAAGGCCTGCTTGTTGCATATGCCGGATTCGATAAGGAAGAGGTCGGCGAGCTGAAGAATATGTCGAAAGCAAGGATCGAAGAAAAGGTCAGGGAAAATCTTGAAGCTGTCTTCGAAGAAAAGCGAGAGGCGGAGGAAGCTGAAAAAGCTGCTCAGGCTGAGGAGACGGAGAGTTTTTCCGTGGAGGCTTTTATTGAGCAAGTACAGGGAGGTGCAGGCGTATGAGAAAGAAGAGAACAGGTGTCAGCGTTGGCACGATCCTCTACGTGGTGCTGCTCGTGATCCTGTCTCTGGTGCTGGTGATTCAGATTTCCTATATAGCATCGGAACTCAGAGACGACAGGTATGATTACTCGGCTGATGAGGACGATTATATAAGAATGACCACGTATGAGAACTATTATCGGATTCTCGATGAGGCGACTGATGACAGCCGGCTTGGTAAAAAGCATACAGAAGTCGAGCAGGAGATCCGTGCTCTCGGGTTTTATTACGAGGCAGCTACTCTGTATAAAGCGTATCTTGCTATTAATGACAGCGAGTCCGCAGCGCAGCAGAAAGCCCGGATGGACAGATTTAAGGAGGAAGCCGGATCCTATCGGTCCGATACAGGCAATATCGACAGGCTGCTCGGCATTGGGTAAATCATTATAAGCGACGGCAAAAAAACGAGGGGCTGACACCGTAAAAGTGTCAGCCCCTCGTACGTTGATTGAGAGCTCAGAGGGTTCAATCCGGAATTATGTCAGCCTACGCTGACCAGGCGCCTTCGCCGGAATTCGGATTACTGCAGGTTTGTCTTCGTCTCCTGGAGCTTCAGAGCACGGACCTTTAGCGGCAGGCCGAAGAGAGTGATGAAGCCGTCCGCGTCATGATGGTCATACATGTCACCGGTCGTGAAGGAAGCGAGAGATTCGCTGTAGAGGCTGTACGGAGAAGTCGTGCCGGCCTTGATGATGTTGCCCTTGTAGAGCTTGAATCTGACTTCGCCGGTCACATACTCCTGTGTGGATTTTGCAAATGCAATCAGCGCGTCGCAGAGCGGCGTATACCATTTGCCCTCGTAGACGACCTGAGCGAGCTTGTCGCCGACGGTCTTCTTGAACTCCATGGTAGCCCGGTCGAGGACGAGCTCCTCGAGCTGCTTGTGAGCCTCCATGAGGATCGTGCCGCCCGGTGTCTCATAGACGCCGCGGGACTTCATGCCGACAACACGGTTCTCAACGATGTCAACGATGCCGACACCGTTCTCGCCGCCGAGCTTGTTCAGCGTGCGGATGATGTCAGCGACTTTCATCTGCTTGCCGTTGACGGATGTCGGGACGCCCTTTTCAAATGTCATTGTGATCTCTGTCTCCTTGTCAGGAGCCTTCTGCGGGGAGACGGAGAGGACGAGCATATGCTCATAATTCGGAGCCAGAGACGGATCTTCGAGCTCGAGACCTTCGTGGCTGATGTGCCACAGGTTGCGGTCACGGCTGTAGCTCTGGGAGTGGTCGAACGGAAGATCGATGCCGTGGGCCTTGCAGTATGCAATTTCGTCGTCGCGGGACTTCATTGTCCAGAGATCTGTCATACGCCACGGGGCGATAACTTTGATATCCGGAGCCAGAGCTTTGATACCCAGCTCGAAGCGGATCTGATCGTTGCCCTTGCCGGTTGCGCCATGGCAGATCGCGACAGCGCCTTCCTTGCGCGCGATCTCGACCAGCTTCTTTACGATAGCGGGACGGGCCATGGATGTGCCGAGCAGGTATTTGTTCTCATAGACAGCGCCTGCCTGTACGCAGGGCATGATGAAGTTTTCAGCAAAATCATCATTGATGTCCTCGATATATAATTTTGCAGCTCCGGAAAGCTGTGCCCTCTCAGAGAGACCGTCCAGCTCGTTCCCCTGTCCGCAGTCTACGCAGCAGCAGATGACTTCGTATCCGAATGTCTCTTTAAGCCACGGGATGACAGCTGTCGTGTCCAGACCGCCCGAGTAGGCAAGTACCACTTTCTCTTTGCTCATAATAAAATCCTCCTGGTATTTAGTACAATTGGGACCGTATGCCGGTGTCCTTACATTGTATATGATTTTTCGCGTCTTGCAAATCTTTTTCTTTATTGCCCTGCAACGAGATATACTATACACCTTATGCAAGGTTTATGCAAGTATCTGTGTAAAATTCAGAAATGTGTTGCATAATATTCAAAGAATATGTATAATTATGCAAATAATAATGAGGTTTACTTTTTTTAAGTGTTGATATATTATTTATAAGGTTTGGACAGACAGAAAATTTGCCGGAAATATTCTTAGGAGGGCATATGAAAGTTATAGACGGCGGTATCACATCCGCAAAAGGTTTTTTTGCCGCAGGCGGAGCGGCAGGCATCAAAAAGAACGGAAGCGCTGATATGGCGATGATATATTCGGAAGTTCCCGCCGAGGCGGCCGGTACATTCACGACCAATGTGGTCAAGGCGGCTCCGGTCATCTGGGACCGTGATATAGTAAAATCCGGTGGTCTCGTACAGGCGGTCGTGATAAATTCCGGTGTTGCAAATGCATGTACAGGCCAGCTCGGTCTCTCCTACTGCAGACAGACAGCTGAGGCAGCAGCACGGAACTTTGGCATCGATGCGCTCGAAGTTCTTGTCGCGTCCACAGGTGTCATCGGTCAGCAGATCCCGATCGATAAGATCACAGCCGGCTGCGGCATGTTGAAAGAAAAACTCGGTTCCACGCGCGAGGACGGACTGTCATGCGCCAGGGCCATTATGACTACAGATACTGTATCCAAGGAAGCCGCCTGCGAGATTACCCTCTCTGACGGAACGACGGTGACGATCGGCGGCTGCTGCAAGGGCTCGGGCATGATCCATCCGAATATGTGCACAATGCTCTGCTTCATCGGAACGGATGCAGCTATTTCCAAGAAGATGCTTCAGAAAGCCCTCTCGGATGTTGTCCCCGAGACGTTCAACATGGTCTCCGTGGACGGCGATACGTCCACCAATGACACATGCATCCTGATGGCTAACGGCCTTGCCGGCAATGCGGACATTATTTCAGAGGATGAGGATTATAAGATTTTCCATGACGCTCTCCATGCAGTCATGACATCTCTGGCCAAGCAGATGGCAAGGGACGGCGAGGGCGCAACCTGCCTCTTTGAGGTGAAGGTCATAAATGCCGACACGAAGGAGAACGCGCGGATACTTGCGCGCTCAGTTGTGTCATCGTCTCTCACTAAGGCTGCAATCTACGGTCACGACGCGAACTGGGGACGAATCCTCTGCGCGCTCGGTTACTCAGGCGCGATGTTCGATCCGGAGAAGGTCGATCTGTATCTTACGAGTGCAGCGGGAGAGCTCAAAATTCTTGAGAACGGTGTTTCGACCGGCTACAGTGAGGAATTTGCAACAAAAATTCTCTCTGAAGACGCAATCACGGCCACCTGTGATATGAAGATGGGCGATGCCTCCGCGGAAGCATGGGGCTGCGACCTCACACACGCATACGTGGATATCAACGCGGATTACCGCTCATAACATATAGAAGGCATTCTCTGGGGCGTGGCTGCATAAGAAGCCGGAGCACATGGAGGATGCGGCACCGGAAGATGTGCCGGCATAGCGGACAAATAAGGCTAAGGAGGAGAAGAGTATGGCAGAAAATATGGATCTATGGCTGGAAAAGGCGCAGGTGCTCATCGAAGCTCTGCCCTATATCCGCGAATTCAACGGAAAGACGATCGTAGTCAAATACGGCGGATCCGCGATGACGGATTCCCACCTGAAGAAGAGTGTCGTCAAGGATGTGACGCTCCTCAAGCTTGTCGGTATGAAGCCGATTATTGTTCACGGCGGAGGAAAGGAGATCAGCAAATGGGTCAAACTTTCCGGACAGACTCCCGAGTTCGTGAACGGCCTCCGCGTGACAGACGCAAAGACCATGGAGATCGCCGAGATGGTGCTTGGCAAGGTCAATAAGGGTCTTGTTCAGTACATGGAAGGAAACGGCATCAAGGCCTGCGGTATCTCCGGCAAGGACGGCGGAACGATGCGTGTTAAGAAGAGAGAACTTGCGGACGGCCGCGACATCGGTTTTGTCGGTGAAGTCACAAAAGTCGATACGACTCTGATCAACACTCTGCTCGAAAATGATTTTGTTCCGGTCATCTGCCCCATCGGTCTCGGTGAGGAGGACTGCAAGTCGTATAACGTGAATGCCGACGACGCAGCCTGCGCGATTGCGACTGCAATGCAGGCAGGCAAGCTCGTATTTCTCAGTGATATTGAGGGTGTATACGAGGATCCGCATGACCCGTCGACACTGATTTCCGAACTGACAATTGATGACGCGGAGAAGTTCATCGCCTCCGGCAATGCGGGCGGCGGAATGCTTCCGAAGCTTCAGAACTGCATTGAGGCTATTAAGCAGGGTGTTTCCCGCGTCCATATCCTTGACGGAAGAGTAGAGCACTCGCTGCTCCTTGAATTCTTTACTGACAAGGGTATCGGAACGGCAATCATCGACGAGGAAGGCAGCCGGTATTATCACGGCGATAAGTAAATGTGGTGCCGGGCAAGGATGTTTTTCGCGTCGCAGAATTATAATACAGAGAGGTATAAATAATGAATCAGCAGGAGATTATGACCACTGTCGATGAGTATGTGCTGCATACATATAATCGTTTCCCAATTTCCATTGACCGGGGAATGGGGACCCATGTCTGGGATTCAGAAGGAAAAGAATACCTGGATTTTATGGCGGGTATTGCTGTCTATGCCCTCGGCTACCACTATCCGGAATACGATGAGGCGCTGAAAGCGCAGATCGATAAAGTGCTCCACACGTCGAACCTCTATTATCACGAACCGCTTGCCCTGGCAGCCAGGGCAGTTGTAGAATCCACCGGGCTCTCCAAAGTCTTCTTCACCAACAGCGGTGCGGAAGCGATCGAGGGCGCGATCAAGTCCGCAAGAAAATACGCCTGGATGAAGGACGGAAAGAACAACCATGAGATCATTGCGATGAAGAGTTCCTTCCACGGCCGTTCTGTCGGTGCTCTGTCCGTCACAGGCAACGCTCACTATCAGGATCCGTTCAAGCCGCTAATGGGCGGAGTCGTATTTGCGGAATTCAATAACCTGCAGAGCGTACTGGATCTCGTAAATGACAGCACCTGCGCGATCATTCTCGAGACTGTCCAGGGAGAAGGCGGAATCTATCCGGCAACTCCGGAATTCCTTCAGGGAATCCGCAAGATCTGCGATGAAAAGGATATCCTGCTTATTCTTGATGAGATCCAGTGCGGCATGGGACGCACCGGGACCATGTGGGCTTACGAACAGTACGGCATCAAGCCGGATATCATGACCTGCGCGAAAGCTCTCGGCTGCGGTGTCCCGGTTGGCGCTTTTGTCCTCAATGAGAAAGCGGCAGCCAAAGGCCTCATGCCGGGCGACCACGGTACGACCTACGGCGGTAACCCTTTCGTCTGTGCTGCTGTCGCGGAGGTTTTCAGTCTGTATGAGAAAATCGGTCTTATCTCGCATGTGAAGGAGATTTCGGAGTATCTGGCATCTTCGCTCGACGCATTTGCCGAAAAAAATGCATGCGTGACCGCTCATCGCGGCCTTGGACTTATCCGCGGGCTTGAGTTTGCGAAGGACGTGCCAGTAGGGGAAGTGACAAAGAAAGCGCTTGAGAAAGGACTTCTCATTATCAGCGCCGGATCGAACGTTCTGCGCTTTGTCCCGCCGCTTATCATCACGAAAGAGGATGTGGACGAGGCGATGGCGATTCTTGAGGAATGCATTTGAAATGACAGGTTGGATTCCTTTCATAACAGTTTTAGAAAACATAATATCTGAGATATAAAGAGAAGGGCTGTCGCGATGCGGCAGCTTTTTTTACGTCCGATATCGAGCGGAAAATACAATATAAGTCATAATGACTAAAATAACTGTTGACGCGGATGAGTGAGTGTGATACTGTAATTATAGTCAAAGTGACTATAAATCAAGCGCATGTCAGAAATCGGAGGTTACAGTATGGGCGGCGGATATTGGAATAAAAATGATTTTGTAAAGTACTCCAGGACAAGAGGCAGAAAAGTGACATTGGACGGCAGGATCGATATCAGTATGATACATGATGCGAGGGAAATGTATACAAATGGCGGACTCGCAGAAGAGCTCGACCCGAAGAATGTCATGCGTGAGTGCTGCGACAGCGATGAGCATCCGGAGACAATTCCCGTGATACTTGCGCTTGATGTGACAGGATCTATGGGGAACTCCCTCATCAAGACGGCTGCCAGCCTCAACGAGATCATGCAGCATGCTCTCGGGGAACTCAAAGACGTTGAGTTTATGATCATGGGCATCGGGGACCTGAACTATGATAAGGCTCCGATTCAGATATCCCAGTTCGAGTCCGATGTAAGGATTGCCCGGCATCTGGATAAGATCTGGTTCGAAAGAGGAGGCGGCGGGAACACCAGTGAATCCTATTCTGCCGCGTGGTACATGGGACTCCTGCACACATCTCTTGATTGCTGGAAGAGGGGAAAGAAGGGAATTATTATCACACTGGGAGATGAACCGCTCAACCGTAATCTCCCGGCCCGGCGGCTTCATCAGGTTACGGGTGATGACCTCAGACAGGATATTGATACGAGAGCACTTTATATGGCGGCTTCTGAGAAATTCGATATCTTCCACATTGCAGTGGACGATCCGGGCGACTGCTACCATATATATAAGAACCAGATTGCAAGGTCCTTCGGTCCGCTGCTGAGGGACAGACTTCGAGTCTCCACGATCGACGGTCTTCCCGCAACTATCATCGGCTGCCTTAAGGAATGCGGTGCCAGGGATAACGTTACAGCTTATGGGAGAGGAATAGAGTATGCAGGAAATCAAAATTGTGTCCGGGGCTTCCTACGGGGATGAAGGTAAAGGGCTCGCAGCAGATTTCTTTGCATCCCGATCTTCGGGAAGTACTGTAAATGTCCTTACCAACGGCGGTCCGCAGAGGGGACACACGGTAGAACTTGAGGACGGAAGACGACATGTCTTTAAGCACTTTGGAGCAGGAACGTTCCGCGGGGCGGATACCTACTTCGCGGAACAGTTCATGGTGAATCCGATGGAATATGTCAGGGAGTATGATATTCTTGCGGATATGCAGGAAGGACCGGCTTCTTATGCGGCGCCGGGATGCAGATTCACTACCCCGTGGGATATGCTGATCAATCAGTTCCTTTCCCTGAAGAATGGCGAGCATAATACATGCGGATTCGGGATATGGGAAACATATCTTCGGTACATGAGGGGACAGGGAATCAGCCTCGGGAGGTATGTCGGGATGTCCCGGGAAGAAAGACACGCCTACCTGTGCGGACTCAGAGACGGTTACTTCATTTGCAGGATGAAGGAACTTGAACTCATGGAGTGGCTTTGCGGAGAGAGAGGAGATCTCAGAGATGTCTTTTTTGCTGAGGGGCTCGTCCGCCATTATGAAGAGGATTTCGAGGTGATGCTAGGCCTTTGTCCGATCAGGGAGGAAGAGTTCCTTCGGGGATTCGGAACAGTCATCTTTGAAAATGCGCAGGGACTTCTGCTGGACGGAAACCGGGAAGAGGAAAAGGACAAGACGACGCCGTCCACTACAGGAATAGGAAAAGTACTCCGGATAGTTGAAAGGCAGTTCCGCGGGGCGGATGTGGAGGCCGTATATGTGACAAGATCCTATCTCACGAGGCATGGGGAAGGTACCATGGAAAACGAGATTTCGGCAAGTGACGTCAGGAAAATGCTCCCCTGCATCCTGACGGACAGAACGAACTTAGAGAACTGTTTCCAGGGCCCGCTGCGTTATGGTATACTTGATGAGAAAAGACTGGCGGACAGGATCGCGGCGGACTTCGGAAAATGCGCCCCGGCACGGAATAACGCATACCGATGCTCCGCGATGATGACCCACCTCAATGAATACGGAAATATTGACACGCACATGCTGGCAGGCATGATCGGAGGAAGTGTCTATCTTTCGGATGGGAGGACCGCCAAAGACATATGCAGGGGATAGGCAAATGGAATCAAGGCTGGAAGAGCAGTACCTCAGAGAATACGACCCGTCACAGTACGACAGGCCGTCCGTTACAGTCGACATACTCGTATTCACGATTTATCAGAAGAAGCTGTGTGTTCTCCTCATCAAGAGGGATATGCCTCCGTATATCGGGAAATGGGCAATTCCGGGAGGATTTATCAAAATGGACGAGTCTGCCGATCAGGCTGCAGCACGAAAACTGAAGGAAGAGACGGGAGTCGAAGGGGTAAAGCTGGAACAGCTGTACACGTTCTCGGGCGTGGACAGGGATCCGAGAACGAGAGTCATATCGATTGTTTATTTTGCGGCAGTTCCGTATGACAAGCTGAGGTTCGGAGCCGGCAGCGGTGTAAAAAGCGCCGAGCTCTTTACTGTGGGACAGATACAGGGGAACAGAGTGCCCGGCTCTCCGGAGGACATGGATGAGAACGATGCGGGCGATCTTCTTCTCATGGGAAGGAACGGGGAGGAAGTTCCGTTCACAGACATTGCTTTCGACCATGCGACAATGATCCGATATGCAGTACGCAGGATGCGCGGAAAGCTGGACTATACAGAGCTTGGCTTTGATTTCCTTGAAGACAGTTCCTCGTTTACGCTCCCCGAACTCAGGGAAGTCTACGAGGCGGTCCTGGACAGACCGCTTGACGCGGGCAACTTCCGCCGCACGATTTTGATGAAATATGTATCCGGAGGACGGGTAAGGCAGGTGGGAGTACAGAAAGAATCGGTCGGAAGACCTGCCGCTGTTTATTCACGAACTACATAAACGAATATATGTCTTGTTAGGAAGAGAGGGCTGTCATTGTGACGGCCCTTTTATGACAGTTCAGGCGGGCTGCTGCGAAGATTAAGAATCCGGCGCAAACATCATCTTCATCGAAAAACGTTGGTCCTACCCTGCGAGCTTGCGAAGGCAGCAAGCTGCCTACGCGATCTCTCGGTCGGACCAACAATGCTTTTCTCACGAAGATGGATGCTTTGCTGCCGGAAGCGTAATATGAGAACAGCCCGCCTGAACTGTTACACTCTTTCCTGCCGGCTCTGTGAAATTCATAAATCTATCTTGTATTTTGAAAACAGATTCGTTAAAATTAAATCGTGCACGTGCCGGTACAGCAATGACTGGAGGTGCACTTATGTTGAGAAAAACTGCGAAATCCATGGCGGCATTTGTCATGGCTTTTCTCTTCTTATGCAGCTGTACGCATAACAGAGATGAATCCGTATATACACAGCAGGACATAGCCGACGAGTATTTCAGGGCGGAATCCGTTTCGGGCGGAGAGTCA
This sequence comes from Lachnospiraceae bacterium, assembly GCA_045221675.1. GTDB lineage: Bacteria > Bacillota > Clostridia > Lachnospirales > Lachnospiraceae > Chordicoccus. The sequence continues at coordinate 122,310 of JBGUWZ010000068.1, read as the reverse complement.
TCAGACGGCACGAATACCGGCCTTTCAGGCAGTGCTTCCGCTCCGGACGGTGACGGAGGAACCTCCGAGTCGTCTGAAGAGGACCGTAAAGAGCATAATATTTTTATCTATGTCTGCGGCGCGGTCAGAGAACCCGGAGTGTACGTGCTGCCGGAGGGGTCACGGGTGTATGAGGCGATCCGAATGGCCGGCGGAATGACGCCGGAGGCCAACGAGGCATTTGTTAATCAGGCAAGAATTCTTGTTGATGGGGAACAGATCACAGTCTTTACGAAGGAGGAGACGGAGGGTCTGGATCAGGAAACCTTTGAATATGACATCCCTGCTGCTGACCCGGTATCGCAGGGGAAAATCAATATCAACAAAGCCTCGGCGGAGGAGCTCACATCCCTTTCGGGTATAGGTGAAGCCAAAGCTCTGGCGATCATAGAATACAGAGAGACGAACGGTGCATTTCGCGAAACTGCCGATATCATGAAAGTCAGCGGGATCGGGGAGGCGCTTTATAATAAAATCAAGGACGACATTGATGTCAGTTAGGAGTTATAGATGGCACGAAGAGTATTGGTCGTAGATGACGAAAAATTGATTGTTAAGGGCATACGTTTTTCACTGGAGCAGGATGGATATGAAGTCACATGCGCGTACGACGGCGAAGAAGCGGTACAATACGCCAAGCAGACGGAGTTCGATATCATCCTTCTGGACCTTATGCTTCCTAAACTCTCCGGCCTGGAGGTATGCCAGCAGATCCGAGAGTTCTCATCGGTTCCGATCATTATGCTCACCGCCAAGGGGGAGGATATGGATAAGATTCTCGGCCTCGAGTACGGCGCGGATGATTATATAACGAAGCCGTTTAATATTCTTGAGGTGAAGGCAAGGATCAAGGCTATTCTGCGCAGGTCCAAGAGACCGGCGGATGATAAGGCTCAGACAAAGACTGTCGAGATCGCCGGACTCAGGATGGACTGCGACAGCCGCCGCGTCTATGTGAACGGAAAAGAAATATACCTTACAGCCAAGGAATTCGATGTCCTTGAGCTTCTTGTGTTCAATCCGAACAAGGTCTACAGCCGCGAGAATCTTCTTAATATCGTCTGGGGCTATGAGTACCCGGGTGATGTGCGCACCGTGGATGTTCATATCCGCCGCCTGCGCGAGAAGATCGAGGAGAACCCGTCGGATCCGAAATATGTTCATACTAAGTGGGGTGTAGGTTATTATTTCCAGAGCTGAAAAACAGCCGAAAGGGATATTTGTCCGGAGCCTTCGGTTCCGGTTCATGGTCATTCTCATCCTGATCGGTATTGTACCGTGTATAATTGCTACCAACGTCGTAAGCAGAAGTTATAAGAATCGCGCTGTTTCTTTACGCGAGTCGAGCGTAAAGAACCAGTGCGACATTTTGCGCGCTCATTTAGACTCGGAAGACTATCTGAACAACCTGGATTCCAAAGTAGTCAACAGTGAGCTCGCGCTTCTTTCAAATGTCTATAACGGGCGAATAGCCATTATCGACGAAGATTTTAAGGTCGTCACTGATACTTATGACGTCGATATAGGAAAAACGTCCGTGTCAAAGGAAGTCATCAGCTGTTTTGAGAGCGGCAAAGGCTCGTCGCAGTACGACGACCGCAATGACTATATTATCATGACATTCCCGATCGAGGTCAAAAGTCAGGTCAAAGGTGTCCTTCTTATTTCTGTCTCCACCAACGAAATCGCGCAGAATGCACGTCTCCTGGAGAATCGGGGTCTTACTGTTACGGTGATCGCGTCACTTGTAATGCTCATTCTCGGCTACATTCTCGCCGGCATCCTTGTCCGACCGTTCATGCGAGTCACTCATGCCATAGAAGACGTCACTGACGGATATCAGGACGAGGCAATATCTGTACCGGATTACACTGAAACTTTGCAGATCACCACAGCGTTCAACCAGATGTTGTCGAGGGTCCGGGCAATGGACAGTTCACGTCAGGACTTTGTCTCCAACGTCTCCCATGAGCTGAAGACTCCGCTTACTTCTATGAAGGTCCTTGCGGATTCATTGAACGGACAGGAAAATGTGCCTGTGGAGCTTTATAAAGAGTTCATGCAGGACATTACGCAGGAAATTGACAGAATGAATCTGATGATCCAGGATCTTCTCACTATGGTCCGTCTCGATAAAAAGGCAGCTGTGCTCAATATTGAGAAGACCGATGTCGCATGGATCATTGAGGCCATAATAAAGAGACTGCGGCCTATCGCGGATAAGAGAAATATTACGATCTCATTCGAAAAGGTCGTTCCGGTCGTGGCCGAGGTCGATGCAAGCAAGCTCGAGCTTGCTCTCAGCAATCTCATAGAGAACGCGGTAAAGTACAATATTGACGACGGCTGGGTGCGAATCAACCTCGATGCTGACCGCAAGTATTTCTATGTTGTGATCTCCGACTCCGGCGTGGGAATTCCCGAGGAGGAGCAGGAGCATATCTACGAGAGATTTTACAGGGGGGATAAATCTCATTCAACCGAGATCGAGGGCACAGGACTTGGCCTGGCAATTACGAAGAGCGTTATCGTACTCCTTCGAGGAGTGATCAAGGTGAACAGCAGGCCGGGCGAGGGTTCAACATTTCAGGTTCGCATTCCGCTCGTAAGACAGACATAAACCCGAAGGAAGTCAGATGGTATTTTTAAAAGCATTTGCTGAAAAGTTCATATCGTTAGCATTACTTGTGTGTATCATACTGTCCCTTGGTTCATGTGGCAGCAGCCAGGAATCGGGCAAGAGCACGTATGCCTATTATTTGGACGAGGACGGCGATTCCCTTGAATCCGAAAAGCTGAATATGCAGGGCCTTTCAGGCGGGGAGGCAATCTCGCTCGTGCTTGATGCGGTACTTGCGGGACCATCCAATGAGAAATACACAGCTCTTCTGCCAAAGGATACGGAAGCGCTCGGCTACACATTCAAGGACGGGCTTGTGACTGTCGATTTTAACGAGAATTACAGCTCGATGACGAGGCCGCGCGAGGTTCTGGCAAGGGCGGGAATTGTCCGTATGCTGATGCAGATCAGGGAAGTGAACGGTGTGGTCTTTACTGTCAAAGGCAGACCGATCACGAATTCCAAAGGCGATGAGATAGGGATTATGACAGCGGACACATTCATTGAGGATACAGGCCGCCAGATCAATAACTATCAGCACACGTCAATCAATCTCTATTTTGCGACAGAGGATGGCAAGGGGCTCAGAAAAGAATCGCGGTCGATTTACTACAGTGCAAGCATGCCGCTTGAATGGGCTGTTGTAGAGCGACTGGTCGCAGGACCGAAGAGCCGCGGCAGTTATGCTGTGATTCCTGTCAACACGCACATTATCTCTGTCGCGTCATCTGACGGAGTGTGCTATGTGAACCTCGATGAGGCATTTGCGTCCAAGGTCCTCTCTGTCGACGACCGGGTCATTATCTATGCGATCGTCAACTCGCTGATCGAGGACTGTCATGTGAACGCGGTCCAGATCTCGATCGCGGGTGAGACCGATATTGATTTCGGCAGCGGCATCAGGCTGAATCAGCCGTTCACGGAGGATCGCTCGCTCGTCGTTGAGCAGGTAGAGTAGAAAGGATAGGGAAGAACAGATAGAGGAGGATATCGTGAAAGGACGACCGCTGTCGGTCCTGTGTCTTCTTACCGTCGGTATTCTGATGATTATTGCCGCATGTGGGCTGCCGCTCACGGCAGAACTCCCGTTTACGGAAGCTGCGGACTCATATGCCGAAAAGACCATGTCGGTTGCCCTGACCGGTGATGTCAGACAGTCTGAGATACAGGAAGACTATTCCTTCATTTTAATCGGGAATGCGACCCTTTACGGAAAAGAGAGAAACTATAAAATCCACAATGTGAAAGTATATTTGACGACCCCGAAGCGGTATGCTGTGGGGTCGTCTTTGTGTCTTCGGGGCAAGCTCAGGCGGATCAAAAGCCCCACGAACCCCGGTGAGTTCGACAGAGAGCTTTATTATCGCATCATGGGAGTGAGATACACCATGTCGGACCCTCTAATTGCGGTGACAGATGCGGATTTCAATTATCCTCTGGAAATACTTGCCGGGATCCGTGGAAAGCTTAAGGAGAGGGTCAGGCGTATTTTTCCGGAAGATGTGCGAGGTGTTATTTCTTCAATGATGATTGGTGATAAATCTATGCTCGATGAGAGGACAAAGGCCATGTTCAGGATCGGAGGCGTCTCACATATGCTGGTGATCAGCGGCCTCCATGTGACTCTTCTTGCCGAATGTCTTTACCGGATCCTTCGAAGGCTTCGCTTCCCGTTGAGGAGTAAAGGTAGATGGATACTCGCCGGCATGAGTGATACCGCATGTGTACTCATCAGCATGGGTATGCTTATTTTTTATGCCGGGATAACAGGGTTATCAGTCTCGACGGCTCGAGCGGTCATAATGTATGGGCTTGTGCTCGGGGCAAGGCTTATGCACAGGACCTACGATCTGCCGACTGCGATGTCTGTCGCTATGATCCTGCTCCTCTTAGAGAATCCCATGTACCTGCTGTATTCGGGATTTCAGCTGAGTTTTCTGGCTGTCCTTGGAATTCATCTCGTGCAGGACAGAGGAAGAGTCATGTCCGGAGTTATTCTTATGCTGGTAACACTGCCGGTCGTGCTGCGCTGTTTTTATGAAATTCCTCTTTTCGGTATATTAATTAACCTGATCGTCATCCCGTGTATGCCCGTCCTTCTCGGTCTTGCCTTTCTGGGCATCATCTTAGGCGGAGCCTTTGCCTATCCGGCGGTCCTCGTTACAAGAGGGCTCCTTATGCTGCTCGACGCGGCTGCCATAATTCCATTTTCATCAGTAATTCTTGGCAGACCGGGAGAGTTTCAAACTGGCATGTATATAATTATTCTTATTCTGTTCTTGTATTTTTCGGGCAGGGCGGGGACGATCAGGAGGAGATTAGCTGTCTGTCTGTTGATACCTGTGATGCTTTGTGTGATCGGATTTCATGCACGGACAGGCCTTGAGGTCCATTTTCTCGACGTGGGGCAGGGGGATTGCATAGTAATCGAGGGGGATGACGGTGCCAGCATAGCCGTCGACGGAGGTTCAACATCTGTATCCGATGTGGGCAGCTATCGTATTCTGCCATTCCTGAAGAGCGAGGGGATCAGGTGTCTTGATTACATGGTGCTCACTCACATGGATGAGGATCATACAAGCGGGATGCGGCAGATTTTGGAAATGATAGCTGACCGTCAGACGAGTCTCAGAGTAGACACGGTAGTTCTGCCATACCTTTCGGACAGGGATAAAACGTACATGGAGATAGTAAGCCTTGCCGGACGGGCAGGAGCCAGAGTGCTTTTTGTATCGGCCGGCGATTCATTTGCAGAAGGAAAACTGGGTTTCACTGTTCTCGGACCGGACCCGGCACTGGAGGAGCAGCCTGTTGACCCGAATGCGCAGTGCATAGTGCTGGCTGTGAGCTATAAAGAGTTCGACTGTCTGCTGACGGGCGATGTTGTAGGCCGGGGAGAAGAAAATCTTACGAAGATCCTCCGGCGGGCGGGAAAGCGGTTCGAGGTTCTTAAGGTAGCTCACCACGGCTCAAAGTATTCGACTCCGGAAGAATTCCTTGATATTGTCTGGCCTGAAATCAGTATTATCTCCTGCGGCGCGGACAACCGCTACGGTCATCCCCATGCAGCGCTTCTTTGGAGGCTTCGGGGCTGTGGGACCAGGATTCTCAGGACAGATGAGTGTGGTGAGATTGCCATAGAGACGGATGGGGAGTCTCTTCGAATCGAAACTTATACTTACAGGTAGTGTAAGACCATCAGGCAGACACATACTTTACATAATAGTATGGGACAAAGTACAGGCTGTGAAACGGGTCATAAGACGTGGCAAGTGAAGCGGATCGGAGCATGAAAAAAGCCGCTGCGGGAGCGGCTTTCCTGATAGTATAGTTTTTACGCGACCAGCCAGGAGTGCTTTTTCACCGAATAAATCGGCAGGAAAGGCACAATGATCGGCACCGTCTTTACATACTTCTGATATCTCGGGTTATTCCCATAGTTCCTGTCCTGTCTCAGCTCCAGTCTGCGGGCTCCGCTGAACATGACATAAATGATCCCGACATAGCCGAGGAGCGAGATGACCCACATGAGAATGGAACTGTAAATATTGAGGCCGGAGATGAACACGCCAGTCCAAAGGAGCAGCTCACCGAAATAGTTGGGGCAGCGCACGATGCTGTAGAGCCCGGTATCGACGAACATGTGTGGATCCTTCTTCTTGGCTGCGTTTTTCTGCGCATCCGCGAGCATCTCAATGACGATGCCCGAGGCCATCAGGATAATTCCTATGACCGAGAAGACGTCGGCGCCGGCTCCCGCTTCCATTCTAAAGAGGACAGGTGCGGTCTCGCAGAGATAGAGCAGCGCACAGGCAAGCCAGATGCAGATTTTTACTCCGACCGGAACGTTGGACTTGGATTCTCCCTTCAGAAGTTTTTTATATGCGGTGCTCTTAAGCTCGCGGTAGAGAAGATACCCGCCGAGTCTCGCACCGTACACGATGAAGAGCAGGCACATGATGAGGGTGGCAGGAGTCACATTTGCTCTGAGCATGATGAGCAGTACGATGCCGATCCCCGCGATTGAGAAACCGTAGCCTACGGAGAAGAAGTAGACATACATGATAAAGCCGACAGAGGCTATAATAAGAGCGGTAAGAAAAATTAATATGAGATGCATGGAGAATCCTTTCATAATAATTGGAATGTACTCATATAGAATATCACCCTTTATCAATATAGGAAAGTCTCGCACCCAATGTTTTTTGAGTGCAGAGACTAAAAATAATGATAAATAACTCGGGAAATGAAACAAACCGGACTATATACAGATGGTAATTATTGTATTTTACTTAGTTGTCGTATCAGGTGTATAATACGTTAGAATTCATAGTGCCTTACATTTATTCTTATCGGGGAGGAAATATTTATGTCGACTTATGTTTTGAGCTGCTGTTCGACTGCGGATCTTTCAGCAGAGCTTATGAAGTCCAGGGATATACATTATATATGTTTCCATTATGAAGTGGACGGTACAACGTATCCGGATGATCTCGGACAGTCTATCCCGTTTTCAAAGTTTTATCAAATGATGCGGGACGGAGCCATGACCCGGACCTCGCAGGTCGCAGCCGGCGAGTATGAAGAATATTTCGAAAACTTCCTCAGGGAAGGGAAGGATATTCTCCATCTTACACTGAGTTCCGGTATTTCCGGAACAATCAATTCCGCTATGATCGCGGCAGAAGATCTTCGAGAGAAATACCCTGAGAGAAAGCTCTACATTGTAGATTCTCTCGCAGCTTCCGCAGGCTATGGTCTTTTCATGGACAGGCTGGCGGATCTTCGTGATTCGGGTATGAGTATTGATGAGGTCCGTGACTGGGCTGAGGCCAATAAGCTGAAGTGTCTGCACTGGTTCTTCACCTCCGATCTGACGTTTTTCATCCGGGGCGGGCGTGTATCGAAGGCATCGGGAATGATCGGACAGGTGCTCAATATATGCCCTCTGCTGAACGTTGATGCTCAGGGAAAACTGATTCCCCGGGAGAAACATCGCGGCAAGAAAAAGGTCACTCATGCCATCGTTCAGAAGATGAAAGAGCAGGCGGAGAACGGTCCTGATTATTCAGGTAAGTGTTTCATTTCCCAGTCGGACTGCCTTCTGGATGCCCGTGCGGTGGCGGATGCGGTCGAGGCTGCATTCCCGAAACTGGACGGAAAAGTCCGGATATTTGATATCGGAACCACGATCGGCAGTCATACCGGACCAGGCACTGTAGCTCTGTTTTTCTGGGGGCAGGAGCGCAGGGATTGATTCGAAGGGGCTTGCACAGGTAGAATACTTTGCGCGCATATCTGGACTTGCGTCACGAGTACTGCGCGATGAAGAATAAAGTGAGAGGAGTTATACTATGGAATTTACAGAAGTTGTAAAAAACAGATATTCCTGCAAGAAGTACGACGGAAGCGCGATTACGGATGAACAGCTCGCGGCTATCCTCGAGGCCGGCCGCGTGGCACCTACAGCTAAGAATCTGCAGGAACAGCATATTTACGTTGTACAGTCTGCGGAAGGTCTGGCAAAGATCGATCAGGTGACACCGTGCCGTTACGGTGCTCCCACAGTTCTGGTGGTGGCATTTGATAAGAATAATGTATTCACATATCCGGGCGGTAAGCGCGATTCCGGCATAGAGGACGCATCGATCGTGGCGACCCACCTTATACTCGCTGCGTACAATGCGGGTGTAGACAGCTGCTGGGTCAACTTCTTTGATCCGGAAGCTCTTGCCGCTTCTCTCGGACTGCCGGAAAACGAGGAGATCCTGATGCTGCTCGACCTCGGCCATGCGGCGGAGGGTGCGGGGCCTCTTGCAAATCATATGAGTCGTAAGCCTCTTTCAGAGACGGTGAGCTATATCTGATCATTCCTTATGAAGCATAAGGCGGCGGGGTGGACTGGAGTCTGAAAATGCATAAAATTAGTGCTTGACATTTCTCCTGCTATCGCATAGAATAACAAAGTGTGTTCCGCCCATGCCGCTATTCGTGTCTCTAGGCTAAAGGCAGAGCAGCCTATTTAGATAATAAGATTGTTCATTTAGTTTAGATGGAGGGTAATGATTTGGCTAACATCAAATCTGCAAAGAAGAGAGTTCTCGTAAACGCAAAGAAGGCGGCTCGCAACAAGTCAATTAAGTCCGGTGTCAAGACTTCTGTCAAGAAGGTCGAAGCAGCAATCGCAGCCGGCGATAAGGCAGCAGCAGTTTCAGCACTTAACGCATTCAAGGCTGAGATGGGCCGCGCTACATCCAAGGGAGTTTATAAGAAGAATACAAACTCCAGAAAAGTTGGCCGCATGTCCAAGAAAGTTGATGCAATGGCATAACTGAACATGATATGATTAAAAACTGTCGCGTATGCGGCAGTTTTTTTGTGCCTATATACTGCTCAAATGAATTCGTTTATTGACAGTGATTTAAAGGTAGCATATACTAACTATACTAACGAGCTCTACAACGCGCAAGATTCCTTTGTGTGGAGGCTCAGAAATGCCGGCTACCGCGCCGTATTCACGGGCGGCGGTCTCGGTGAGTTCGAGCAGTTCCGCAATATCTACCACAAGAGACTGGACGCTGTGAAGGAGTGATGGAATATGGATATTCGCAAAGACGCATGGCGCGGTTTTAAGGGCACACATTGGACCGATGATATCAACGTCAGAGACTTTATTCAGAATAATTATACCGTTTATACCGGCGACGAGAGCTTCCTTGCCGGTCCTACTGAGGGTACTGATAAGCTGTGGGGAAAGCTGCAGGAACTTCAGAAGGAGGAGAGGGCCCGCGGCGGCGTCCTCGAGTGCGAAACGGAAGTGGTCACCGGTCTCACTGCTTACGGTCCGGGCTATATCGACCCGGAACTCAAGAACTATGAGAAAGTCGTCGGCCTCCAGACGGACAAGCCGTTAAAGCGCGCATTCATGCCGTACGGCGGCATTAAAATGGCGATGCAGGCGGCAAGGACTTACGGCTATGACGTAAATCCGAAATACAACAAGATCTTTACTGAGTATCACAAGACCCACAATCAGGCGGTGTTCGATGCTTATACACCGGAGATGCGAAGCGCAAGACACACGCATATCATTACAGGTCTTCCGGATACATACGGCCGCGGACGAATTGTCGGCGATTACAGAAGAGTTGCCCTCTACGGAATCGATTTCCTTATTAAAAAGAAGCAGGAGGATCTGCAAAACTGCGGCCACGGTGAGATGACCGACAATATCATCCGTCAGAGGGAGGAACTGGCGGATCAGATGAAGGCTCTTAATCAGATGAAGGAAATGGCAGCGGTCTATGGATATGACATTTCAGTACCGGCTGTCAATGCCTCTGAAGCGGTACAGTGGCTGTATTTCGGCTATCTGGCTGCGATAAAGACACAGAACGGCGCGGCCATGAGTGTGGGCCGAATCTCGACCTTCCTCGACATCTATATCGAGAGAGATCTGCAGGAGGGGACACTGACAGAGTCGGAAGCCCAGGAACTGATCGATCATCTGGTCATGAAGTTCCGCATGGTCAAATTCGCGCGTATTCCTTCCTATAATCAGCTGTTCTCGGGCGATCCCGTATGGGCTACGCTGGAGATGGCAGGTATAGGTATGGACGGAAGACCGCTTGTCACGAAGAATGATTTCCGTTTCCTCCACACTCTCGAGAACATGGGGCCATCCCCGGAGCCGAACCTTACGGTCCTCTACTCCAGCAAGCTGCCGGACGCGTTCAAAAAATACGCTGCTAAAATCTCTGTGACGACAAGCTCTATTCAGTATGAGAACGATGACGTCATGAAGCCGGTCTGGGGAGATGATTACAGCATCTGCTGCTGCGTATCCGCAACGCAGACCGGCAAGGAAATGCAGTTCTTCGGCGCCCGGGCCAACCTCGCGAAATGCCTGCTCTATGCGATTAACGGCGGATTTGATGAGAAACACCGCATACAATGCGGTCCGGAGCTCGTTCCGATTACATCCGAGTATCTTGACTATGATGAAGTCATCCACAAGTTTGATCTTATGATGGACTGGCTGGCAGGTCTCTATGTCAATATCCTCAACCTGATCCAGTACATGCATGACAAGTATTATTATGAAGCTGCCGAGATGGCGCTGATCGATACGGACGTGAGGAGAACATTTGCAACAGGCATCGCCGGCTTCTCCCATGTGGTCGATTCACTGAGCGCGATCAAATACGCGAAAGTGAAAGTTGTCAGAGATGAAGAGGGAATCGCTGTCGGATTCGAAACGGAAGGAGATTTCCCGAAATATGGCAATGATGATGACAGAGCTGATGAAATTGCGGTATGGCTGCTGAAGACTTTCCTGACCAAAATCAAAAAGTATCACACCTATCGTGATTCCGAGCCGACGACGTCAATTCTGACGATCACATCGAATGTAGTATACGGAAAGGCGACCGGGGCAACACCCGATGGGCGCGCCGCGTACAAGCCGTTCGCACCGGGCGGAAACCCGTCATACGGTGCTGAGCAGGAAGGTCTTCTCGCGTCCCTCAACTCTGTCGCAAAAGTTCCGTACGAGTATGCTTTAGACGGCATCTCCAACACACAGACGATCAGCCCGATCGCGCTCGGCCACAATGTGGATGAGCAGAAGACGACCCTGGTGGATGTCATGGACGGATATTTCGACCGCGGCGCTCACCACCTCAACGTCAATGTATTCGGCACAGAGAAACTGATTGATGCGATGGAGCATCCCGAGAAGCCGGAGTACGCGAACTTCACGATCCGCGTATCCGGATATGCTGTCAAGTTCATCGATCTGACCAGGGAGCAGCAGTTGGATGTTATCGCAAGAACGTGTCATAAATCACTGTAAGACCCTCAGTTCTTGTAAGTGGAGGTGGAAATGTTTGACTATTTAAGGTCAGGCACTCCGGAAAATGAGAACACAAATGAAGACTCGGTGGGATGGATCCATTCCACCGAGTCTTTCGGCGCTGTAGACGGGCCGGGCATACGCTTTCTTATTTTCCTGCAGGGGTGCCGTATGCGCTGCCGGTACTGCCATAATCCCGATACATGGAATATGCCTGAATTGCCTTCTTACGGAGAGAATGAAAAAAATGCGGCAGAGGCAGAAGAAAAGCCCGTTCCATCCGGGTGCGTACCTGATGGGCGGGCAGTGAAGAATGCAAATAAATGTCCCGGGAAAATGATGACTGTGAAGGAGATACTTGACAAGGCCGAGCGCTTCAGAAGTTACTGGAGAGAGAATGGCGGCATTACCGTAAGCGGGGGTGAAGCCCTCCTTCAGATCGACTTCCTGACAGATCTATTTGAGGAAGCAAAGAGGAGAGGCATCAGCACGGTGCTCGATACGGCAGCCCAGCCATTTACCCGGACAGAGCCTTTCTTCTCAAAATTTGAGCGGCTCATGAAGAGCACGGACCTGGTCCTTCTCGATATCAAGCACATCGACGACGCAAAGCACAGATTTCTGACCGGCTGTACGAATGTTAATATCCTTGATTGCGCCAGGTATCTGTCAGATATCGGAAAGCCTGTCTGGATCCGGCATGTTCTGGTCCCGGGATACAACGATTCCGATGAGGATCTGACAAGAACATATGAGTTTATCCGAACGCTGCAGAATGTGCGTCGGGTTGAAGTACTTCCCTACCATACTCTGGGAGTATTCAAATGGGAGGAACTGGGTATTCCCTATACGCTCCGTAATCTTGACCCTCCGACCGAAGAGAGCGTCATGAGAGCCCGGAAGATTCTGTCCGGACTCACGTGCAGGCCGGAAAACTGACTGTCGGACTCATGCACGGACCGGGAACTTGACTGACAGACCGAGGCGCGGGAAGGAGATCCTGGCCGCTGTCTTATTTCCGGGCAGAAAATCGAATCAGCAGCAGCTCGACGCTGAGTCTCTCAGCTATGTTGCCGGTCTTTACGGCCTCCTCCATCTCAGTGCAGAAATTGACATGTTCACGCAGTTCGGCTGAGGTATAGTTCCGCACCGTGTTCATGGACCGCCTCACAACAAAATCCCGGATTCCGGTCTTCTGCGCAATCATGGGGACTGAATTTCCGAGGGCAGTCAGCTCCTTGATCATGAGGAGTTGGTTGAACTGCCGGGCGATCAGGTAGAGTATTCTTAGGGGAGGCTCCTTCAGGGCCAGCAGATCCGCGTAGAGATCGAGGGCTTTTCTCTGATTTCTTGCAGTCACGGCGTCTATCATTTCAAAGATGTGGTTTTCAATCTGTGTTCCGGTGACTGCCTCGATATCCGCTCTGGTGACAGAACTCCTGCCGCGGCAGTAGGAGACGACCTTGTCAATTTCGAGCGCGAGGTGGTTCATATCCGGACCGGTCCTGCTGAGAAGATATGCCATGTCGGAGGATGTGATCCGAAGCCCCTCCCTGCCAAGAATGCCTGCCCCCCATCTCATGAGCTGTTCATCTTTCTGGGTGGCAAATTCGGAGACATAGCCGTATTTCTGTACCGCTTTGAACAGTCTGTTCCTCTTGTCCACTTCGGTCTCGGAAAAGATGATGACGGCGTAATCCGGGATGTGCGATATGTAATCGGGCAGGAGTTCCACCGCGTTTTTGAAAAAGCCGCTGTCTTTTACCCGGATGAGCCGTCTCTCCGCAAAGAACGGCATGGTCTCGGCAAAATCTATGATTGCAGTCTCTGTTGTCTTATCCCCCTCAAAGCTGATCCGGTTCATATTGTCGCTCTCCGGCAGGATCGCGTCACAAAGCTTTTTTGTGTAGGACAGCCGAAGATAGCTCTCAGGACCGTAGAGCAGGTAAACTCTGCTGAATGTATTATTTTTTATGGCTTCATTTATGCGTTTCATATAATATATGGCTCTCGTCACGGAATACAACACGGCATGAGCTGCTTTCAGCTCGTGCGCGATCAGAGATCGCGATTCACACTATCTCCAGTTTATTTATCTTTCTGTCAAATGTCAGAAGTCCGTTCACTTCCTCCTCCACATCCGACACCTGTGTGTAGACAGCGCCGCTGAGGCCTTCTTCCGCCAGTTTTATGACCGTATCCTGAAGATTGAGGAACTTCTCTCTGAATTCCGATGCGCTCTCGCATTGCCCATAGCCGTAGACTTCGGGCGAGTAGCTGTGACCGTGAACAAGAAGAGTGAGTCCGCCGTACTCCGTGATACAGAAAGCGCGGCTGTCTTTCTCGACAATCAGCTTTCTGAAGTAGTTGTGGACGGAGCGGATGTCCCCGCCTCCCTGATCATACCATCCCGATGCGTGGTCGACGAGCCTCGTGCTGTCGAGTTTCTTCATGCGGGCGGAAACTGCATTTGCATCGAATTGACCCCAACCCTCATTGAACGGCGTCCAAAGGACCAGAGATGTGACGCTTCTCAGATGTTCGACCGTATCGCGCATTTCCCTGAGCCAGACTTTTCTTCCGAGCTTTGATGAGCGGGAGAAGAGGAAGTGATGGCGGTCGGAAATATGCTTTGTGATCGCCGGAAATATTGTTGGCAGATAGAGGGTGAGAGGCGTCTTCGGCCGTGTGCCCCCGTTTATGATATCCTGCCAGACCAGCATGCCGAGACGGTCGCAGTGATAGTACCAGCGCATCGGCTCGATCTTGATGTGCTTGCGGAGCATATTCATGCCGGCGGATTTCATTTGCACAATGTCATAGACGAATGCCTTGTCGGAAGCGGGTGTGTAGAGCCCGTCCGGCCAGTATCCCTGATCGAGGACCCCGTTCATGAAATAAGGCCTGTTATTCAGGAAGATTCTTGTGGTACCGTTTTCGTCGGATTCAAGGGAAACCTTGCGCATGCCGAAGTAGGAGATGACGGTATCATGCCCGGCGGTGATTTTCACCGGGTAGAGCCATGGTTCCTCCGGGCTCCACTGCCTTACGTCAGGGATATCTATGCTCAGCTCCTCGAACGGGATGGCGGATGCTTTCACAAGAGGACATGCGAAGATGCCGGACTCTGATACGCGGTCGGCATCATATTCTTTTGTGGGATTGGCGATGAGAATTTCTGCCGGGACTCTGGCTGACGTCTCGATGCGGCACTTTACCTGATTTCTGTCGAGATCGGGAGTAAATACCGCGCGGGTGATGTAGGTCTCAGGTACCCACTCCATCCAGACTGTCTGCCAGATACCGCTCTGGGCAGTATAGTACATGCCGCCGGGCCGGAGGGACTGCTTGCCGCAGCTGCGCCAGGATGTGTCGGACAGATCAGTAACGCGGACGCGGAGATCGTTTACATCCGGAACAAGATAGTCGGTGACGTCGACTTCGAACGGGAGGTAGCCTCCGTGGTGGCGGACGATGCCGTTTCCGTTCATGTAGACCTGGCAGGATTCATCTACTGCTCCGAAGTGCAGGATGAGGCGCATGCCGGGCTTTTTTTTGACTGTGAATATCCGGTGATACCAGAGAACTTCATCAGGCATGAGCTGCCTGTCCACGCAGGAAAGGAGGGATTCCGGCGAATACGGGACGATGATGAAGCCGTCGTAATTGACCGGGCCCGGGTATCGGGACTCGAGCGAGGTCTTTGACCTTATCGCGTATTCCCAGCATCCGTTCAGGTTGATATAGGAGTTTCTGACGAGCTGGGGGCGCGGGTATTCCGGGAGCACGCTGTCCTCCCTGAATTCCTCGCCCCACGTTGTATAGAGTCTTATCGGATCCGCCTTCTTCTTGCCGAGCTGAAGTGAACCGATCGCATTTTTTATATTCATTTTTGCCGCCCTTCCTCTATGGCTGCTTACGATACTGTCTTATATGTAATTTTACCTGTTTTGCCTTTTGATGGCAACTGTCTAAAACAGTTCAGACAGGCTGTAACGGAACCCCGGAGGCCGGCGCAAACACCATCTTCATCGAAAAACGCAGGTCCGTTTACTTCGAGCTTAAAAACGCATTCGCGTTTTTGATCTCTCAGATGGACCTGCAATGTTTTTCTCACGAAGATGGATGCTTTGCGCCTGTAAACCGAGTCACAGGGACAGCCTGTCTGAACTGCCGGAGGTCATAGCCTGGGATCGTGACAGTTCAGACGGGCTGCAGCGCAACTCCCGGGAACGTCGCAAACTGAACTCTTGTATCTCCTCATATTTCATGGTTAAATATAAATTGACTAAATATGCGTAGACGCAGCATATTGGGAGAACAATAACTTACGACTTCCCACTATAGATCGAGGCGGCTTCTTTAAGATGGGGATGTGGGAAGTCTGCGAACAGGGCAGTGTGCCGAAAGGGAGAATAACAATGATCAGACTTATAGCAAGCGATATCGACGGGACTCTTATCAGAGATGGTTCACATCACATCAATCAGGAGTATATGCAGGTCATATCTGCATTAAAGAAGAAGGGAGTCCGCTTCTGCGCGTGCAGCGGCCGCCAGTACAGCAGCATTCTTCATCTTTTTGCCCCGATCGCGGATGAGATTTATTTCATCTCCGAGAACGGCACGGTCCTCCGCACGAAGGATAAGGTCCTGCACACATGGGCAATTTCCGAGGATTACATAAGACCTCTCATGGAGGATCTGCGCAAGATTGACGGCATTGAAGTGGGCTTCTGTACGCCGGACGTGACATACACGGAAGGCGGCGAGGATACCGCGCTCTTTAAGCTTCTTCGGGACGGCTATAAATATGATGTGGAGGCGGTGCCGGATCTGCTCGGGCTTCCGCTTGATAATATTTGCAAAATAACAATCTATCACGAGAGCGACGCCGAGGGCATGTGCGCTCCGATTTATAATTCTGACTGGGTGAACAAGCTGCGCATCACCTGCTCGGGCAAGTGCTGGGTCGACATCTGTGCGATGGAGGCGGGTAAGGGCGAAGCCTACGCGCTGCTTCAGGAATACCTGGATATCCCGAAGGAAGAGACCGTATATTTCGGCGACAATATGAATGATCTCACGGCTTTTGACGAGACCGGCGTCAGTTATACAGTTGCAAATGCCCGCTCCGAAGTCCAGGACTCCGCCGACATCGTCATGGGCTCGTTCAGCCATGACGGAGTGCTCACAGCACTGAAGACGATCCTGATTGCTCTGTAAATCTGCGGGTCGGAAGTTAAAGCATTGCGTACGATGAGGCAGGACAGATTAGATAAAGCAGTGTGCATAATGAGGCGTGACAATGAGAGAAAAGTTTGCGAAAACTGAACACATGAAAAAGAGAATCTTTCAGATCGTGGAGGTCGGCTATACCCAGGACCGGGTGAGCCGGCTCTACGATATTGTCAATGTAGCCGCGATCATCATAAACCTTGTCGTCAGTATTCTGTACACATTTGCTCCGGTGGAAGAGCGGTACGGCGGAGCTATTGTCGTCATAGAGAGCGTCACGGTCATGTTCTTTACTGTCGATTACATACTCCGCGTCTACACTGCCCGCTATCTCTGTGAGGATGGTCCGGAGTGGAAAGCTATCCTTCAGTATGTCTTCTCATTCACGGGAATCGTGGACCTTCTGTCGTTTCTGCCGTATTACCTTCCGTTTTTCTTTCCGGAGGGGGCAATCGCTTTCCGCATGTTCCGGGTCGTGCGCATATTCAGACTCTTCCGGATCAACGCCTACTATGATTCCCTGAACGTCATCACGGAAGTCATCGTGAACAAGAAACAGCAGCTGCTCTCATCGGTCTTCATCGTCGTTATTCTTATGGTCGCCTCGAGTCTGTGCATGTACAGTCTGGAGCATGAGGCCCAGCCGGATGTGTTTGAAAATGCATTCTCCGGGATATGGTGGGCGACATCCACACTGATGACTGTCGGCTACGGAGATATTTACCCGGTGACGACCGCCGGGCAGATGCTCGGCATAGTCATCACATTAATCGGTGCAGGCATGATCGCTATTCCGACAGGTATTATTTCTGCCGGCTTTGTTGAGCAGTACGCAAAAATTCAGAAGACCGCCGAGATCGCCTCGGAGATGGATGTCTCCTTTATTAAGGTGCGCCTCGGACACGAGGACAAGTGGTCGGGCTGCTCTATAAAGGATCTGGGCCTTCCCAGCGGAATGGTGGTGGCGGCAGTGAGACGTGACGACATAGTCATCGTGCCTAATCCGGATACTGTCCTTGTGTCCGGCGATTCGCTGGTCGTAGCGGCGGAAGGCCACAAGGAGAATGTGGACATTGATCTGAAGAGCATCATCCTGAAAGGT
This sequence comes from Lachnospiraceae bacterium, assembly GCA_045221675.1. GTDB lineage: Bacteria > Bacillota > Clostridia > Lachnospirales > Lachnospiraceae > Chordicoccus. Next base: position 104,458 of record JBGUWZ010000068.1, on the reverse strand, counting down.
CAGCATCCCTACATTGGCAGGCGGGTACGTGACCTCGACATTTCCCGCCAGACATATATCGTCATGATAAAGCGCGAGGGCAGGATCATCACCCCGCGAGGGGATTCCCGCCTCGAGGAGGGGGACGAGCTGGTCCTGTACACGCGAAAATTTATCCCGGAGGCAACGACTATCTCCGTGTGATCAGCATTGAAAATGACAGCGCAATTTGCTACAATCATCCATACATCACGCGGCGAAGGCCGCACCGCATAAGGAGTCTACATGGATCAGAGTAAAATCCGAAATTTTTGTATCATAGCCCATATAGATCATGGCAAGTCCACTCTTGCGGACCGGATCATTCAGATGACCGGTCTTTTGACTGAGCGCGAAATGCAGGAGCAGGTCCTCGACAACATGGACCTCGAGCGTGAGCGCGGCATAACCATCAAAGCGCAGACCGTCCGCACGGTCTATAAAGCGGATGATGGGGAGGAGTATATTTTCAACCTGATCGATACACCCGGCCATGTCGACTTCAATTATGAAGTGTCGAGATCTCTGGCTGCCTGCGACGGGGCGGTTCTCGTCGTTGACGCGACCCAGGGCGTGGAAGCTCAGACACTGGGAAATGTCTATCTCGCCCTGGACCACGACCTTGAGTGCATTTCTGTCATCAATAAGATCGATCTGCCCAGCGCTCACGCTGATGATGTAGCGCAGGAGATCGAGGACATCGTTGGCATAGAGGCCATGGATGCTCCGCGCATCTCTGCCAAGACCGGTGAGAACGTGCATGCAGTCCTGGAGGAGATCGTTCAGAAGATTCCTGCTCCGGACGGAGATCCGGATGAGCCGCTGAAAGCCCTCATTTTTGACTCACTGTATGACTCTTATCGCGGTGTCATTGTCTTCTGCCGCCTAATGGACGGCCGAATGCGAAGAGGGACCAAAGTGCGCATGATGGCGACAGGTGCCGAGTTTGAAGTCGTCGAGGTGGGATATTTCTCGCCGGGGCGCTTTATCCCGTGCGAGGAGCTCAGCGCAGGCGAGGTTGGATATATGACAGCCAGCATCAAGGAGATCCGCGACACCCGTGTCGGTGACACGATCACTGAGGCTATGCGGCCATGCAGCGAAGCGCTGCCGGGCTATAAGGAGCCCCAGCCCATGGTCTACTGCGGTTTCTATCCGGCGGATTCGGCCAAATATCCGGATCTTCGTGATGCCCTTGAAAAGCTGCAGCTCAACGACGCTGCCCTGCAGTACGAGCCGGAGACATCCCAGGCTCTCGGCTTCGGTTTCCGCTGCGGTTTCCTTGGCCTGCTTCACCTCGATGTCGTCCAGCAAAGGCTCGAGAGAGAGTATGATATGGATCTTGTCACGACAGCTCCGTCCGTTATCTATAAGGTATATAAGACGGACGGGACGATGATCGAACTCACGAATCCGTCCAATCTTCCGGCACCGTCGGAAATCGAGTACATGGAGGAGCCCTATGTCAGAGCGGAGATCATGGTCACGACCGAGTATATCGGCTCCATCATGACACTGTGCCAGGAGAGAAGAGGTATCTACGAGGGTACCGAGTACATTGAGCAGACCCGCGCTGTCCTCACATACAAGATGCCTCTCAATGAGATCATCTATGACTTCTTTGACGCTCTGAAGAGCCGTTCGAGAGGCTACGCCTCATTTGATTATGAGCCGATCGGCTACGAGAGATCCGAGCTGGTCAAGCTGGACATTCTCGTCAATCACGAGGCGGTGGACGCCCTGTCCTTTATCGTGTACGCTCCCAACGCGTACGAGCGCGGCTCAAAGATGTGCGAGAAACTTAAGAAAGAGATTCCGAGACAGCTCTTTGACATTCCGATCCAGGCTGCCATCGGTTCGAAGATAATTGCGCGCGAGACTGTCCGTCAGCTCCGCAAGGACGTCCTTGCCAAATGCTACGGCGGCGATATTTCCCGTAAGAGAAAGCTGCTGGAGAAGCAGAAGGAAGGAAAGAAGAAGATGCGGACAATCGGAAGTGTAGATATTCCGAAGGACGCGTTCTTAAATGTTCTCAAGCTCAGCGAGGAATAATTCCCTGGCGCGGTATGCCGGATCGGCAGGAGAAAGAATTATATATGAGAGATATGAAATTTATCCGCATCCGCGGTGCAAATGTAAATAATCTCAGGGACCTCAGTGTCGACATTCCCCGCAACGAGCTGGTCGTCCTGACCGGGCTTTCGGGGTCCGGCAAGAGTTCGCTGGCATTTGATACGATCTACGCCGAAGGCCAGAGGAGATATATGGAATCGCTGTCATCCTACGCGAGACAGTTCCTCGGTCAGATGGAGAAACCCGATGTGGAGAGCATTGAAGGCCTGCCGCCCGCCATCTCCATTGATCAGAAATCTACCAACAGAAACCCTCGTTCTACAGTAGGAACAGTCACGGAGATCTACGATTACCTGCGTCTGCTCTATGCCAGGATCGGTATCCCTCACTGCCCGAACTGCGGACGTGTGATCGAGAAGCAGACGGTAGACCAGATGGTCGACCGGATCATGGAGCTGCCGGAAAAGAGCAGGATCCAGCTGCTTGCCCCGGTCGTCCGCGGAAGGAAAGGCCGCCATGAGAAGGTATTTGAGCAGGCCAAAAAGAGCGGCTACGTTCGTGTCATGGCGGACGGGAACATGTACGACCTGTCTGAGGAGATCGCGCTTGATAAGAATATCAAGCACAATATCGAGATCGTCGTCGATCGTCTTGTCGTGAAGCCGGGTATTGAAAAGCGGCTCACGGATTCGATCGAGACCGTTCTCGGACTCTCGGAAGGCCTATGCATGGTCGATACAATGGACGGGAATGTGATTACGCTGAGCAGTGCATTTGCATGCCCCGACTGCGGGATCAGCATTGAGGAGATCGAGCCGAGAAGCTTCTCCTTCAACAATCCCTACGGAGCCTGTCCCGTGTGTGCGGGTCTCGGTTACAAGATGGAATTCGATATCGACCTTATCGTTCCGGACAAGAAGCTGTCGATCAACGAGGGCGCAATCACGGCTATGGGCTGGCAGAGTGCAAATGAAGGCGGCTCCTTTACCAATGCCACTCTGGCTGCGCTCGGTCAGGAGTACGGATTCGACCTTGACACGCCCTGGAACAAGTACCCGCCCGCCATCAGGAAAATTCTGGTCTACGGAACAGAAGGACATAAGGTCAAGGTCCACTATACCGGTCAGAGAGGCACCGGCGTGTATGATATAGCCTTCGAGGGACTCATTGAGAACCTTAACCGGAGATACAGGGAGACGAGCTCTGACTGGTCTAAGGGTGAGTATGAGAAGTTCATGCAGATTTCCCCATGCAATGCATGCGGCGGTCAGAGACTCAAACCGTCAGCTCTTGCTGTCACGGTAGGCAATAAAAATATCACGCAGGTGACCGACTATTCGGTCACGAAGCTTCTTCATTATTTTGAAAAACTGAAGCTCAACAAGACACAGCAGGCGATCGGACGTCAGATATTGAAGGAAATCATTGCCCGCGTGTCTTTCCTTCGGGATGTTGGGCTTGATTACCTGACTCTGTCAAGAGCTACGGGGACCCTGTCCGGAGGTGAAGCCCAGCGGATAAGGCTCGCAACTCAGATCGGATCCGGTCTGGTCGGCGTCGCCTACATTCTGGATGAGCCGAGTATAGGTCTGCATCAGCGGGATAATGACAAGCTTCTGAATACATTGAAAAATCTGAGAGATCTGGGAAATTCCCTGATCGTCGTCGAGCACGATGAGGATACAATGCGCGCTGCCGACTGTATCGTGGATATCGGTCCGGGCGCGGGAGAGCACGGCGGAAAGCTCGTCGCGATCGGCTCTGTGGATGATATTATCGCGTGCCCTGAGTCCATCACCGGCAGATATCTGAAAGGTGAGAGCTTCATACCTGTCCCGGCATCCAGGCGGGAGCCGAAGGGATGGCTCAAAGTGCGCGGCGCATATGTGAACAACCTGAAAGGTCTTGATGCAGATATTCCTCTCGGCGTGTTCACATGTGTCACGGGCGTCTCCGGGTCGGGGAAGAGCTCGCTGGTCAACGAAGTTCTCTACAAGAGGCTCGCGAGAGATCTGAACCGTGCCCACGAGATACCGGCCAAACATAAGGAAATCTACGGCATCAAGAATCTCGATAAGGTCATCAATATTGACCAGTCGCCGATCGGCCGCACGCCGCGGTCCAATCCGGCAACGTATACCGGTGTCTTCGATATGATACGTGACCTTTACGCCGGTACTACGGATGCCAAGGTCCGGGGCTACAAGAAAGGCCGCTTTTCATTTAATGTGAAAGGCGGGCGCTGCGAGGCCTGTCAGGGCGACGGAATCGTCAAAATAGAGATGCACTTCCTTCCGGATGTGTATGTCCCGTGTGAAGTGTGCCATGGAAAGCGGTACAACCGGGAGACCCTGGAAGTTAAGTACAGAGGAAAGAGCATCTATGATGTGCTTAACATGACTGTAGAGGAAGCTCTTGAATTCTTTGAGCATTTGCCGAGAATCAGGAATAAGATACAGACGCTCTACGATGTAGGCCTGTCCTATATTCGTCTCGGACAGCCGTCCACAGAACTGTCAGGCGGTGAAGCTCAGAGAATCAAACTGGCTACCGAGCTTTCAAAAAGGTCGACCGGTAAGACGATTTACATCCTCGATGAGCCTACGACAGGTCTTCACTTTGCGGATGTTCACAAGCTGGTTGATATTCTGCAGAGATTTACGGAGGACGGCAACACAGTTGTCGTGATCGAGCACAATCTTGATGTCATAAAGACCGCCGACTATATTATCGATCTTGGCCCTGAGGGCGGAGACCGGGGCGGCACGGTCGTTGCCAGCGGCACTCCGGAGGAAGTTGCGGAGTGCGAGGGCTCATACACCGGATTGTATATTAAGAAGGAACTGAAAAAGGCAGCCGAGAGAAGTAGCCGGGGAGGGGCAGTCGAAGGACAGGCCCCGGAAGAGGCAGATGAGGGAAAGAACCCGGAAATGGCTGAATAAGGCAGCATAAGGAGGAATATATGCCTGTCACAGATATCGGCATTGATATGGGATCATCCAACACGGTGGTCTATTCAAAAGGAAAGGGAATTGTCATTAATGAGCCGACAGTCGTCGCGTACGACAAGGATACGGACAAGATACTTGCCTTCGGTGAGGAGGCTCGCCAGCTCATTGAGCGGACTCCGGGCAACGTTGTCGCGATACGCCCGCTCAAGGCGGGTGTCATCTCGGACTATTCCGTTACCGAGAGGCTGCTCAAGCATTTCATCCAGCGGGCTCTCGGACGCAGAGCTTTCAGAAAGCCCTATATAAGTATATGCGTCCCGAGCGGTGTCACTGAGGTAGAAAAGCGGGCGGTCGAGGAAGCGGCTTTTCAGGCCGGTGCCCGAGACGTTACCATCGTCGCGGAGACTGTGGCTGCAGCTATCGGTGCGGGAATCGATATTACCAAGCCGGTAGGCAACCTGATCGCGGACATCGGGGCAGCCACGACAGACGTCGCGGTCATATCTCTGGGGGCACCGGTCATACTCAGCACTGTGCGTGTCGGCGGAGATACTTTCAGTGAAGCTATTGCGCGCTATGTGAGGAGGAACCACAGCCTGTTCATAGGGGAAGGCCTTGCAGAAGAAATCAAGATAAAAATCGGTACAGTCACGAGCCGCCCGAATTCCGAGTCCATGCAGATCACAGGCAGGAACGTCATCACGGGACTTCCGCGGACAATCTCCATAACATCGGAGGAGGTCCGGCAGGCCTGCGGTGAAGCCGCCACAGAGATCGTTGAGACGATTCACGGTGTTCTTGAGAAGACTCCTCCGGAGCTCTCCGCCGATATTGTCGAGCGAGGTATTGTCCTCACCGGCGGAGGTGCGAGACTTGAGGGATTCGAGGAACTGATCGAGGATCGGACCGGAATTAACGCCATGACTGCGGAGAATCCGGAGTGTGCCGTCGCCGAGGGCTGCGGACTGTATACGGAGAAGATCGAGCAGCTGAGCCGCATGGAGAGATAAATGCAGGAAGAATCAGTAAAAGGTGTTGTTGACCATATCATCTATCGAAACGAAGAAAACGGATATACGGTGCTGAGTCTGCACACGGACGGAAAAAAGCTGACATTAGTCGGCTTTTTTCAGGTAATAAACGAAGGTGAGTCGATCGAAGCCTTCGGACATATGACAGCCCATGCCTCCTACGGCGATCAATTCAAAGTGGAGCGATATGAAATGAGGGAGCCGGAGGACCGTGAAGCGATAGAGCGCTATCTGGGATCCGGAGCCATCAGGGGAATCGGTATGGCTCTGGCCGCCAGAATAGTGAAAAAGTTCGGTGATGAGACTCTCCGGGTGATGGAAACGGAGCCTGAGAGGCTGGCGGAAGTCAGGGGCATAAGCCTGCGCAAAGCCAGAGAAATCGCGGCGCAGTTCGACGGCCAGAGGGCCAAGAGATCTGCCATGCTGTTCCTCCAGAAGTACGGTATCTCGCTGTCGCTGGGGGTCAGGATCTACAAGACTTACGGCGAGGAGATGTATCAGATCCTGAGGGAGAACCCTTACAGGCTGGCAGAAGATATAAACGGTGTCGGATTCAAGACTGCGGACAGTATAGCCGCAAGGATCGGTATTGCGGCAGATTCGGAATACAGGATAAGGTGCGGGATACTGTATGTTCTTGGACTTGCGGCAGGTGAGGGCAGTGTCTACCTGCCGGCCTGGCAGCTGATCGCGCGCTGCGCGGATATGCTCGGGGTGCCTGACGGAGATGTGGAGCATCAGCTCACAGCGCTTTCCATGGAGAGGAAAATCATTATTCGTGACCATGCGGACCAACAGGAAGAAGTGTATACTTCGTCACCGGATAGTGTGGATTATGATGCGGATGATTTTTTCGGGGAAGACTTTTACGCGGAAGATCAGGCTGAGAGATCAGCCGGTTCGGGAAAGAGAAAAATCGTATATCTTGCCAGGTATTATTATCTTGAGCTGAACACTGCAAGGATGCTGCATGATCTCAATATCTGTATTTCCCGTGACGATGAGGGAATCAGGTCCCGAATGGAGAAGTTGTACAAAAAAAGCAGCATCGTGCTGGAGGAAGAGCAGAGAAAGGCTGTCTTCTGCGCCGCAAAGAACGGTCTTTTGATCGTGACCGGCGGTCCCGGAACAGGGAAGACCACTACGATCAATGAAATGCTCCGCTACTTTGCGTCCGAGAATCTTAATGTCCGCCTGGCGGCACCTACCGGAAGAGCGGCAAAGCGGATGACGGAGACGACCGGCTACGAGGCCTCAACGATTCACCGGCTGCTTGAAGTATCTTCGGCGCCGGATGATGATAACAGGGAGATCGTCAGATTCGAGAGGAACGAGTCGAACCCTCTTGAGACGGACGTTATCATTATCGATGAGATGTCGATGGTGGACATTTTTCTCATGCACTCTCTTCTGAGCGCAATACCTCCCGGAACAAGACTGGTACTTGTCGGCGATGTGGATCAGCTGCCTTCCGTTGGACCCGGCGCGGTCCTTGCGGATATGCTGAAAGCGGATGTGTTCCCGAGCGTGCGCCTGACAAGGATCTTTCGGCAGGCTCAGAATTCTGATATTATCGTCAATGCCCACAAAATCAATCATGGGGAGCAGATTCCGCTGACGACAAAAAGTCAGGAGTTCCTGTTTCTTGGCCGGTCGGATACCAATCTCATCATCAGTAATATTATAGAGCTTGTAAGGGACAGGCTGCCGCGTTACGTAAGTGCCCAGCCTTACGATATTCAGGTCCTCACTCCTATGAGAAAGGGCCTTCTCGGCGTGGAAAGATTGAACAGAATTCTTCAGGAATACCTGAATCCGCCCTCCGAAGATAAGGCAGAGAAGACATTCGGGGACGGAATCTTCCGCGTGGGGGACAAGGTAATGCAGATAAAGAATAATTATCAGATCGGATGGGAGATACGCGGCAAATACGGTATCGCCGTTAAGATCGGGGAGGGCATTTTCAACGGAGACATGGGAATAATAAGGGAAATCAATGATTTTGCGCAGACAATCTCCATTGAGTTCGACGAGGGACGCTATGTCGATTATCCGTTCGGAAATCTCGAGGAGCTTGAACTCGCCTATGCGGTAACTATCCACAAGTCCCAGGGAAGCGAGTATCCCGCTGTCATACTGCCGCTGCTGACCGGTCCCAGGATGCTATTTACAAGGAACCTGCTCTACACTGCCGTGACAAGAGCAAAGAAATGTGTCATGATTCTCGGAAGTGAGGATACTGTCCGCGGGATGATAGGCAATGTCCGACAGAAAGAGAGGTTTACATCTCTGTCGGAGCGCATTCTTGAATTATCCGGTGAGGAGAGTAAATGAAGCTTCACTTTAGCAGAAAAAAACTGATTGATCTCATATATCCGCCCAGATGTCCGATCTGTGGTGAGCCGGCTCCGTTCGGTCTTGAAATCTGTCCCGAATGCCGCCTTCGGCTGCCGGTCATTGAGGCAAAGCGCTGCAGAAAGTGCGGGAAGCCGATCGAGGATTTTGACGAGCTCTGTCCCGACTGCGAAAAGGAGGATCATCTGTATAACTGTGGTCTCGGCATTTATATATATGACGGGACAATGAGGAGAGCGATATCCGAATTGAAATATAAGGGGAGACGTGAGTATGGGGAGGTGTTCGGGCACCTGATCTTCGAAAATGCCCGATCAGAGCTCATGTACTGGAATCCCGACTGTCTGATTCCGATTCCGCTGCATCCTCAAAGAGCCCGGGAACGGGGATATAATCAGGCCAGGATCATATCAGAGGCGGTCTCCGAAAAAAGCGGTATCCCTACCAGAACGGATATATTGTTCCGTACGATGGAAACTGGCCGTATGAAGGAGCTGTCCGCTAAAGATCGGACTCAAAATATGATCCGCGCGTTCGCGGCAGACGGAGACTGCCGGGGAGTGAAAAGAGTTGTCCTTATAGATGACATCTACACGACCGGGGCGACCATAGATGCAGCATCCGCCGTTCTGCGAAAGACGGGAATAGACGAAATATACTTCCTTGCAGTTTGCATTGGAGCAGGTTTCATGGTATCATACTAATAACTCTGTGCATTGCGGGGATTTTTCGTTGTGCACGAAATTAGGCTGCAGGGAACGAACTTCGCTCCCTGTGCGGCGCGGCAGGAACGCCGAGGCGTTCTTAACGTCCGACCGGATGCGCGCGGAATGAATATGAGGTGAATTATGATAGATCAGGAACGTGTCCGTCTTATGACGAGACTTGCGAGATACGAGAATGGGGAGGGCGCGGAAGATTTCAGGATCCGGAAGTATTACCGCAGTGATTACACAGCCCTGCAGCTCATCAAGACATGGATCCTCACGACGCTGGGCTACGGTCTTCTTCTCGGCCTTATCATAGCGGGCAATGTGGAATTTCTTCTCGATAATATCGATTCTATGAACCTCCGGGTACTGTTTTCCTGGATCCTGATAGGATATATAGTGCTGATCGGTACGTATTTTGCCGGAGTATATATTTCATCAGTGATCAGGTATAACAGAGCCAAAAAAAATGTGAAGGAATACCTGACTGCGCTCGAGAGAATTTCCCGCATGCAGTGACAGATCGGCGGCGCGCGCGATCAGAGATCGCGATTTACCTCAGAACATCGGCCATATTAAAATAAAGGTAGGGGACTTTTGATGACAACGATACTTGAATTCAAGGAAAAAATCAGAGAAGTGTACGCCACATATACAGTCTACGTGGATATCGTACTGAAGACAGCGCTGACGCTTTTATGTCTGTTCTGGATACGCAGCTGTTTCACGCAGGGAGGTATATTTTCCAATATCTTTGTCATTATTGTCGTATCGCTGCTCTGCTCGATCCTTCCGCTGAGAATCATTCCTATTACATGCGGAGTTTTTATTATCGGTCAGGCATTTCGAATGGGCATTGACGCCGGTATTGTCACAGCGGTGATCCTGACAGTACTTCTGTGTCTCTTCCTGCGCTTCGTGCCGGACGATTCCCTGGCATTCATTTTCATGCCGATCGCCATGTATTTCGGTCTTCCCGCTCTGATTCCGATCTGCTACGGACTCAGAAAGACTCCCGCGTCGTTCCTGTCGATAGTCTCAGGATGCGTTGTGTATTATACGCTGGAATCTCTTGTCACAGGAGCGGAGGCTTTGTCCAAACTGGAACAGACAGAGTATGTTGAACGGCTCACTGTTCTGCTCGGCGGCATAGTCTCGGACAGTTCCATTGTCATCAACATTCTGGCTCTCGCCGGAGTGGTCATTATTGTCTACGCGGTGAGAAGGCTTGGATTTGATTTCGCTTTTGAAGCCGCGATCCTGGTCGGTGCCGCTGTCTATGTATTCTTTATTCTTCTCGGCAATGTTGTAGTACAGACGACATTTGACACAGTATCGACAGTCATAGGAGCGGTAGCTGCCGTGCTTGTCGCGCTGATCCTGAATTTCTTCTTCCTGTCTCTGGATTACCGGAGAACGGAGAAAGTGGAGTTCGAGGATGATGAGTATTATTACTATGTAAAAGCTATCCCCAAAGCCTATGCCTATAAGAGAAAGCTTCCGGTCTATCAGAATGATCAGACACAGAGCAGCGTCCCCGCGGAGACAGACATCCCGCAGGTATCACTGCCGGGAGTCGAGGATATTGACTTCGAGAAGAAACTGGAAGATTCCCTGAGAGACCTGTGATTCCGTCCGGTCGGAACAGGATGGGGGTCATCCCCGCGCCTCCGGCGTCCCTTAAGAGCATGCATTGAGTATTAAGAAAAGGAGGAACTGTCTTGTCCGCTTTTTTTGAACAGATTACCGGATTCATGTCCGGGCTGTATCTGCCGCATGTTCAGCTAAATGACCTGGTGGAGATATTAATAATTGCAGTTCTTCTGTACTTTTTTATGGACTGGGTACAGCGGACGCGCGCTTACACTCTTCTCAAGGGTATAGTGCTTGTCATCCTCTTCATAGTGATAGCATGGATGCTTCAGCTGTCCGCGATACTGTTCATAACGTCACGGCTTGCGTCCGTTGCCCTCATTGCCCTGGTCATCATTTTTCAGCCTGAACTTCGCAAAGCGCTTGAGTCTCTGGGCAAACGGAATTATTTAATGTCTCTTTTCCCGTTCGACACTCAGCAGAATACTGAGGACCGGTACTCGGACTTTTTTATTAATGAAGTCATAAGAGCCGTCAATGAGATGTCCGAGGCCAGGACCGGTGCCCTTATTGTCATTGAGCAGAACATTCTTCTGACTGAGTATATCAATACGGGTATCATGCTCGATTCCCTGGTATCAAGTCAGCTGATCACGAATATATTTGAACATAACACGCCGCTTCATGACGGCGCTGTTATTATGCGCGGAGAGCGCATCGTTGCGGCAACATGCTATCTGCCGCTTTCCGAGAATATTACTATCAGCAAGAAATACGGAACGAGACACAGGGCGGGCGTGGGCATCAGCGAGGTCAGCGACAGTTTTACGATAATTGTCTCCGAGGAGACAGGCCGTATCTCATATGCCTATATGGGAAAGCTTTACACCGGTGTCATGACCAGTAATCTCCGCGAGATGCTCCATATGGTCCAGAAGGACAGGATGAATGAGAGCGATGAGAAGAAGTTCCGTATCTGGAAGAGCAGGAGGGACCAATGAAAGAGTGGATGGAGAATGCTAAGCTTTTTCAGAATATGACACTAAAAATGGCTTCCCTTGCCGGTGCGATCATTATCTGGCTGATCATCATGAATATCAATGATCCGGTGGTCACCAGGATCATATATGATGTGCCGGTGAATGTAGTCAATACGTCCTATATCGAGAGTATGGGACTGTCCTATAAAATTTCCGACGGTTACGACACGATCGCCGTGACTGTCAGAGGGAACAGATCTCTTGTGGAATCGCTGAATGCATCCAGAATCAACGTCACGGCGGATCTCACACAGATCATAAGTCTGGAGACGGATCCGGTCATGGTGCCGCTCTCTGTGGACAGCCCGAGGATCTCATCCGAGAATCTGACCGCCTCTCCCAGAAATATTAATATTGACATAGAAGAGATGGTCAGCAAGGATTTCGTCATCAACGCGACAGAGTCGGGAACAACTCCTGCCAACGGGTTCGAGGTAGGGGAGATGACGGTCGAGCCTGAGACAGTAACTATCCGCGGACCGGGAACACTGATCGACAAGATCGAGCGGGTCAATGCGATCGTAGATGTCACCGGAATACGCACAGACAAAGATATGCAGCCCGTCATCAGAATAACTGACAAGAACGGTGAGCAGATAACGGACACACAGATGTCCTATCTGTCCATGAACGTGACAGAGGAGGAGATGACGGTACATGTCACAGTTTACGCTGTGAGATCCGGAGTTACTCTTAAAGTGGAGACGAGCGGTGAGCCCGCTCCCGGTTATACTGTCGGCAATATTGCCGTGACACCATCTACTCTGTCTGTTGTGGGAAGTCGCGCAGTGCTTGACGCTCTGGCACAGAACGGAAATGTGATCACAATAACTTCCGATTCGGGAATGGTCGATGTGACGGATAAGGTTTCTGATGTGAGTGTCAAGATAGATATCAGGCGGATACTCCCGGAGGGGCTTTCCCTTGCGTCGCAGACCAGTACAACAGCAGTCGTCAGCGTGCAGATCCTGCCCGCCAACAGCCGGTCAATTACCGTTGAGACCAGAAATATTAATATGGAAGGTCTGGCTGAAGGCAACAGCTGTGTATTTGAATCCAGCAGTCTTGAGATCAAGATACAGGGATCGCCCGAAGTCCTTGACGGATTGTCGGCCCAGGATCTGACAGTGAGTATAGACCTCTCCGATCTGATGATCGGAAGGCAGAAAGTTCCGGTCAGTGTTGAATTGCCGGAGGGGTGCAGTCTCGTCGAGGATGTCACCGTGGGCGTCATAATAAGTCAGCTGAGCGATTAAGATACATACGACGTTCCACGGGCGTGCCTGGAATTCTGTTTCAACAAGCCGGGTAACGGCGGATGTGAAGTTTTGGAAAGGGAGTATACTATGGTCAGTAAAAAGGTAGCAGTAATGAACCCTACCGGCCTTCATTTGAAACCTGCAGCAGTCTTCTGTAAGGAAGCGATGAATTACCGCAGTACAATTACATTTACGTTCGGAAATGCCACAGCCAATGCCAAGAGTGTCCTTTCTGTGCTTGCGGCATGTGTAAAATGCGGAGACGAGATCGAAATCATATGCGTCGGTCCCGATGAGGAGGAAGCACTTGCAGCCCTCGTCGATGCCGTGCAGAATGGCCTCGGCGAGCCGGTCGCAGCTTCTGAGCCGGATGCGGGAGGAGATCTATGAAACGTTTTTTGAGAAGACTTGCGGCAGTCCTCGGTGTGATATGCGCGTGTCTGTCGTTGTATCCGCAGCCGGTATCCGCGGCGGCGGATCCATCGGTCGTCACGACGAACGCTACGGCGGGATGGCCGCAGGCCGAGGACATAAATTCGACAACAGGTGTTCTGATTGAAGCGTCGACCGGAACAGTCCTCTTTAACAAATCGATGGATCAGCAGATGCCTCCGGCATCGATCACCAAAGTTCTGACAACGCTGGTGGTTCTGGAGAACGGCAATCTGTCCGACCCGGTCACGATGACGCAGACAGGTGTCAACTATGCTGTGGGAGGCAGTGCCAATCAGGGGACAAGAGTCGGTGAAGTATTCACACTTGAGCAGCTGGTCTACGGGACCATGCTCGCGTCCGCCAATGATATGGCGACCCAGATGGGTGAGTATATCGGCGGATCCATCGAGAATTTCGCGGCTATGATGAACGCCCGGGCGGCAGAGCTCGGCTGCACCGGCACTCATTTTACTAATGCCTGTGGTATGCCGGATCCGAATCACGTCACGACCGCCCACGATATGGCGCTTATAATGCGCGCTGCTGTTGAGAGAGAGGATTTCAGAAAGATCGTAGGGACGGCATCCTACACGATTCCGGCAACAAATATGAGCGGAGAGAGATCTGTCACGAACCACGATCCGCTGCTGCTCAGCAAAGATTTTATGTACAGCGGCCTCATAGGCGGCAAGACAGGCTATACCGACGCGGCGCAGAACACTCTGGTGAACGCGGCGAGCAGAGACGGATTCACTCTCATCTGTGTAACCCTGCATGCCGTTGACGCGCCCAAAGCGGCTTTTGACCATGTGGATCTCTTCAACTACGGATATGACAATTTTGAGATGTGTGAAGTCCTGCCCGCTGAGTACTGCGAGGGCGGAAAGAACAGGGTCGTCGTGCCGAAGGGGATGAAGCTTTCGGATCTGGAGGAAGTTGTAGAAGAGTATGATGCGGACGGGACAGCCATGCTGCGGAAGACATATCTTCTGAACGGTTGCTCTCTGGGAGCTGTCACTCTGACAAAAGAGAACATGGATGCCTACGAGAAAAAGCTCGAGGAAGAGGCGAAAGCGGCCGAGAGAGCTAAAAAGGAAGAGGCGGATTCAGAAAAAGCGGATACGGTCGAAGAGGGTGAAGATAAGACCGCTGTGAACGATACATCAGAAAAAAAACCAGGACAGAAGATGACTGACGCGGAGAAAAGTGCCGGTGAGAAGGTCGAGAAGATAAAGAAGATTTTCAGAGCCATCATTGCCGGTATGACAGTTCTGGTCATCCTGTTCCTTATTCTGCTTATCCGGTATTTTGTGAAGAGCAGGCATTTCGATTAGAGGTATATGTATGAAAGTTGTTATTCTTGCAGGCGGGTTCGGTACCCGGATCAGCGAAGAGAGCCATTTGAAGCCAAAGCCCATGATTGAGATCGGAGAGAAGCCGATCCTCTGGCATATCATGAAGATGTATTCCAGCTACGGGTATAATGAGTTTGTTATCTGCTGCGGTTACAAGCAGCACGTCATTAAAGAATGGTTCGCCGACTATTATCTCATCAACAGCGACGTTACGTTTGATTTCACCCGCGGGGACAATCAGATGATCGTTCACAACAATTCTCTCGAACCCTGGAAGGTCACACTTGTGGACACCGGGCTAAAGACGATGACGGGCGGACGCGTGAAGCGCGTAGCGGAGTATCTGGGCGACGGTCCTTTCATGCTCACCTACGGTGACGGTGTTGCAAATATCGATATACCGGCGCTCCTTGCCTTCCATGAGGAGCATAAGAGCCTGGTAACGATTACCTGCGCGCAGCCCGCGAGCAGATTCGGCAATCTGGATATACATGACAACGGGTATGTGACCAGCTTCCGCGAAAAGAATACTGCGGATACAGGCTGGGTCAACGCAGGTTTTATGGTAGCTGAACCGGGACTGATCGATCTGATCGAAGGTGATTCGACAGTGCTCGAGAAATATCCTCTGGAGGAAGCAGCAAGGCGCGGAGGTCTCTCCGCATACAGGCACCACGGCTTCTGGCAGTGTATGGATACAATGCGGGAGAAAGAAAAGCTTGAAGAACTCTGGTCTACAGGCAAAGCGCCGTGGAAACTCTGGTAAAGCGAATCTCGCCGTTTTCGGAGCGGTGCGGAAAAACGTCATGCCGGACACTATTATGTAACGGAGATATAGCATTATGAATCTGGATTTCTACAGTGGAAAACGTGTATTTGTCACCGGTCACACCGGATTTAAGGGAGCCTGGCTGTCAAAGATCCTTTTGATGGCCGGCGCCAATGTGACCGGGTTTGCGCTGGACCCGCCCACGGACCCGGCGCTTTTTTCGCTTCTTGATCTTTCAAACGACATGGAGTCGATTACAGGAGATGTGAGAGACTATGAGCGTATGCTGGCGGCTGTAAAATCGGCAAAGCCGGAGATCGTACTCCATCTTGCAGCCCAGCCGATCGTCCGCACATCTTATGAGGAGCCGCGCTATACATTTGAGACAAACGTCATGGGAACGGTCAACCTGCTTGAGAGCGTGAGAATGACGGATACGGTTCGATCGGTCGTAAACGTGACGACGGATAAAGTCTATCTAAATGTCGAGCGCGAGGAGGGGTATACGGAAGATGAGCCTCTGGACGGATATGACCCGTATTCTAACAGCAAGTCATGCTCGGACCTGGTTACCCATAGCTACGTTAACTCTTTCTTTAATGAGCCGGGAGGTCCGGCAGTGTCGACCGCCAGAGCCGGGAACGTAATTGGCGGAGGGGATTTTGCCAGAGACCGTATTCTTCCGGACTGTGTCCGAGCGATGGAAAAGGGAGAGCCGATCATTATTCGCAACCCCAGGTCTGTCCGCCCGTTCCAGCATGTACTGGAACCGCTGTCAGCGTACCTGCTCCTTGCGGAGAGACAGTACGAGGACAAATCACTGGCAGGTGCCTACAACGTAGGCCCCAACACTGGCGATACGGCCAGCGCGGGTGAGATCGCCGACTGTTTTGTCAGAGCATGGGGCGGTGATGCCCGCTGGATCACCCGCGGTGACGGAGGACCTCACGAAGCCGGGCTCCTTGCGCTGAACAGTGACAAGATACAGAGGAATCTCGGATGGAGACCCAGATGGAATATCATGGAGGCAGTGGAGAAGACGGTCGAGTGGTCGAAAATCTATGTTGCCGGCGGCGATGTTTTGAGCATCACTGAATCAGAGATAAAAGAGTATTTCGGATGAATGCCGTAAGGCTCCGCTGTCTGAATGGGAAGCAGAACTCATCTGTTTTTTGCTGTGAGAGCTCAAAACGGAGATGAGAGGGATCTTAACGGAAGAGGCATCAAAGAACGGAACATAAATGCCCGGTCGGGTGTTTTACTATAAAGCGAAAAGAGGAGAACAGCATGCTCGAAAATCTTACAGAGAAAGAGGCAAGAGAAAAGATTCTGGAACTGGTTTCAGAGTATTATTCAAATTTTCATGAAAAGAAGGGTGAGTATAAGGAAGGGGACCGCATCCCCTACGCATCCCGTGTGTATGACGCGAAAGAGATGACGAATCTGGTCGACTCAGCCCTGGATTTCTGGCTGACGGCAGGCAGATTCACGGAGAAGTTCGAGGCGGATTTCGCCAGATATCTGGGCGTCCGCGCGGTATCCGTTGTCAATTCCGGATCGAGCGCGAACCTTCTGGCCTTTATGGCGCTGACATCCCCGCTGCTCGGCGATCGCCGGGTGCTTCCGGGCGATGAGGTCATCACGGTTGCGGCCGGTTTTCCTACGACAGTATCACCGATCGTCCAGTATGGCGCTGTCCCGGTATTTGTGGATGTAACGATTCCCGAGGGAAATATTGACTGCTCCATGCTCGAGGAGGCATTATCCGATAAGACGAAAGCTGTCATGATGGCGCACACACTCGGCAATCCGTTCCCCATCAAAGAAGTGAAAGAATTCTGCGACAAGTACGGTCTCTGGCTCATCGAAGATAACTGTGACGCGCTGGGATCACTCTATACCCTGGACGGTGAGACACGGCTTACCGGTACGTTCGGCGATATCGGAACCTCCAGCTTCTACCCGCCTCATCATATGACGATGGGCGAGGGCGGGGCGGTCTATACCAATGACCCGCTGCTCCACAGAATCGTCCGCTCCCTTCGTGACTGGGGCCGCGACTGTATATGTCCTCCTGGTCGTGATAATCTCTGCGGTCACCGCTTCGATAAGCAGTACGGAACGCTTCCTCTCGGATATGATCACAAGTACGTCTACAGTCATTTCGGCTATAATCTCAAGATCACGGACATGCAGGCAGCGGTGGGCGTAGCGCAGCTTGAGAAGTTCCCGACATTCGCGCAGAGAAGGCGTGAGAATTTCGCTTACCTGACGGAGCAGCTGTCCGGGACGGAGGAAGTTTTCATCCTTCCGAAAGCAACTGAAAACTCCGACCCGTGCTGGTTCGGCTACATGATCCACTGCCAGGAAGGCACCAGCCGCAATGAGGTCGTCCAGTATCTTGAGAAGAACGGAGTCCAGACCCGCATGCTGTTCGCGGGCAACCTTACAAGGCACCCTGCCTACACGAATGATCCGGTCGTTCAGAAGAACAGCCGCATAGTCGGTTCGCTGGAGAACACTGACCGCATTATGGCAAATGCATTCTGGGTCGGTCTCTATCCCGGCATGACCGAGGCAAAGTTGTCCTTTATGGCAAAGAAAATGAAAGAGGCTGCCGGTCTCTGAAATGAGGGTGAGTTATGAGCAGATCTGATATGAATATCGCCGAGAGGGCAAGATTTCAGGGCTTCATGATCCTTGACAGGTTCCGCGGCGGAAAAATCGAAGAAAAAATCAGACAGGATATCAGGGCCTATAATGACGGCACTCTGATTTATGAGACAAATGAAAAAATCCGCGCTCTGATAGGACACGCAGTGAGAACGACTGCGTTTTACTCGAAGTTCCCGGAGGATGTGGAACTAAAGGATCTCCCTGTCGTGAACAAGGATACCTGGCGCGGTGATTATGACGCTTTTGTCTCCTCTGCCTACAGTGACAGAAAAGGCTGCCGCGAGATGACGACCAGCGGTTCTACCGGAACTCCGTTTACCATGATCCAGGATCCTGACAAAATAAAGCTGAATACTGCGGACAGCATTTTCCTCGGTATGCTCGGCGGTTATGCCATCGGTGAGAAGATGGCTTTTATCCGCGTGTGGGTCAACAATGTTAAAAAGAGCCGGCTGAGGCTCAAAATGGAAAACTCTCTGATGATAGACAGCTCTTCGCTCTCTGACGAGTCAATCGCCGGAATTATGAGAACGCTGAGACGGCAGAGGGTGAAGGTTCTGATCGGTTACTCCTCGGCTCTCGGTGAGATCAGCCGCTGGATCGACGCGACAGGGCATGATACGCGGAAGTACTCAGTCCGTGCGATTATTCCCATTTCCGAGACTATGCCGGACGCTGTCAGGGCGAGGCTTAAGGAGCAGTTCCGCTGTACCTGTCAGGCATGGTATTCGAACGAGGAAAACGGGATCATGGGCCTGCAGCTCAAAGATTCGAACAGCTACTATATCAACTCCGAAAGTTATTATTATGAGATTCTGAAGATGGACTCTGATGAGCCCGCGGAGGACGGAGAGCTTGGCCGGGTGGTCATTACCGACCTTACGAACTATGCGTTCCCGATTCTGCGCTATGATAACGGAGATACGGCGGTTGCCCATACAGAAATCCGGGACGGAAGGAAAAAGCTGTTCCTCAAAGAACTTTACGGCAGAAGAAGCGACCTGATCTACGACACCGGCGGGCACGCGGTGACCCCGTACATTATCACTAATAATTTCTGGGACGTTCAGGGAGTCGCGCAGTATCAATTTATACAGACGGGTCTTAAGGACTACGAGCTGCGCCTGAACGGTGACAGATCCCTTATGAATGTGGATGATATGCTCGGCCGCATTCTGCCGACTCTCGGCAAGGACGCAAATATTAATATAGTCTATGTCGATGAAATACCTGTCCTTGCGTCCGGCAAGAGAAAGTATATAGAAAATCGCTGCCCGGAATATCAAAGATAACTGGAGTATTGTATTTATGGTTGACTCTTCAAGTAAGAAGGTACAGATAGCATCCAATACAGTGTACACGATCGCCGGAGCACTCGTCCTTAACGGTGTGCTCCAGCTTCTCGTCTATCCTCAGCTCAACGCGCGCATGGGCGCTGAGGCCAACGGCACGGTGCTCTATATCATGGGTCTCGTCAGTATCCTCGGACCATCGATCGGACAGGCTCTTAACAATGCCAGATTGGTCATGCGGCGGGACTGTGACGTAAAGAACGGCGATTATAATCTGATGCTGCTTCTCTTCGGAGCTGTCGGCACGGCTGTCGCCCTCATCATATCAGTGAATTCCGTAAAGGGGATATTCTCGTATGTGATGACAGCCGCTCTTATCATGATCACGATTTTTCGCTACTATGGTGACGTCGAGTACAGGCTGACTCTGAATTACAAAAAGTATTTCATTTACTATCTTCTGATCTCACTGGGGTATGCTGCGGGCTTTGCCGTGTATCTGATGCACGGGAGCTGGTTCTTTATCTTCCTCGCCGGCGAGGCGGCTGCATTTGCATATCTTCTGTTTACCGGGAGCGTCTATAAAAAGTTCTTTGTGCGCTCAGAGTATTTTACATTGGCCATGAAGCGGGGAAGTATTCTTGTCCTCTCGTATCTTGTGACCAACACGACTCTCAATATCGACCGTCTGGTCCTTAAGAACACTCTGGGTGGGACAGCTGTCACGCAGTACTATGTCGTCTCCCTGATCGGCAAGACGCTTGTACTTTTCATAGCCCCGATCAATACGATTATTATTTCGTATCTGACCCGTGAAAAAGCGACGCTCGGAAGAAAAAGGTTCCTGACCTTTGCCGGGGCAGGCTTATGTGTCAGTTTTGTTTTCTTTTTGTGCTGCCAGATAGCGACTCCGATATTTATCCGGCTCTTTTATCCGGATCTTTATGAGTCTACAAGACAGCTTGTGACAGTCGTCAATATAAGCCAGATCCTGAGTATGCTGTCGGCTTACCTTTTTATTCTGGTACTCACATTCACCGGGGAAAAATGGCAGCTTACCCTGCAGACCGCTCATCTTGCCGTGCTGTGTCTGCTTATTTTTATGACTGTCGGCAGCGGGTCGCTGCTTACATTCTCCGTGGCGGTCCTTGCGGCCAACGCGCTGAGAATATGCGCAGTGCTTGTTCTGGGATTTGCAAAATCAAAGTAATAGGAGGGATTCAATATGAAACAGGCAGGAGAAGTTCTTCGTCGGATTGCGTTCTTCGGGCTCGATATGATGCGCGGCGGAAAGATGAGGAGACTGCTGGATGTCAATAAGAGTGAGATTATTCGGGGAGTCACGCAGGAATATCAGGACAGAAGGCTGGATCAGATTCTGACCTACGCCGGAGAGAACTGTGATTTTTACAGGAATCTGCCTGCAAATGGAACTCTGACCGATTTTCCTGTCCAGAACAAAGGAGACTTTATCGCACATTATGAGGGAATCCTCAGCGATGAATTCAGGGATGACCGGGACAAGCTGACTAAGCTTTCCACGAGCGGCTCTACCGGAACACCGTTCACCGTTCTTGCCGATAAGGACAAGATGTCCCACGTGTATATGAATTTTATGTCCGTCATGGAACTGAACGGCTTCAGGCTGGGAATGAAGAGAGGCGAATTCCGCGCGTGGATCAGGGGAAAGAATACCATCAGCAGATGGCACTCTTTTAAAAACAATCTCCTCATGATCGACATATCCAATATGGGAGATGAGAGTGTAAAAGCTATCCTTGATCGCATAAAGAGAGAGAGGATCCAGGTCCTGGTCGCCTACTCAAGTGCGATTCAGGCTCTGTGCGACTATGTGGAGAGAAGCGGCTATGATACAGCGGGCTGGTCTGTCGAGATGATCTTTACGATGGGAGAGGCCCTTCCTGCCGGCACGAGAAAGAAGGCCGCAGAGCTTTTTGGCATTACCCCGGTCCTTTCTTATGGCAATAACGAGAACGGGTTTGTAGCGGTAAGCCTTGACGGCAGCAATCTCTATACGATTGACCTCTACAATTATTATGTCGAGATTCTTAAGATGGACAGCGATGAACCTGCGGATGAGGGTGAACTCGGCAGGATCGTCGTTACAGATTTCTACAATCGAGCATTCCCGATGATCCGCTATGATACGGGAGATACGGGGAAGATTCGGAAATATCGGGACGACGAGGGCAGGCTCCATGCATGCTTCACCGAAATCTACGGACGACGCGGTTCCCTTCTTTACAACACAAAGGGAGAGCCGCTGTCGATCCATGTATTTATGAACGTTCTGCTTAACTTTGAAGGACAGATACAGCAGGCCAAGTGCATCCAGACCGGAGAGAAAGAGTATACGCTGGAGATCAATGCTCTGAAGCTTCCGATCGACGAGGAAAAGGTTGTATCTGCTTACCGCCATTACCTCGGTGATGACGCGGTCATAACTGTAGAATACCTTGAAGGAAGAATTCCGATCCAGCAGTCCGGCAAGACGATGGTGTGCGAGAACCGCTGGAAGAGATGAGGGGGACAGACTGTGATAAAAGTATCTGATTATATCGCTGAATTTCTGGCCGATCATGGTGTCCGTGAAGTGTTCATGGTCACCGGCGGCGGAGCAATGCACCTCGATGACGCGCTCGGGCATTCAAAGCGCCTTCGCGCTACATATCATCACCATGAACAGGCCTGCGCCATGGCGGCAGAGGCCTATTCCAGAATACATAATATACCTGCCTGCGTATGCGCGACCTGCGGTCCCGGAGCCACAAACGTCATGACCGGCGTTCTGTGCGCATATATGGAATCACTGCCCATGATCGTGCTTACCGGTCAGGTCAGAACACAGATCACAGTGAGAAGCACCGGGCTCGATCTCCGCACTATGGGTGTTCAGGAATATGACGTGACAAAGAGTGCCGCCCCAATGACAAAGTATGCGGTCATGGTGGAGAGAGCGGAAGACATCCGCTATCACCTCGAAAAAGCCATGTTCCTTGCGACATACGGAAGACGGGGACCGGTATGGCTGGACGTACCTATGGATATCCAGGCAGCCAGAGTGGAGCCGAAGGATCTTAAATCATTTGATCCGGTGAAAGAAGGTCTTAAGAATGTTCCGTCGATCCCGGATGAGACGATCACAAAAATCCTTGAAATACTTCTGCGCGCTGAGAGACCGCTAATTTTCGGCGGTTTCGGCATCAGAGCATCGGGTGCATATGATCTTTTTAAGGAACTTGTGACCAGACTCGGTATTCCTGTCATAGATGGCATGTCCAGCGTCGATCTCATGGAAGAGGACCATCCTCTCTACGCCGGAAGGAGCGGTATGACGGGAAGTCGGGCAGGAAACTTCGCTCTGCAGAACTGTGACGTTCTTCTGTCGCTCGGCAGCCGTCAGAGCATCCACCAGACCGGCTTTTCCTTCGATACGTGGGCCAGGGATGCTTACACGATCATCAATGACATTGACATAAACGAGATCAGAAAGCCGAACCTTCATGTGGATCTTCCGGTCTTCGGCGATGTCAGGGAACTCATCACAAAGCTTTTGGACCGCACTGAGGGGGACGGAATATTTGCTGTGGACGACTGGATCGCGAGAATCCATGAGTGGAGACGGAAATACCCCGTTGTCACCGAGAGTGAAAAAGGTCCGCAGCCGGACGGACTTGCCAACACTTACAGGTTCTATGACATGCTCTCAGACCTCATGAAAGAGGATGATATTCTCTGCGTATCCTGCGGGACCTCCCGCGTTGCCGGCAGTCAGACCTTCCGCATAAAGAAAGGACAGCGGTTCATCACGAATTCGTCCACTGCCTCCATGGGTTACGGTCTTCCCGCGGTGGAAGGACTGGCCCGCGCATGTGAAGGGAAGGATATTACCCTTGTCACCGGCGAGGGAAGTTTTATGATGAACATGCAGGAGATGCAGACGATCCGGACGAACAATATGCCGGTCAGGATCTTCATGGTCTGCAACGGCGGTTACCATTCGATTCGTCAGACTCAGAACGCGTACTTCGGCAAACCCCTCATCGGAATAGGTCCGGAGAGCGGCGATCTCTCTTTTCCCGATACAGGAAAAATAGCTGACTGTTTTGGTTTTTCCTACGGGGAATGCATGTCGAATGAGACTATAGCTGAAGATCTTGCCCGGGCAATGGAACTTCCGCTCCCGGCTCTTATCCGGGTCGAAGTCACTACCACCCAGAAGACAGAGCCGAAAGCGGCGTCGAGAAAGCTTGCGGACGGCACTATGGTGTCATCACCGCTCGAGGATATGGCTCCGTTCCTCTCGAGGGAAGAGCTGCGGGCTAATATGCTGATTCCGCTCACACCTGATGAGGATACGGACTGAGAGATCTGTATCGCCCGGTCGGACACACGCGGTACTGACTTCCGCGGATCTGACCCGCTGATATTGTCGATGTGCAAAGTAGCGCTGTAGAAAGTCCGGATCCCGCACCCGGTCCGGGGGAACTTATAAGAATTAGAGAGGCTGCCAGATAATATGGAAGAAAATAAGAAACTGATTTCTGTCGTCATTCCCTGCTATAACGAGGAAGAAAACGTCCGGGCGATGACAGACACTGTCACGCAGATCATAACGAGTGAGCTGCCGGAATATGATTATGAGATAATTTTTATCGACAATCATTCGCAGGACGGGACAAAAAGGATCATCCGGCGCATCTGCGAAGAAGACAGGCACGTGAAGGCGATATTCAACGCGAGAAACTTCGGTCAGATGAGATCTCCGGTCCACGGATTCAAGCAGGCAAAAGGCGACTGCGTGATTCGTCTGAATGCGGATTTTCAGGATCCGCCCGAACTCATCCCGACTCTGGTCCATAAATGGGAGGAGGGGAACAAGATCGTCCTCTGCATCAAGAACAAGACAGAGGAAGGACCGATCATGGCCTTCGTGAGACGACAATACTATAAGTTCCTGAGAAAGATCACAGATATAGGACATATCGAGAATTTCACCGGTTTCGGCCTTTTTGACAGGGCTTTTGTCGACGTTGTAAGAAAAATACATGATCCGATGCCGTACTTCAGGGGTATGGTGGCTGAGTTCGGGTTCGACTATGCGGTAGTTCCCTACGAGCGTCCGAACAGGAGAGCGGGAAAGAGCAAGAACCATTTCTACAGCCTGTATGACGTCGCTATGAACGGTATCACTTCCTACTCCAAAGTGATCATGCGTCTTGCCACATTTATGGGATTTGCCATCGGGGGGATGAGTTTCCTGGTCGCAATCATTTATACGATCCTGAAACTCATTCACTGGGACTGGTTCCGCTCCGGAATTGCGCCGCTCATCATCGGTGTGTTCTTTCTCGGCGGTATCAACCTGTTTTTCACAGGTCTTCTCGGCGAGTATATTCTCGCCATAAATTCCAGAGTTCTTGACCGCCCGCTGGTCGTGGAGGAGGAGAGGCTGAACTTTGATGAACCTGAAAAGGAGTCGGCATGAATCCTATAATCAGAGATGATATGAAAGAAATTGTGGAGTCGGGACTCATAGATTTTGAGAGACTCCGGGGAAAGACAGTACTGATTACGGGAGCCTACGGAATGCTGGCCTCTTACCTTGTGTTCATGATGATATATCTGAATGAACAGGCAGACAGGGAAGACCGGATACAGATAGAGGCTCTCGGGAGGAATCGGGAAAAGATGGAAGCGCGCTTCGGTCAGTATATGGAGCGGGATTATTTCTGTTTTATTCAGGGGGATGTTACCGGTGAAATCAAAGTGGACGGACCGGTCGACTATATAATCCATGCCGCTTCCCATGCCAGCCCCAGGCATTACGGCACGAATCCCGTCGGTGTCATGGGTCCCAATCTACTCGGAACAATCCGGACATTGGAGCTTGCAAGAGAGAAGAAATCGCAGGGATACCTCTTTTTCAGCAGCGGCGAGGTCTACGGTGCATGTCAGGTCCCACTTGTCGGAGAACACGATTTCGGACCGTATGATCCGACGAATCTTCGCAGCTGTTACGGTGAAAGTAAGAGGGCAGGGGAGACGCTGTGTGTCTCTTACGCCCATCAGTACGGCGTGCCGGCCAAAATTGTGAGGCCGTCCCACACTTACGGACCGACCATGGATCTCCTTGGTGACGACAGAGTCTTTGCGTCATTTGTCGCGGATGCGGTTAGCGGCCGTGACATAGTAATGAAGAGTGACGGAACGGCAACCAGAAATTTCATTTATCTGGCTGACGCTGCCTGCGCGTATCTGAAGGTACTTATCGACGGGGAACCGGGGGAGGCCTACAACGTCACGAACCCGGAAGGACGGTGCTCTGTGGGAGATCTTGCAAGGCTGATCACCCGCCTTGCACCGGGCGATGTGAAAGTGAGGATCGAAGCAGAGGATGCGGGCTATGTCGGACGAGGCAGGAATGTGTACACGATGCTGGATACTTCCAAGATAAGTAAGCTCGGCTGGCATTGCCGGTATTCGCTGGAGGATGGTTTCGAGAGAACTATCCGGTCATTTTTAATCACTGAATAAAGCCTAAAGCTGATCTCAGCCGTGCTGCAGGGAAAGGGCTTCGCACCCTGCGCGGCGCATAAGGAACACCGGGGCGAATAAGATGAACAGGGCTGCCGCAATTAAGAAGGGTCCGCGCTGTGTATAGCTGACATTATCTGCAAATGACTGCTATATACAGCGCGGACCCGGTCTTATGAGACAGCCCTTATTTTGTGTAGTACCCGAACTCGATCGGCCCTATGACATAGGTCTCCCGGAGAGTAAAATCTTCGGGCACGATGTCAGGGTAGGACGTAAGGATTGCTTTCCGGCCTGCGAGCTCACTTCGTATATAATTCAGGTTTTCTTTGTTCATATCGGGGAAATCTGTCGGATAGATCTGTGGATCCCAGCCGAGCTCATAGTACAGCTGGGGAACGCCCATGCCGACCGCGAACGTATCGGGAGGCACATCACTCCGGATCTTCTCAAGCGTTTCAATCTCAGCTGTCATATTCCACCCGCCTCCCTGACGGAAGGATACTCCCTGTTGTATATACAGCACACTCTCGACGGAAATCCAGAATATAGCAAAGAAGAGGGAACAGCCTATGACATAGCGGCAAAGTCTGTATGCCCTGACACCTTGCTCAAAAAGAGTGTCTCTGTCCATGAATCTGTCCGCCGCGCTTCCTGCCAGCAGAGCCATCTGAATGAACGCGATGGACATATTCCCGTAAGCAGGGCGGTTGATGAAATATATCATCGAGGAGAAACCGGATAAGGCAATACCGACAGCAAATACTCCCACCCGACTCTCCTCATCGGAAGCCTCCGTTCTTCCCCGAAGAATGGGAAGCAGTGTGAAACCGAAGAGGAGAATTTGAAGAAAATAGAGATGTCCGACTGACGGCAGCGGGAGACTGAGGTTGTTGACATTGTAAGTTCCGGAGAACAGGGGATATATGAACTGCCTGAACGATACGGGCCCTCCTCCGGCTGCCATGTTGTAAACTTCCACGATGCCGACTGCGCATGCCAGCGACAGAACTACGAACACGACAAGCAGAGCCGACGTTTTTAAAGCTGTGAATGTAATCCACTTCTCGCCGTAGTGCGTCCTAAGGAACAGGCAGAACGCGAACATAACCGCAGTGAAGAGGCCGGTCTCGAAGTTCCATACAAATGCCAGCGACGTGATCACAAACCTGACAATGAGTCTCGGAACAGAGATGCCTTTTCCGGGGTGCTTCAACTCCCACGCCAGAAAAGCGAGGGCAAGCATCGGGAAGAGCAGCCTGTGCGGGTTGATCTGGTAGTACAGCCCCCTTCGGGTCAGGAGCGTGGTTGTTCCGAGAACTGCGAGCATTGTAAAGAAAAAGACCATGTCTCTCCCGATCAGGGCATCAGCCGCATAAGAGGCAGCCATGAACGCAATGAAAGTAAAAACACAGATTGAAAGAGTGACAGCCCTGTAGTCGCTGCCGAAGAGCCTGACCAGCGGGAGATAAATAACGCCCTGATGACCGTAAATGTTGATATGATGGCTGTCAAAGGGAATCATCCTTGCGGTGTTGATGATTGTCGTAGTGTAGGCGTCGACATGCAGGACACCTGCCCCTGTATCCGCGAACGGGTTGGGACACCAGGCGTAAACTGCCGACAATGACGACACCAGCAGTGCAATCACAAAGCGAAAGGCTCCGTTTTTACCGATACTGAATTTGCCGAAAACATACAGGATAAGGGCGGGGACAAGAATGAAACCGAAGTAGACCGGATGCGGGAAATAGTGCCTCATCGCGTAGGAAGCGGCGTCCCCGGGAAACAGTGTGTTCTCGTTGAGATAGACTTTGTAAATGAGCGCGATGATCAGCGCTCCCGCCGCCACATGGACCGGAACGAGGAGCGCATTCATTATCCTGGCCGGAGTACTGTCGGAAGTTATGTTCCTCCCGATGAGATCGGTAATCAGGAAGCAAATGGTTGCGGCGGCACAGATCCCGAGGATGGAGACGACAAATAAGAAAAGGTTATAGTTCACCGGAAAATCTGCCGTGCCCCGGTTGTATGGGAGCCCGCAGGCAAAATGCCAGGCAGCAACGAGAAGCAGGGCCAGAAGTATATAGACAGTCGTGTCCGCGTTCCTGTTTTTGTTTTTCAATTTTTCCCCCCTGACTTTAATTGTCACATGGTCTTAATGCGTAAATCACTGTGCAACAGACTGTTTTTGTTTTTTCTTCGCCCGAAAGGCAGAATGAAGAGGATGAGCCACACGGCGAGACCTCCGGCCGAGATCGTCGCCGCCAGTTTGAGGTATGGCAGGCGATAGGTCATTTTGACCTTGCAGCTGCCTTCCGGAAGTTCGACACCGCAGAGACCGCCGTTTATGTTCTGTACCGGTACATTTTTGCCGTTCACGGTCGCCGTCCACCCGGAAGTATAGGGAATCGGGACACAGAGCATTCCTGATTCTTCGGGGTTCTTCACAACAGCGCTGTAGACGTCATTTTCAAATGAGATATCGCTGATATCGGTCGCCTTGAGATCCTGAAATTCAAGTGCGGCATTTATGTCCCTTATGAGGCTCAGATCCCTGAAGGTTACCGAACTGTTGTCACTGAGATCCACGCGGATATTGTTGGTCCTGTCGGGAAGAAGCCTGGTTATATCAGGCAGCGCCCGGCTCATGGGAATGATCTCATTGTCACAGTCTGCAAGATCGGGGTGGGCTTCACTCAGAATGAACGTCTGGAGGGTACCGTCTCCGACAGTTTTTGCCGGGTCGACCGCGATGTGAAGATACTGAACTTCGAATTCATCATCAGACAGAGCATCATTGAGAGCCATTATGAAAAACGGATCCTCACCCGCTGCTGTTGCTGTAAATGTGCCGTCTTCGTTCTTTTCAATATTGCAGTTGTTGATGTGACTGATCTTATCGATGAGCGTCATCGACTTGCCGCGGTGAATGTCATATTCCCGAAGGGAGACGTTTCCGTCTCCGCCGTTGGTCTTGTAATAAGCCTGCGTGAGGACTTTCATTCTCTCGAACGAGTCAAGGTCTTCGAACGCGGATTTGCGGATCTGATTGTGATACAGATATCCGAACGGAAGGGAATTGTTGTTGACAAATATTTTATTCGTGTCGGTCACATCTACCTGAGTAAAGAGAGAAGTCTCCATCGAGTCGCCGATGCGGTCCTCACCGTTATCCGTGATCAGATATTTTCCGCTGAGGAGTGTGAAAAGGTAGTAATCGCCGTAGCTGACAATGAAGAAGTTGTCGGACAGCTGATTGACCCTGTGTGCCCTGCTCAGTGTGTGAAGACTGGCGGGGTTGACACTTGAATAGCTGGTCGTGGAATTGAAACCGTCGACCATGCCTTCATTTGCATAATTATATTCTGTCGAGGTGTTGATTCGGTAGAGGCTGTTGTCCAGCGAGGATAAATATTCCACAGCCTTCTGTGTTCCGTCATTATAAAGTGACGATGCGTATTCTTCGCGGGTGACGTAATCACGCTCATACAGAGAAGCTGAATTGGCTATTACCAGTTCGGCGCATACTGTAAGTACAAGAAGTACTCTGACTCCGTCTCTGATTTTATCGAATATCTGGAGAAAGAGGAGGAGAGCATAGAACACAACGGATCCTGCAGCGATAATGACTGCCCGCCTCGAGAGGTCAAAATTAAACAGCGGGGCAAAATGATGCAGCCCGTAAAGTATTGCCGCGCATGCCGCAGGAGCGATGATGACAGACAGAGCAAGACGTACTTTGCCGGGACCTTCTGTGAGAGCACGGACAAAGAATGCAATAGCGATGACTTCCACAAAACAGATCATGAAAGAGTAGCGCTGTGCTGAAATGTTGAATGTTAGAAGCCAGGCCGCCCCGCGGAAATAGAGCATGGCAGCACACACGGCAGTGAGCAGTAAGACCGGGATTACCCCCCTTTTGCTGAAAAGCAGGTAGATGACCGAGAAAAAGAACAGCGCACTGACAAACAGGATCGCTATCTCGTAATAATTCAGCTGACCTGTGAAGGCATTGCCGGTACCGAAAAGGTCGGTCGAAAAAAATCTGCCGATGAATGTCAGATAAGTCCGAAGATCATATGGGTGCGTTATAATGCGAAAGCTGTACTGCTGCGTAGTCTCCGTGCGATTGCTGGTCAGGAATGATGAAATTATCGGGAGTACCGATACAGCACCGATTACGACAGAGAAAATACCCATGAGCAGAAGCCTCATGAGCCGGAGGACTACTGTGAGTATACGATTTTCCCTTTTTGCGTTTTCTGGCAGATCCCGCCTGTCGCCCGCGATCAGCGTATAGAGGAGTGTGTACACAGCTGTGAACGCGGCAATCATATAGTAGAAATAGTAGTTGGATATCAGGGAGAGAGCCAGGGCGGGGATCAGAAGAAAATAAAATCTCTTCAGCCCTGTGTCATAGGCTCCCTGAAGGAGATACATGACCAGAGTAAACATCAGAATGCACGTGCCGAAGCTGTAATTCTGACCCCAGAGGACGATATAGCTTGCATAAGCCCATATCAGGGCGGGGATGACGGCAGCGTCCTTATTTTTAAGGAGCATGCTGAAATAACCGTATCCGAGGAGGGCGGTCAGAGTGTGCTGTATATACAGAAAAATGAGAATACCGATGTGGAACCGATCTCTTCCGAAGACAAGAAGGAATAATTTCAGCGGATTAATGTACTGAAGAAATGTCGCGGTGGTGTCGCTGCCCAGACCGGATTCCAGTGTGAAAGCGGAAAAGTCACGGTTCATCAACAGGCGGGACAGCATGGTTATGATCGGATAACTGGACGACATACCGTCCGAGCCGAGATCAGTATACATGAAGATCGCGTCGCCGAAGATAAAACGCCGGTAGAGCGCGAGGAAAATCGCGGAGGACAGTACAAGCAGAAGGGGAATTCTGTGCTTTTTAAAGAAGGTCATATGCATCCTCTTTCCTGTGGATCCCGCGGAATGAAAGCTGCAGGATCAGTTTTTATCTCAGTAGTGGAAGCCCCCCGCTTCCTGGCGGCGGGGGAATATGAGTCTCATATCAAAGGGGAAGGCCTGAGAGCGGTTCAGCAGCCGAAGAAGGCACGAACTTCCCGTATAACAGTCTGTCTGTTCTCGTCTCCGATACCGTAATAGAGCGGAAGGCGCAGGAGGCGCTCGCTCTCCTTAGTCGTGTACTCATCGACACCGTCGAACCTGCCGAATTTGAGACCGGCAGGAGCGGAGTGGAGCGGGATATAGTGAAATACCGCAAGGATGCCGTGCTCCTTCAGGTGGCGGATCATGGCAGTGCGCTCTTCAATGTCTCGGAGTTTGATGTAGTACATGTGCGCATTATGTTCGCATTCCTCCGGAGTCTGAGGACGTTCAATGAGATGCTCTTTTTCCAGATCCTCGAAAGCCTCATGGTAGGTGTTCCAGGTCGTCATGCGGTCATTGTATACCTTATCATAGCTTTCCAGCTGAGCCCAGAGATAGGCTGCGTTCAGATCGCTCGGAAGGTAGGATGAACCGTAGTCGACCCATGTGTATTTGTCGATCTGACCTCGGAAATACTTGCTTCTATCCGTACCTTTCTCACGGTAGATCTCGGCCTCATCGCGGTGTATGAGGTCCGGCAGCACAAGAGCGCCCCCTTCCCCCATGGAGAAGTTCTTTGTCTCATGGAAGGAGAAGCAGCCGAAGTCTCCGAGATTTCCCAGAGGCTTTCCCTTATATGTCGAGCCGAAGCCCTGGGCGGCATCCTCAACGACCAGGAGACCGTGTTTTGCTGCAATCTTGTTGATCGTGTCCATCTCGCATGCAACACCGGCGTAGTCGACGGTCGCTATGACCTTTGTCTTTTCCGTGATTGCCGCCTCGATCTTTTTCTCATCGAGATTCATGGTGTCCGGGCGGATATCGACAAAGACCAGAGTGGCTCCCCGCTGTACGAACGCGTCAGCCGTGGAGCAGAATGTGTAGGAGGGGAGAATGACCTCGTCCCCGGGACCGACTTTTGTGAGAAGGGCTGCCATTTCGAGGGCTGCCGTCCCGGAAGTCGTGAGGTAGGATGCCGGGAAATTGAACCGCTCATTGATCCATGCCTGACATTTTTTAGTGAACGGACCATCCCCGCAGATTTTTCCGCCGCGGGCGGCCTGCTCCATGTATTCGATTTCCTTACCAGTGAACGGAGGAATATTAAAATCAATCATATCAATGCTCCTTATAGTCATAAGTAAATATATTTTACTACTAATTATATGCAAAGCGCAAGTCGTGAAAACAGTTTGCGTGAACTTGCGCGTTCTGATGACAGTTCAGAAGGGCTGTAACGAAGTTCCGGTATCCGGCGCAAGCATCATATCCGTCACTATGAAAAGACCCCCGCCTTAAGAAGGCAGGGGTAAGATTAATCCAGGATGCAGGCCGAAAGAGCCTCTTTAACGATGCAGTCAAATTCGAGTCTGGAAGCACACGGCGCATAGACCTGGCCGATCCGGTCGGTGCCGTTGTGCATTGCCGGAAGGAGTGTTCCCTCGGCGTAGTCAAAGGAGACGAAGATGCCCCGGTCTCTGAGGGCATTTATCTTATCGAGGTCGATAGAGACAAGCCGGCGTTCTTCCGTCACATAGAGGAGTGATGCCATGCAGGGGACAGCTGTCTGAAGAGAAAAATCTGTCGGCAGACCGCAGGCGGCTTTTATCATAAGTGCGTAATAGTCGATTCCGCCGTACAGGGAAATGAGCTCCGGGATGCATGTCGCGCCGCATCTTCCGCCGGCTTCGATCACGAAGAGCTCGTCTCCGCAGACGAAGGCATCGATGTTCATGGCACAGTTATCCATGCCGGAGGCCAGTATGATCCTTCTCACCTGTTCCTCAATATCATCACGGAGGGAGGGAGAAGCCTCGCAGGGAAAGATGTGACCTACCGGAACAGTTGTCGATTGGCCTTTGTACATGAGTTTATCGTGGGGCAGGAGAAGAACGGGGCGGCCTCCTGACACGAAGGCGTCTATGCCAATCTCGTGGCCGATGATGCATTTTTCGACAAGCAGATAATCTTTCTTCGTGACTTCCATGGCTTCCCTGTAGGCGTCAGGAATCTCATCTTCCGAATCGACCCTTATGATGCCCCGGCTGCCTGACTTGTCCGTGACCTTGATGACGCAGGGCGGACCGATCTTTTTGAATGCGGAGATAGCCTCGTCCAGAGAGAATATTTTCTCGAAAACGGCTGTCCGGACGCCTGCTTCCCAAAACGCCCTTTTCATGACAGATTTGTCCGTGAGTACGCGGGCGGCATGCCCGGATATTCCGGAAAGACCCAGCGTATCATTGACAAGACCGATGGAACTCATGGCTACATCGGTCCCGGTCGTGCAGATTCCTCTGATATTCAGCTTTTTCGCCGCATTGAGGATTGCTTCCGAATCCGTTGTGTCGAGATAGAGCACTTCGTCAGCGATGTCGAATCCGGGATAAGGTCCCGGGTAACTAACAACGACAGTGTGGTAACCGAGCTCTTTTGCCTTCCGGATCAGGGGAACCTGATAGATTCCCGCTCCGAGGATCATGAGGTTATTTGTCATAATTATTTCCTTTCAATCCACCGGTCGGTCTGTTCCCTGTTTATATAGTTCTCAGCCAGTCCGTGATAGCGGACAGATTCCATCCTCTCTGTGCCGTCATGTCTGCGGTGAGCAGGCATGTCGAGATTCACTGTCTCCCGGATGATATACTGGGGAGTACCGTTGATCGAAAGAATCAGCTTTCCGATATATTCTCCGAGAATACCGAGGATCAGCATGATGACGCCGCTGAAGATCAGCAGGCAGGCCATGAGGGATGCCCAGCCGACAGTCATATCGGGGGTGACCAGTTTTCGGATAATGGTCACCAGAGCGGACACGAGTCCGATCATAGAAAAAATTACACCCAGGAAGAAGGAAATACGGAGCGGCAGCACCGTATAATTAAAGTAGGCGAGCCAGAGCCGCATGAGTTTTCTCAGCGTGTAGTTGGATGTTCCGACTTCACGCTTGTGATGCTCGACCATAACGTTTCCGATATTGGATGTCGTGCGGTAGAAAAGTCCGTCAACGTAAGGGTTGAAGTTCTTGTAGAGGATGACTTCGTCGCGGACAGCTCTGGTGATGACCCAGAAATTGCTGGAAACGATCTCCTTCGGGCGTCCGAGCAGAATGCGGGATGAGACCTCATTGAACTTGCTGGTCAGGTTCTTGAAAAATCCGTTTTTCTTCTGAGCATACTGACCGTACACGAGGTCATAGCCTTCAGACATTTTGTCAAGCAGCTTGAAGACCTGGGACGGGTGCGTCTGCATATCGTCGTCCATACCGAGGACGTAGTCGCCGTCGGCATAGTTGAGGGCTGCCATGAGAGCGTTGTGCTGACCGAAGTTGCGCATCAGATTGATGCCGTGCACGGTCGGGTACTTTTCCGCAAGACGTGTGATAGCCCCGAACGTGTCGTCGCGTGAATAATCGTTCACGAGGAAGAAGTCGCATTCGTACTCCTCGTGCTGACGGAACTCGTCCATGACCATTGTGACGACTTTTTCTATAGTGGCTTCCGAGTTATAGCATGGAATGATAATTGAAACCAGCATATTTTTCCTCTCTTTTAATAACAGTCATTTCAGGGATACGGCAGGTCAACAGCCGTTCACAGGAGCTCCAGAGCGTCGTAGAAGAGCGGTGTGCCTCCCGTGTGAATAAAGAGTATGTTCTTATCTTTTATGTTGTTCTCCTTTACATAGGAGAGCATGCCGGCGAAAGCTTTTCCGGTGTATGTCGGGTCAAGGCAGATACTGTCGCGCCGCCACTCCGTGCGGATGATCTCGAGTATCTCCTCGCTGTATTCGCCGTATCCGCCGGCCAGATAGTCATCCGCAAGGATGATCTCATCCTCAAATTGCGGCGTCAGCGTCCTCCCCTCATCGCGGAACCACTCAGTGACTCCGTTTTTTATGATCTCTGTCCCTCGCTTTTTGTCTCTTGACACGGAGATGCCGACGATCTTTCTGTCATCTCCGCGGACAAGGTGTCCGCAGACGAGACCGCTCTGGGTCGCACCGGTGCCCGAAGCGTGGAAAATGTAGTCGAAGTTAATTCCCAGGACCTCTTCCTGGGCGCATATCTCGCCGTAGGCTTTGGCGTAAGCCCTGGCGGCACATCCCTCATTTCCGGTCCCGAGACGGTTGCCGTAGATGTAGTACGGACTTAATCCGCGGGCAGAGGCTCTTCTGAACGCTTCGTCAACCGCCGGGGCGATTGCGTTTTTCGCGCAGTAAATGATTTCCAGTCCCAGAAGACCGACGAGGACGCTGTTTCCGGTCCTTCTATGGGTGCCGTCCGGGTCGTCGGAGCAGATCATCATACACGGAATCCCTTCCATGTGGCATGCATTTGCAAGGACCCGGCAGAGGTTCGAACGGCTGTTGCCGTACATGATGAGGCAGTTCCCGCCCTTCATCTTCATGTCCGCAAGGAACTCACGGGCAATGCGCACTTTGTTTCCGCCGCATGAAAAGGGGAGAAGATCATCTCTTTTAATGTAAAAGCTGTTGCCGGGAACGTTCAGCTTTGTGATCGGAGTGTTTTCTAAAATAACCATTAATTTGCACCTTTTGTCTTGAAAAGCAACTTTTAATAGTATACTATCAACATTCGGACGTGGCAAGCATTCTTGCGCGATGGTGCTTTGAATGGTATACTGTCTTTAACTGTCTACATATATCAAAAATTACGAGGTGAAAATATGAGAACATATGTCGTCACAGGCGGCGCCGGTTTTATAGGCTCTAATTACATTCATTATATGTTCAAAAAGTACGGTGATGAGATCCGCATTATTAATGTCGACAAGCTGACTTACGCCGGAAATCTCGAGAATCTTAAGGACGTCGAGGACCGCGCTAATTATACATTTGTAAAAGCCGATATCTGCGATACAGAAGCGATCAATAAGATATTTGAGGAAAATGACGTCGACCGCGTCGTCCATTTCGCGGCCGAGAGCCATGTGGACCGGAGTATCAAGGATCCCGGAGTATTTGCGAGAACGAACGTGCTCGGAACACTCACGATGCTGGCGGCAGCCAAGGCAGCCTGGGAGCTTCCGGACGGCTCATTTAAGGAGGGAAAGAAATTCCTGCACGTCTCAACGGACGAGGTCTACGGATCACTCTCGAACCCGGACGACTATTTCTACGAGACGACACCTTACGATCCGCACAGCCCGTATTCTGCCAGCAAGGCCTCTTCCGATTTCATGGTCAAGGCTTTCATGGACACATACAGGTTCCCTGCCAATATCACCAACTGCAGCAACAACTACGGCCCCTACCAGTTCCCGGAGAAGCTGATTCCGCTGATGATCAATAACGCTCTTCACGGAAAGGCTCTGCCGGTATACGGCGACGGAAAGAACATCCGCGACTGGCTGTACGTCGAAGATCACTGCAAGGGCATCGACCTTGTGCAGGAGAAGGGAAGACTCTTTGAGACATACAATATCGGCGGTCACAATGAGCGCGAGAATATCCAGATCGTAAAGACGATCATCTCGACTCTCCGCGAGGAACTTTCGGACAGCGATCCGAGAAAGGAGCACATCTCCGAGGACCTTATCAAGTACGTTGAGGACCGCAAGGGTCACGACAGAAGATACGCGATCGCGCCGGATAAGATCAAGGCAGAGGTGAGCTGGTATCCGGAGACGACATTCGAAGTCGGCATTAAAAAGACGATTCGCTGGTACTTCGATCATCAGGAGTGGATGGAGCACGTGACCAGCGGTGACTATCAGAAGTATTACGAGGATATGTACGCAAACAAATAAGTAATGAAAGGAGATGGTCCTTATGGCTGTCTCCTTATTGTGGTTTTAATAAGCCTAAAGGAGCACAGATTTTGAAGATTCTTGTAACCGGTGCCAACGGCTACATCGGCAGGCACCTTGTCACAGCCCTCATAGAACACGGTCACGGGGTACTTGCATGTGACGTCGCATTCGATGGCGTGGACGCGAGAGCCGGGCACATTCAGACAGATATATTTTCCGGCAGCAGGGATATCTATGATGAGCTTGGGCGTCCGGACGCACTCATACATCTCGCCTGGAGGAACGGCTTTGACCACTATAACATGTCCCATGTGGCAGAGCTGCCGTCCCACTATGAGTTCCTCGTGAATATGATGGACGGAGGACTTCCGCAGCTCCTCGTCATGGGGACAATGCACGAGGTCGGCTATCATGTCGGAGCTATCGACGAGACGGTCCCCACGAACCCGGTGACCCCCTACGGGATCGCCAAGAATGCGCTGAGGGAGCTGGTAACGGTGTACGCAGAGAAGAAGGGGATTACTTTACAGTGGCTGCGCGGCTACTATATTCTGGGCGACGACGCGAAAAATCACTCCATCTTTTCAAAGATGACTGAGGCCGAGGAGAGAGGGCAGGAGCTCTTCCCGTTCACGACAGGAAAGAATAAGTTCGACTTTATCAGAGTAGAAGATCTCGCGAGGCAGATCGCAGCTGTCGCGAGCCAGCGGGAGGTGACCGGAATCATCAACTGCTGCAGCGGTCAGGCTATCCCCCTCGCGGAGGAGGCGGAGCGGTATATCCGGGAGAACAACATGAAGATCCGGCTCGACTACGGAAAGTTCCCCGACAGAGCCGATGCATCGCCCGAAGTGTGGGGCGATCCGACAAAAATAAACAAAATCATGAAAAACGACAGGCCATGCGGCTGCTGAAATAAGGAGGAAAATCATGGGTAAGATCAATGTGGAAACATGCGAAATCGAAGGGCTTAAGATCATTACACCGGCTGTCTACGGGGATGCACGCGGCTATTTCATGGAGACGTATAACTACAATGATTTCAAGGCTGCCGGTATTCCTGAAGTCTTCGTTCAGGATAACCAGTCTTCGAGCTCTAAGGGTGTTCTTAGAGGTCTTCACTTCCAGATTAATTTCCCGCAGGACAAGCTGGTCCGCGTGGTAGCCGGGGAAGTTTTCGACGTAGCCGTCGACCTGAGACCGGGTTCCGCCACATACGGAAAGTGGCACGGCGTGCTTCTTTCCGCTGAGAACAAGAAACAGTTCTTCATCCCGAAGAACTTCGCCCACGGCTTTGTCGTCCTCTCCGACCATGCCGAATTCTGCTACAAGTGCACTGACTTTTATCATCCGAATGATGAGGGCGGCCTTGCATGGAACGACCCGGATATCGCTGTTGAGTGGCCGATTCCCGAGGGAATGGAGCTGAATCTGTCCGAGAAGGACAAAAAGTGGGGCAGCTTCAGGGAATATACAGAGAATCGCAAATAATACGGGGAGCATTTATGTCTTTGAAAAAGAAGATTGTGCTGGCGTGCCTTGGCGTGCTGGTGCTTTTGCTGAACTATTTTATTCTGACACATGACGGGGGAGCGAACGGGACGGCATATCTCACTTTCTCCCTGAACGGCACTGTATCGGACAATATTCAGGTATACTACAGTGACACGACGGATTTTGCCCCGTCAGCCCAGAGGACTGTCGGCTACGAGACCGGCGATATAGGGAAGGATGTCACAATGGAATTCGCCCTGCCCCTCACGACCAGGTACGTGAGGATTGATCTTGGCGCCGCGGAGGCAGACTACAGCGTTTCCGGTGCCAGGTTCTCGCTGGGGGATAAGGAGCAGCCTTTTGACGCGTCATCAGTGCTCAAAGAAAATGACATTGATTCATATGAGGGGGCACAGGGCGGTTTTACCGTGACAACGAAAAAAGGAGATCCGTTCGTCGTCTTCGAGCAGGGACCGGATCAGATCTACGCTGACGTTCTGCCGGGACTTCGCGCGAAAAATACCGCAAAGAACGTTATTATCGCGGTCCTTCTTGACCTTATGTGCGTGGTGGCATTTGTCTTCCGGAAGAAGTTTTCCACGCTTCCCATGGAGCTCATTCAGAACCGTGTGCTCATTATGCAGCTTGCGCGAAACGACTTTAAAACGAAATATGCAGGTTCTGTGTTCGGTATTGTCTGGGCGTTCATTCAGCCGGCCATTACGATCGTTGTCTACTGGTTCGTATTTCAGGTCGGGCTCGGTGCAGCTGACGTCACAGCCCCGACGGGAATCACATATCCGTTCGTGCTCTGGCTCATCTGCGGTCTTGTCCCCTGGTTCTTCTTCCAGGATACACTTGTGGGCGGGACCAACGCCCTTCTTGAGTATACATACCTCGTAAAAAAGGTCGTGTTCAAGATATCCATCCTGCCGATCGTGAAGGAGATATCCGCGCTGTTCGTGCATCTTTTCTTTATATTCCTGATGCTGACGCTCTTTACGCTGAGCGGCCATATCCCGGACCTCCATGCGCTGCAGGTGTTCTATTATTCGTTCTGCCTGTTCATGTACAGTCTGGGTGTGTGCTACGCGACCTGCTCGATCGTCGTCTTTTTCCGAGACCTCTCACAGATCATTTCGATCATTATCCAGATACAGGTGTGGATGACGCCGATCATGTGGAATATTGACAACATGAGCGCGAGAATGCCGGGCTGGCTGATCACGGTCTTCAAGCTGAATCCGATCTTCTATATCGTGAACGGCTACCGTGACTCGATGATGAACAAGGTCTGGTTCTGGGATAGATTCGACCTCACCTTCTACTTCTGGGCGGTGACGGCAGTCTTCTTCGTGGTCGGAGCTTTTATCTTCAAGCGGCTCAAGATACATTTCGCGGACACACTCTGATCCGGTGCCCGCATGCGGATATGCGGATAAAAGGCGGGCATAGCCTGCCGTGACAGAATGCAGGGACCAAAGGAACTGCATGGAGGATTTATGCAGGAAATAGCAATCGCTGTTAACAACATAACAAAGGCATATAAGCTTTACGACAAGCCGACAGACCGCCTGCGCGAGTCCCTCGGCCTGTCAAAGCAGAAGAGGTATAAAGAGATCCTCGCGCTGAATGACGTCAGCTTTGACGTCAAGAAGGGCGAGTGCGTGGGAATTATCGGCACCAACGGATCCGGCAAGTCCACGATCCTGAAAATCATCACAGGCGTGCTGTCGCCGACGATGGGCAGCATTCAGGTATATGGCAGGATCTCAGCTCTCTTAGAGCTCGGCGCAGGCTTCAACCCGGAATACACCGGTTTGGAGAATATTTATGTCAACGGTACGGTCATGGGCTTTTCCCGTGAGGAAATCGATGCCAGGCTGGAGGAAATCATATCTTTCGCCGACATCGGCGACTTTATCAACCAGCCGGTCAAGACATACTCGAGCGGTATGTTCGTCAGACTTGCGTTCGCCGTGGCCATCAATATCGACCCTGAGATACTGATCGTCGATGAAGCTCTCAGTGTCGGCGACGTGTTCTTTCAGGCCAAGTGCTACCACAAGTTCGAGGAATTCAAGAAGCAGGGCAAGACTATACTGTTCGTCAGCCACGATCTGGGTTCGGTGGCCAAGTACTGTGACAGAGTCGTTCTTCTCAATAAGGGAGTCAAGAACTGTGAGGGTGAGCCAAAGGAAGTCATCGATATCTACAAGCAGATACTGGTCACGGTCCCGGCAGCTGAGCAGAGGAAGAATCTCGAGGAGGAGATATCCCGCTATCTGAAACCGGAGAATGCTGAGGGCAGATGGTACGGCAAGCTCGAGGTGAACCCGCAGCTGCTGGACTACGGCGAGAAGCAGGCGGAAATCGTAGATTTCGCCCTGATTGATGAGGACGGTAAAATCAATTCAGGCATCGTCAAGGGATCGGAGTTCATTATCCGAATGAAAGTGCATTTCAATGAGGACATACAGGACCCGCTGTTCTGCTTTACGATCAAGGATCCGCAGGGAACCGAAGTCACAGGCACCAACACCATGCTTGAGCGGATCGACACCGGCATCTACAAGGCCGGAACCGAGCACGTGATCGATTTCAGACAGCGCATGACGCTGCAGGGCAGAAGCTATCTGCTCTCTCTCGGCGTTGTCGGATTTGCACACAACAGATTCACTGTATACAACCGACTGTATGATGTCTGCGATATCAATGTGATCTCAGACAAGAACACTGTCGGCTTTTATGATATGGAGTCCGTGACGACGATCGACGGGCGGACATACTGAGAGGGTGGCGCTTTGATCCTTAAAGACAGCGGAGTAAAAAGACTTGCCGTCTACGTCATGCACGACAGTGACGGCATTGTAGATGCATATATTGACGCGTTCCTTTTGGGCCTCCGAAGTGAGGTCTCCTGCCTTCGCGTTGTCATAAACGGAGATGTTTCGGAGGAGGGAGAAGCCCGGGTCAGAGAAATTGCCGATGAGGTGATGGTAAGGCCAAATGAGGGTTATGACATCACAGCGTACAGGGAAGGGCTTCTTGCGCACGGTTATGAGGAACTGTGCTCGTACGATGAGGCCGTGATCTGCAATGATACGCTTTACGGTCCCATTCATCCGTTCTCCGAGATGTTCGGAGCGATGGCAGAAAGGGACGTTGACTTATGGGGAATCACCGCGTTTTACGGTGCGCCCTTTGATCCTTTCGGGACCATTTCTTACGGGTACCTGCCTAAACACATCCAGAGCTTTTTTCAGGTCTTCAGAAAAGACTTTATGAGGACAGAGGATTTCAGAAAATGGTGGGAGGAGATGCCG
Source organism: Lachnospiraceae bacterium (assembly GCA_045221675.1). GTDB lineage: Bacteria > Bacillota > Clostridia > Lachnospirales > Lachnospiraceae > Chordicoccus. The sequence goes on along the minus strand of JBGUWZ010000068.1, from coordinate 62,667 downwards.
GCCATTACGAAATACGAGGATGCGATAGGCACCCATGAAGCCGTTTTCACGAAGGCCATGGAGGACCTTGGCTACAGGTGGGACGTCTACTGTGACGGAGACGCAATGTCCGAATACACCTGGGATCCGCTGCGGGATTTTCCAAGATACTGCATGGAGACCCTGAAATGTCCGGTCATGAAGAAGCGGACATTCTACCACGACTATATGGAAGCTTTCGAAAGGAGCGGCGGCGAGGCCGCGAAGGAGGCCTTCGCCTATATAAAGTACGAGACGAACTATGACGAGAGGCTTATCGCAGCGAACCTGATCCGCACCTGCAATATGGCGGACCTTCGCAAGCGGCTCGGGCTGACCTACATTGTCCCGACAAAGCTCGACCGGACAGCAGCATCCCGGGAGAGTTTCGACGGGCTGGAGGGAAACGGACCTGCGTCGTCAGAAGAGATGGCTGTTGAGGGGAACGTTAGGGGACGGCTTAAGACCGCGCTTATTCTTCACATCTATTATGATGATCTCGCAGAGGAGTGCGCGGCTTACGCCTCGAACATGCCGGAGGGCATTGATATTTATGTCACAGTACCGGACGAGAGAAAGCGCGTGATCATAGAACCGTATTTCGACGAGATCAAGAAGGATCACAGAGTTGAATTCCGCATATCCGGCAACAGGGGCAGGGACGTAGGACCGTTCCTTGTGACCTGTAAGGATATCATCATGAACTATGATCTCGTCCTCAAGATCCATGACAAGAAGGTAAAGCAGATTCCGATGCGGTCGATCGGACGTGCATGGGAAATTCTCTGCTTTGAGTGCCTTCTCCCGACGGAGACATATGTAAAGAATGTGATCAAACTGTTCGAGGATCATCCGGACCTCGGACTTCTAAGTCCGCCGGTCCCGCTTCACGGCCCGTATTTTCCGACAACAGGCCATGGGGAATGGGGTGAGAACTATGCGGTCACAAAGGAGACGGCGGAGAAACTGGGAATCAGCGCTCCGATGGATGAAAAATGCGAGCCTGTCGCCCCTCTCGGATCGGAGTTCTGGGTCAGGACAAAAGCCCTGAAGGTTCTTTTCGACCATGACTGGCAGTATGAGGAGTTCCCGGAGGAGCCGGTCGCTATCGACGGGACCGTGCTGCACGCGATCGAGAGGCTGTATCCGTACGCAGCACAGAGCGAGGGATATTATTCCGCCTGGATCCTGTCCGATTCCTACGCCCGCATCCATATGGACAACTGGGCTTATATGGCCAACGGACTTGTTAAGGCGGAAGCGGAGCGAACAGGAGGCTGGAAGCCGTTCAGGGAATTTCTCTCCCGGACCGAAAACAGCTGACAATTTCCCGCCGCGGTCTTACTGAAGACAGTGCAGTGAACTCTAATGAGGAGAATTCTCTGAGATGAAATTAGAAAAAAATAACAGGAACCGGTGCTTTATCGTCCTGTATTTCGACAAAGACGGGCTTGTTGACCGTTATATGACACATATGCTTGAGTCGATCCGTCAGGACGCATCTTACGTCCTGACTGTGGTCAACGGTTTCCTCACCGAGGAGGCAGGCAGGGAACTTTCCGCCTGCTGCGACCGGGTGCTCTACCGCCCGAACACGGGGTTCGATGTAGCCGGCTACAGGGAAGGCATATTCGACCTGGGCTTTCACGAACTGTCAAAGTATGATGAGCTTGTTCTCATGAATTATACGTTCTTCGGGCCTCTCGATTCATTTTCGGAGATGTTCAGGGAGATGAATGTCCGGGATCTCGATTTCTGGGGGATCACGGAGCACTACAGCCTGACGGTCGATCCCTACGGAGTCATACCCTACGGCTATCTGCCGGAGCACCTCAACTCACACTTTATAGCGCTCCGCAGGGATTTCTTCATGAGTTTTACTTACCGCGATTTCATCATGAATATGAAGAACCCGGATTCCTATGTCGACTCCATCGCGGGATATGAAGCTGTTTTCACAAAATACTTTGCCGATCTCGGCTATAAGTGGGAGGCCTATGTGGACTCAGACGAGTATGAGGAGTACTCGCCCGCACCGTTCGCCTACCATGCGGCAGAGCTGATCAGAGATAAAAAGTGTCCGATTTTGAAGCGGCGCAATTTCTTCTCCGATTACAAGATCAACCTCCAGAATAATGCCGGCGAGAGCCAGATCCGCGCTTACGAGGCGGTCCTGACAAACACAGGCTACGATCCTTCTTACATGTGGGAGAATATTCTTCGCCTGCAGGACCTTGCGCAGATCCACCAGACCATGCACGTCAACTACTATCCGGACAGCGAGGTCAGCTGTCATGTGTTCGCCCCCGGTCAGGCTTGCGCCTTCGTTCTGGGGGACGAGGAGAAATTTAAGGCCGTCTGCGGCAGGTATCTTCGAAGCATCCCGGACGAGATCAGGGTCATATATCTTGACGGGGATGAACCGTACATTGAAAAGTTGAGACAGGCCTCTATGATGGCAATCGGCGCAAAATATGTGCTCGTCCTTAATCCGTTCGACCTTCCGGAGCCAAAGGGAAATGTGATGAAGAGCTCAAAGGCAAGCCTTCTCTACGGAGATATGGAATCCCTGTTCGGCAGTCGGTCTGTCATCGGAAATATTCTTGATACGCTGGAAGAGGAAAATCACATAGGTCTTCTGGTCCCTCCGCTGCCCATGTACGGGGCTTATTTTGAGACTCTAATGGACGGCTATGCAGGACACTACGATGAGCTTAAGGCATTTGCCGCAAAGCTTGCCATGACCTTCCCGATCATCAGAGGCGACGACCTGCCGGTCTATCCATTCGGCGGGAGTTTCGTCGCTCGCACCGCTGCATTTGCAAATGCAGTCAGCGAGATTGCTGCTCTCACAGACGAAGGCGAAAGCGTCTCCTGCGACATGACAAGGCTCCTTCTTCCGTATCTCATGCAGAAACAACTTTTCATGACCGGCGTCGCATGCGGCAGCGCCTACGCGTCGACCTGCGCGACCAATCTCGATCTTGCTCTGCGGGAGAATAATAAAGTTGTCTTTAAACGCTTCGGGCCGGATTTCTACTGGACCGAACTTGATAAAATACGAGGAAAGGCACCCTGATGGAATCTCAAGAACTGATCGGCAAAGTAAAACTGAATTATAAATGGTATAAAGGGACAGACCTCTACAGCGACGGTGATGATGTCGAGAACCACATCCTGGATATTGTTTCGAACGAATCCGGTTTTGACTATTATCATCCCGATATGAACAGCTGGCCGGTGCTTTATCATCTGACCCGCCAGCGGGAGAACATCTGCCTGCCTATGGACCTGAGGAGCGACGACGAGGTCCTCGAGATCGGGGCCGGCATGGGGGCTGTCACCGGAGGCGTCGCCCCCTATGTAAAGAAGGTCGACTGCATCGAGCTGTCCCGCAGAAGATCCCTCATCAACGCGACCCGCCATAAGGACATGGATAATATCGAGATCATCGTCGGAAATTTTCAGGATATCGAGATCGAAAAGAAGTACGATGTCGTTACTCTCATCGGCGTTCTGGAATACGGCTGCTACTACATAGACAGCGAAAGACCTTATGAAGATTTCCTTGAGAAGGTGCGCTCTGTTATGAAAGAGGGCGGGCGCCTTTATATCGCGATCGAGAATAAGCTCGGTATGAAGTATTTTAACGGGAGCCACGAGGATCATCTCTCTGTCCCGTTCGTCGGTATCGAGGGTTACAGGCAGGGAGACCACGTGAGGACCTTCACAAAGTCCGAACTTACAGGGATGCTTGCTGCCGCGGGATTTAAGGACGTCTATTTTTACTATCCTTTCCCGGACTACAAGCTCCCGACGGTCATCTACAGCGATGACAATATAAAGGATGCCGATATTGATTTCCCGGAGAACGCCAATTACGATCTCGATGTAATGGCATTGTTCTCGCAGAATAAGGCATTTGCGGGACTTAAGGGCACGGAGGAGAGAGCCACGTTCGCAAACTCCTTCCTCATCGAAGCCGTGTGCGGGGAGGAGGCCTGAATGAGAAAGCTGTTCATTAAGTGCTCCGACGAGAGGAGCAGACGATTTTCAATTATAACGACGATAGCGCAGACGGATGAGGGAAAGAGTGTCTTTAAGGAGGCCTGCTACGAGGAAGGCCGCGAACATCTGAGGCGTATATCTTCCTACGCGGAGATCCTTGAGAAAGCCTATGCTCCGGCAAAGGCATGCCCTGTGGAGTACGATGGGGAGAAGCTGACATTTGCATATCTTACCGGCGAATCCCTCGAGCAAATGCTGAGAGAAGCGGTGAGAAGAGGCGACGCGGACCGTGTCAAAGATCTCTTTGTGAGACAGAAATCGATCCTCACGGCCTGCCCGGACAATGAGACGGAGTTCGTGCCGTCAGACGAATTCGAAAGGGTCTTCGGAGACGCGGAGCCCTACATCGGGCTTCCCGGCTTTAAGGTTTCTAATTTCGACGGTATCGCCGGCAATATCATCTTCGAGGGGGATGACGTCTATTTCATCGATTATGAGTGGGTGATGACCTTTGTCATGCCCAGGGACCTCGTCCTCTATCACTGCCTCAGGGACGCCTACTACCACATTACAGGCCTTGAAGAGCTTCTGCCTCTCAAGAATGCCGTGAAGATTCTGGGCATTAAGACGGACATGCATGTAATGCAGAGGAGCTACGAGCACTTTTTTGAGTATGTGATCACGGAGCCGGACGGAACAAGCTTTGCGGTGGCAAAACATTCTTCTCTCAAAGAGCACACAGATCTGAAAGACCTCAGAAAGCCGGCGATCCCATCCGGGAACATGGGCGGCACCGCCTACGATATGTGGCGCGAGTGCGACAGAGCGGTCGCTGTCCTGCAGGGTCGGATCGGAAAGCTTGAGAGGGAGCTTGCCGATGAAAGAGCGAAATACGCGCGTCTCGATGACGAATGGTTCCACCGCTATGACGAAGTGAGAAAAGAACTTGTCACAAACAGGGACGCATACGCCGCGGAGAAAGCCCACATGGAATACTCCTACAGAGCGATGGAGACAGACCGCGATACGTGGAAGCGCATGTTCGAGGATGTGACCGGATCCAAATCATATAAAGCACTTCAGACCGTCAAGGGCATAGGCCGAAAGAAAGGGTAATCTGATGAGCCAAGACACGACCAATTATAAAGAGGAATATGAAAAGCTGAAAGAGGAGATGGAAACCCTCAAGGAGCGCTACTATAAGGCAAGAAATGAGGGGATCAAGAGAGGCAGCTACGCAGCCCTCCTGTCCGGCAATAAGGCCATGATGGCCTACCGGAAACTCTCTGTGAAAGCAGGCCGCGAAGATCCGTTCGCCAAGCTGCGCCCGATGCTCTCCCAGGCTGAGTCCGGAATCCTCTACAATATCGACAACAGGTACTATAAGGGTGACCATCTGGTGATCCGCGGCTGGAGCTATGAGCACGGCGGGCTTATTCCGGAGATCGTGATACGCGACAGGAGCCGGCTTCTCACATTTGACGTGCAGCGCTATCCGAGGGCGGACGTCAATGACCTTCTCGGCATAGACGGGGAATTCCTCACGGGTTTTTCTGTCAGGCTTCCCCTTGCCCAGATAAAGCACCCGGTCATCACGTTCGAGCTTGAAAATGAGCTCGGCTACGTCGTGAGGGAACTGAAGATCATACTTGACGACAAAAAGCGGGCTGCATATATAAAGAGACATGCCATCCCGACATATGCGATCGACAGCGCGGGCTACGACGACTGGATCCACGATCAGATGGTGTCGGAGGAAGAGCTTGCCCATGAGGCGGAAGTGAAATTCGCGTATGAGCCGAAGATATCGATCGTCATTCCTCTCTTCAACACTCCGGAGAAGTTCCTCGATGAGCTCATGGACGGTCTGCTCGGCCAGTCATACCGAAACATTGAGGTGTGTCTTGCGGACGGAAGCACCAAAGATGAGGTGGAGGAGCACGTTCGGGAGAAGTATCTGTCCGACAGCCGCGTTGTCTATCAGAGACTTAAGGTGAATGCGGGCATTTCCGGCAACACCAACGAGGCTATAAAGATGGCGTCGGGCGATTTCATCATGCTGTGCGACCACGACGACACGGTCGAGAAAAATGCCTGCTACGAGATCGTGAAAGCCCTCAATGAGGACCCGGAGATCGATGCTCTCTACACGGATGAGGATAAGATCATGTACACGTCGGGCGTGTACTACAGTCCGAACTTCAAGCCGGATTTCAGCCCGGACCTTCTCCGCTCGAATAACTACATAACTCATATTTTCTGCGTGAGAAAGTCCATCGTCGATGAGATCGGCGGAGAAGAGCAGATCTACGAGAGGAGCGAATTCGACGGAGCCCAGGACTATGACTTCATCCTCCGCTGCGTCGAGAAATCGAGAAAAGTTCATCACATCCCGAAGTTCCTCTATCACTGGAGAGCTCACCAGACGTCGACCGCCGGTAATCCGGAGAGCAAGATGTACGCCTACGATAACGGCAGGAAGGCTATTCAGGCCCACTATGACCGGTGCGGCATCCACGCGACCTGCGAGCTGGCTGAGGATATCGGATCTTACCGGACTAAGTATGAGATTCAGGGAGAACCGCTGGTATCGATCATTATCCCCAATAAGGATTTCAGAGATGTGCTGGACCGAGCTCTCGTCTCGATATTTGAAAAATCGACCTACAGGAATTTTGAGATAATCATCGCCGAGAATAATTCGACGGAGCCGGAGACATTTGCTTACTACGAGAAGATCCAGGCCGAGCACGACAATGTGAAGGTCATCTGCTGGAAGGATATCTTTAATTTCTCCGCGATCAACAATTTTGCGGTGAAGCATGCCCGCGGTGAGTACCTGCTCTTCCTGAACAACGACGTCGAGGTCATCACCGACCGCTGGATCGAGGAGATGCTCGGCTACTGCCAGAGAGGAGATGTCGGAGCGGTCGGAGCGAGACTGTACTACCCGAACGACAAGCTGCAGCACTGCGGCATCGTCGTCGGCATCGGCGGGATCGCCGGCCACATCTGCCACATGGAAAAGCGCGATTCCGGCGGATATTTCGGCCGCATAGTAAAGAGCCAGGATGTCAGCGCCGTCACAGCCGCATGCATGATGATGCCGAGGCGCGTGTTCGAGGAGGTCGGAGGCTTCGACGAGGATTTCGTCGTCGCCTACAACGATGTTGATCTCTGCCTTAAAGTCCGTGCGGCAGGATATCTGGTCGTCTATGACGCGTGGGCGGAGCTCTATCACTATGAGTCACTGTCCCGCGGTTCCGATGACATAAAGAAGAACCCGGAGAAGCACGAACGCCAGATGCGGGAGGCCAGAAAGCTTCGCGAAAGATGGAGGGATATCTTTGAGAACGGTGATCCTTACTTCAATCCTAATCTTGACTATGACACGTCAGACTATGTGCTGAGGGGAACGATGCCTCCCAACTATTCCGTCCTGCAGAAAGCCAGGAACGAGGTGACGAGCGATGATAAGAAATGACGGTTTTTTGATAAAAAATGACAGATTTTCGCTGACAGAAAAAGATCTCTACGTCCTGCGGGGCCATCTTGCGCCGGGGACCGACCTTGAGGCTTTTCTCGACGGTGAGCCGTTCCCGCTCGAAGTGAAGAAGCTCACTCAGAATGTGGACGAGAGATACGGCGGCAGTGAGTGCGTCGTGAATTTCCGGATCCCGGAGGATATAGATTCCCACAGAAAACTGAAAGTCTACGCCGTGAGGGATCAGGGCAGGAGACTCTGCTTTGAGATTTCCGCCGCGGATCTCGCATTAAAGATGAACGGCATTAAGCTTTTTGTCGATGATTTTGCGGTCAACACAAAGGACGGATATCTCCGCCTTCAGGGCTGGGCGGTTTCCACAGAGCCGGTTGAGATGGTCGTTCTCGATTCTCATAAAAAGAAGATTAAGTGCAACATCGAGCGCTATAAGAGGCTGGATGTCGCGGACCTCTTCGACGAGTACGAGATCGATCCTTTGTGCGGCTTTCACATTGAACTCAGGCCGATCCCGAAAAAGAAGATTTACGTGGCCCTTCGCTCAGGAGATGCAAAGCTCATGCTTTCCTACCGCACGGACCCGGTCTCCGCTAAAGCCGACAAGTATATGAGGCTTGGCAGAAAGGGCATCGAGTACTTTAAGTACCATGGCCTTAAGCCCCTTGCGGAGAAGACCTACGATAAGCTCTTCAACCCGGCCATGAAGCCTGTGATCTACGCAGACTGGATAAAGAAGCACCTGCCGAGTGAGCGCGTCCTTGCTAAACAGAGGAAGGACGTATTCGACCCGACTCCGCTCTTTTCCGTAGTTGTTCCGCTTTATAAGACTCCGGAAGACTTCCTTGTGCAGCTCGTCGACTCAGTCAAAGCGCAGAGCTACGCGAACTGGGAGCTCATCCTGTCGGACGGTAGCGGCGAGGATACGCCGATCACCGACGTGCTGGACAGACTTGAGTCTTCCGATACAAGGATACGAGTGATCCGGAACAATAAGCAGCTACGCATAGCGGAGAATACGAATGCCGCGATCGCTGCTGCTCGCGGCGACTATATCGCATTTGCTGACCATGATGATCTGCTCACCCCCAATGCGCTCTACGAGAACGCTGCAGCCATTCGCGAGAATCCGGCAGCAGAGCTCCTCTACAGCGATGAGGATAAAATCGGCATCGGCGAGAAGTATATGCAGCCGAACATGAAGCCTGATTTCGATCCGGATTTTCTGAGATCGGTCAACTATATCTGCCATCTGCTCGTCGTCAAAAAGAGTCTTATCGACAAGGTGGGCATGCTGGATCCGGCCTATGACGGAGCTCAGGATTATGATTTTGTTCTGAGATGCACAGAGGCTACGGAGAACATTGTCCACATTCCGAAGATCCTCTACCACTGGAGATTCTTCGAGGGTTCGACGGCTGCCAACCCGGAGAGCAAGACCTATGCCTTTGAGGCGGGAAGGCGCGCGATCGAAGCCCATTACAGCCGGCTCGGACTTCCGGCCAGCGTGGAGATGGGAGAGTACCCCGGTATTTACAGAACCGTCTACCACTGGGAGGGAACTCCCTGCGTTTCGATCCTTATCCCTAACAAGGATCATATTGATGATCTTGACAAGTGCTTAAAGAGCATCGATAAGGGAGTGCGCTATCCGAACCTTGAGATCATCATCATTGAGAATAATTCGACAGAGGAGGAGACATTCCTCTATTACAGGGATCTCATAGCAAGAGATGATCGTGTGAAAGTCGTCTACTATGAGGGCGGTTTCAATTTCTCGGCCATAAACAATTTCGGAGCCAAAGAGGCCAGGGGCGAATATCTCTTCCTGCTCAACAATGACACGGAGTTCATAAGCGAAGATGTCATCGGCGAGATGCTCAGCTTCTGCCGCAGAGATGATGTCGGAGCCGTCGGCGCGAGACTCTATTATGAGGACAATACGATTCAGCACGCCGGTGTCATTGTCGGCTGGGGTGGTATCGCCGGCCACGCGTTCGTCAACCAGAATCGCGGCGAGACCGGCTACCAGCACAGGATCATCTGCCAGCAGGATCTCTCGGCGGTCACGGCTGCATGTCTCATGGTGAAGAAAAGCGTCTACGATGAGGTTGGCGGACTCACCGAGGAGCTTGCGGTTGCTTTCAACGATATCGATTTCTGCATGAAGATCAGGCGCGCGGGCTATCTCATAGTCTATGATCCATTCGCCGAACTCTATCACTATGAATCGAAGTCGAGAGGTCTTGATCAGGGGAATCCAGAGAAGGTCGCCAGATTCCAGAACGAGATGGCAATCTTCCAGAAGCGATGGCCGGAGATACTCCGGGACGGCGATCCCTATTACAACCCGAATCTGTCGATGGTCACGCAGGACTTCTCCCTTAAGAGAAACTGATTAATACGAGAGGTGTTATACTATGAAGTACTTTGTAACAGGTGTGGCCGGTCAGCTTGGCCACGATGTGATGAATGAGCTGGCAAAACGCGGTCTGGAAGGTGTTGGAAGCGATCTTGCAGAAAATTACAGCGGTATGCAGGACGGGACGCCGGTGTGCGGCATGCCGTACCTTCCGATGGATATCACGAATCCGGAGAACGTGCGGAGCACGATCCTTGCCTCCGGGTGTGACGCCGTGATCCACTGCGCAGCCTGGACGGCAGTCGACAAGGCGGAGGAGATGCCGGAAGCCTGCCGCAGGGTCAATGCCTACGGAACAGAGAACATCGCTAAGGTCTGCGAGGAGCTGGATATTCCGATGATGTACTTCTCCACGGACTATGTATTTAACGGCAACGGAACGAGACCGTGGCAGCCCGATGACGAGTACGAGCCGCTCGATGTCTACGGCCAGACAAAGGCGGAGGGCGAGGTCGCTGTCCGCGAACATGTAAAGAAATTCTTCATCCTGCGTATCGCATGGGTCTTCGGAACGAACGGAAAGAACTTTATTAAGACAATGCTGAATCTGGCCAAGACACATGACACGCTCAGGGTCATCAACGATCAGATCGGCACGCCGACGTACACGTACGATCTTGCCCGCCTTGTCGTGGATATGATCCAGACGGACAAGTACGGTATATATCATGTTACAAATGAAGGAGATTACATCTCCTGGTATGACTTTACACTGGCAATCTTTGAGACCGCCGGCATCACACACGTGACTGTCAATCCGGTCACTTCCGTGGAGTACGGCGCAGCGGCAAAGAGACCGTACAACAGCCGTCTCGACCGGTCCAAGATCCGTGAGATGGGCTTTGAGCCTCTTCCGGACTGGAGAGACGCACTGTCCCGCTACGTCAAAATTCTTAAGGAAATGGAATAAAACTACGAGCTGTCCTCCCCCGGTACTTGATTCGAAAAGTGCGGAGAATCATGCCGGGGAGGGCTTAAGGGGTAACACATGGAACAGCGCAAAGAGAAGTTTCTGCAGGTGAATATTTGGACGATCCTTATCCTGATCGGTGTGGTGACCGCTACATGTCTCGTCGTGCTTCACGAGTATGTGTTCGGCGACAGGGTCATGGCATTTTTTGACGTGGGTTCGGACACGATCCAGCAGTACGTGCCCCAGTACTCGTCAATCGTCAACATGCTGAGGAACGGCACGTTCGCGCTCTGGAATTCCAGTGAGGGCTTCGGAATAAATATGTTCCTGCTCAACATGACCAACCCTGCCCTGGTGGTCCTCTATGTGCTCGGCTATTTCTTCGGCACGGAACAGATGACCTATTTTCTGGTCTATGTGTATATTGGAGAAATCCTGCTGGCAGGGATCTCCTGCTATCTGTTCCTGTCCGCCTTCCGCCTTCGTGAGCTTCCCAAGGCAATGGCGGCATACATGTACGCTTTTAACGGATTCATTATCGTCTGGGGCCAGCATTATCAGTTCGCGATCATCCCGACGCTCCTCATGGTGGAACTTCTGCTTATAGAGAGATGCATCCACTTTCCGAAGAAATGGAAGCTGCTCACATTGCAGTCATTTGTGATCATGCTGAGCAGCTGCTATATAGCCTACATGATTTTCATTTTCTGTGGCTGCTATGTGGTGGTGAGACTCTTCATACTTCCCCTTCGGTCTTTCTTCGACTATGTAAAGAACGTGTTCCGCCTTGCGGTCACCATGCTGCTCGGAGTGGGGCTTGGCGGCATAGCGCTGATGCCTTTTGTCGAAGCTCTTATGCACGTGTCGTCGCGCATGCAGGCCGAGAAGACCCTGTTTGACCGGATCTTTGACACGTATTATCCGGGTGTCTACAACTGGGTGCTCATGGGAAGGATTTTTTCGACTACGAGCCGTGGAATCTCGATGTACAACGGGTACCTTAACTATTATGAAGACCCGTGCCTGTGGTTTTCCACACTGGCGGTCCTTCTGGCAGCCCAGTACATATTCCTGATTCCCTTCATATCCGGAGCAAGGATGAAGAGCGATCCGGAGAGCCCTGTCGGCACAAGAGGATTCCGCATTAAGCGCGATATAGTGCAGTATCTGCTCATTCCGATCTGTGTCGTATCCTGTACGCACGCCGGCATAGCTACGATCTTCAACGGATTCACGGCGCCTTTCTCCCGGTATCTCTTCCTTGCGTTCCCGTACTTCGCAATTGTCGCGGCAGTTACGCTGAACGAGATCATGCGGGCGAGAAGAGTGAGCATCATCGGTCTTGTCGTCGGAGCTGCCGTATGTATCCGTTTTTACCGGGTCTACCAGCAGCATCCGGAGATCCCCAATATAAAAATGGTGTCAAGGATCCATATGTTTACAAGCCTTATCATGGTCCTTGCCCTGCTGCTTATCATGCTGCTGCGCTCCGTGAAGGCAGCCCGGTATATAGTGCCGGCGATTCTATGCCTGCTGCTGATATTTAATGAGACGCTGGACTGCTATACGAATTTTCTCGACAGGGATTCAGTGCGTAAAGGCGGAGCTTACTATGATGTCATGTATGATCCGGACGCGCTCGCGGCTCTCGACTATTTAAAGAGCACAGATCCTGAGTATTACCGTCTTGAGAAGGAGACGTCCGCGACACTCTGCATGGATTCCATGGTCCAGGAGTATCACTCCATAAGTGTCTATAATTCGACCATGAATGCAAATGTTCAGAATTATGCAGCGCGCTACTGGCCGGATATCATTTATCCCGACCGCAATCATTACATGTATATGCAGGATACCGCAAATGAAGCTCAGGCTGACCTCCTGGGACTCAAGTATGTCCTGGCGGACAAGGATGCCGCTAAGTTCCCCGGCATGGAAGTGCTGAAGGAGTTCGGAGATATAAAGATTCTGGCTGCGGACGATGTCGAAAATATCTGTTCTGTCTACGACGCGGATGATCTGAAATCAGCCTACAGCATTGCCGCCGACGGAAATACGGTCTGTGTCGATGTCTCATATGACAAGCGGGATACAGATGCGAAGGTGAGCCTCATCGACAGTGTGAACGATGACTATTTTAAGGGCTCGGTCACATGCGAGAAGGATTCCGTTGTGTTCATAGCCGCCCCGTTCGAGTACGGCTGGTCGGCATGGGTCGACGGTGAGCAGGCTGAGATGATGCTCGCAAATGACGGCTTTATCGCTATTAACGTCCCGGGCGGGGATCATGATTTTGAACTGAAATACAGCTGCCCCGGAATCATGCAGGGAATTATCGTTTCCGGAGCGTCCGCTCTCATTTTCCTGCTCTGCCTGATCATCGGCATAAGGAGAAGACATGCTGATCACACCGTATAAAATAAAAAAAGCATACCTATATTTCAAACACTTCGGGCCAAAGGAATTCATGAACCATCTCCTTGAGAGGCTCGAGCCCGAGGAGGTTCCTTACGGACCGTGGTACGAGTCCCACAGACCTGACGCGGCGGCGCTTGAACGCCAGAGAAAAACAGATATCAAAGGCGGACCTGTGTTCTCCATACTTGTACCTGCCTATATGACCAGGGAAGTCTTTCTGAGACAGATGATAGAATCTGTGAAAGCCCAGACCTATGACCGATGGGAACTGTGTATCACGGATGCCTCAGATAAGAAATATCCCGAAGGCATAAAGAGTGTAGAGGAAATCGTGCGTTCCTACGCGTCAGTCGACTCCAGGATCCGGTATAAAAAACTCGCAGAGAATGTCAGCATATCCGCTAACACGAACGAGGCCTTCGCGATGGCGGAGGGAGACTACATAGGACTTCTCGACCATGATGATCTGCTGGCTCCGCAGGCCCTCTTCCGCATGGCGGAAGCTGTTGTGCAGCACGGCGCCGATATGCTGTATTCCGATGAGGATAAGGTCACTGAGGACCTTAAGAAGCATTTTCAGCCCCACTTTAAACCGGAATTTAATCTCGACCTGCTCCGGAGCAACAATTATATTACACATTTTCTTGTCGTGAAGAAGACTCTGGCAGAGGAAGCAGGCCTGCTTCGGGATGAGATGAACGGAGCGCAGGACTATGATTTTATCTTCCGCTGTTCGGAGAAGGCTGAAAAAATAGTCAGGGTCCCGGAAATCCTGTATCACTGGCGGACTTCCGAGACATCAACTGCAGATAACCCGATGAGCAAGCAGTACGCTTACGAGGCAGGGGAGCGAGCAATCAGCGGAAACCTTGAGAGAACAGGGACGGCGGGGACGGTCGAGCCCCTTCCGGATTTCGGTTTTTACCGGGTAAGGTATCCTGTACAGGGGACGCCGCCGGTATCGGTCATAATCCCGAACAAGGACCATGCGGATATGCTTAAGAAGTGTGTCGAGAGTGTATTTGCAAATGACTACCCGAACGTGGAGATCATCATCGTCGAAAATAACTCGACCGAGCGGGAAACATACGCGTATTATAAGGAGCTGTCTGAGGATCCGCGGGTCAGGCTTTTGAGATGGAAGCACGGATTTAATTACTCTGCCATTAACAACTACGGAGTCCGGCACGCAAAGGGCGAGTACCTGCTCTTTCTCAATAACGATGTCAGAGGAGATATTTCAACTGACTGGCTGACCGAGATGCTCGGCGTATGCCAGAGGGAGGATGTCGGGGCAGTCGGAGCGCGCCTTTATTATCCCAATAATAAGATCCAGCACGCAGGTATTGTCATCGGTATAGGCGGCGTGGCCGGCGCCATGTTCACTGACCTCCCGAGAGGCAGGGGCGGCTACATGCACAAGGCTGCCATTATGCAGGATCTGTCCGCGGTCACGGCAGCCTGCATGCTCGTAAAGAGGGAGGCTTTTCTTCGGGCAGGAGGTTTTACCGAGGAGCTTGCGGTCGCGTTCAACGACGTTGACCTGTGCCTGAAGATAGGCAAAAGCGGGTACAGAATAGTCTACGACCCGTTCGCGGAACTCTACCATGATGAGTCGAGAACGCGCGGCGCGGAGGACACTCCCGAGAAAGTCAGAAGATTTCAGAGCGAGATCGAGTACATGAGAGTCCACTGGCTCGATATCATAAAGAACGGGGATCCCAACTATAACCCGAATCTTTCTCTGAAGAAGTGGAATTATTCGCTTCGCGTTTAATGCCAAGCTGCCGCTCACTTTCAGGAAACGGTGCACACATCATCTTCATTGATATAGCAAGGAGATTTTCATGGAACCCAAAGTTTCGGTTGTGATACCTAATTATAACGGTATCGAGTTTAACTGCACATGTCTTGACGCTATGAGAAGACAGACAAGACCTGCGGATAAGATCATCGTCGTCGATAACGGATCGACGGATGGAAGCCTTGAGGAGATCAGGGAACAATTCCCTGAGGTAGAGCTCATATGCTTCCCGGAGAACACCGGATTCACCGGTGCCGTCAATGCGGGCATCAGGGCTTCGGAAGGATTTGATTACGTGATCCTCCTCAATAATGACACGGAGGCGGACATCCATTTTGTGGAGGAGCTTCTCCGGGCTATTCAGGTAAATAAAAACATTTTCTCCTGCCAGGCGAAGATGCTGAAGATGGATGACCCGTGGAAGATGGACGATGCAGGTGACTATTACTGCTCGTTCGGATGGGCTTTTGCCAGGGGAAAGGGCAAGAGCGCGGAACTGTATACGAAGCCGAAAGCGTTATTTTCCTGCTGCGCCGGCGCGTCCATCTACAGACTCTCCGTCATGGAAGAAATAGGTATGTTCGACGAGAATCATTTCGCTTACCTGGAGGATACAGACATAGGCTGGCGAGCGCGGATCCGCGGTTATCGAAATATTTTCGCTCCCAGGGCAAAAGTTCTTCATGTGGGCAGCGCCACCACCGGTTCGCAGTACAATGACTTTAAAGTGAAAAATACATCCAGGAACAGTATTTATCTTGTCTATAAGAATATGCCAACATGGCAGATTCTGCTGAACCTGCCGCTGCTTATGTTCGGCTTCACTGTAAAAGCTGTTTACTTTATCAAAAAAGGCTTCGGAAAAGAGTATATACTCGGGATCGGCAGGGGATTCGCTTTATGCCGAAAGAACCGGGACAGAAAGGTTCCCTACGATAAGAAGAATTTCCGGAATTATATGAAGATCCAGATGGAACTGTGGCTCGGATGCATCCGGAGACTCATAGACTGAGCAGGGAACTCAAAGTGCCGGACAGGGATCGGTTTTGTTTTGCGCATTCCTCGCAGACGTATGTTACTGGTATCCTACGTTGAAGAATGAACAGATGGGTATGTGAAAGATTCAGATAAAATCGTGACTAACTTTTCCATATTATAAAATAGACAGAAAATTAAAGGTTTGGTTGCACAATTTTGCTACATTTGTTCAAAATTCCGCCTTGCATAAACTTATTTCGTATAGTATAGTTGATTGGAAATAGGCAGATTATTAATCCGGAAACAAGCGAGCGAGACTTGAATTCCGGGTAAAACAGTTATGTCAGCTGTCAACCTATAGATTTTACGCAGGTGAATCGCATTGATAGAAGCAAATGAGAAATACTATAATCGGTTTCTTGCTGTCGTAGATGCTGTCATCCTTATAATATCTTACTGGCTTGCATGGTATGTGAGATTTCGAAGCGGTATTTTTTCCAGCTCGGTCGAAGCCGTACCTTATGCGGTATATATGCGGGCACTGTTCGTCATGGTTCCGGCGATGCTGATCCTGTACTCGGCATGTAATCTGTACAGTACGCATCGTCTGAAGGGACGTCGTGCTGAAGTAGCGTCTATTACTCAGGCAAATGTCACCGGCGGCCTCATCTTCATGACTGCTCTGCAGCTTCTGCATCAGGAATACTGGTCCAGGTCGATGATTTTTATCTTCTTTGTGTTCAATGTCGTGCTGGATGCCTGTGCCCGGTTCTTCATCTGGGGAAGCGTGTGCAGGATGCGTAAGAGGGGCAGGAACCTGAAGAACGTACTTCTTGTCGGCTACAGTCGGGCCGCCGAGGAGTATATCGACAGAGTAGTGGCAAATCCGCAGTGGGGATATAATATAAGGGGCATTTTAGATGACAAGGTAGAGTCAGGCACCCTCTATATGGGAGTCAAGGTCATCGGCAGGATCGATAACCTGATGGTGATACTGCCTGAGAATCATCTGGATGAGATCGCCATCACGCTTGGTCTTTCCGAGTATTATCGTCTGGAGGAAATTGTCGCGCTCTGCGAAAAGTCGGGCGTGCATACAAAGTTCATACCGGATTATAACAACATCATTCCGACGAAACCGTACACCGAGGATATACTGGGCATGCCGGTCATAAACATAAGGTATGTTCCGCTGTCGAATACATTCCCGGCAGCAGTCAAGCGCTGTATGGATATTGTCGGCAGTATCATTTGCATTATCCTTGGAGCACCCCTTATGCTGGTCTGTGCAGCTATCATAAAGACTACGTCACCCGGTCCTGTCATATTCTGTCAGGAGCGTGTGGGTCTTCACAACAGGCCGTTCATGATGTATAAATTCCGATCAATGGTGGTCCAGGAAGCGAAGACGGAGAAGAAGGCGTGGACAGTCAGGGATGACCCGCGTGTCACGCCGATCGGAAGGTTTATGCGAAAGACCAGCATCGATGAGCTGCCTCAGCTGTTTAATGTTCTTAAGGGTGAGATGTCACTTGTCGGTCCGAGACCCGAGCGCCCGTTCTTCGTCGAAAAATTCCAGGAAGAGATTCCCAGATATATGGTCAAGCATCAGGTGAGACCCGGGATGACCGGATGGGCTCAGGTAAACGGTTACCGCGGCGACACTTCTATCCGCAGGCGAATTGACTGCGACTTATATTATATTGAAAACTGGACAATAGGACTGGATATAAAGATACTTTTCCTAACCGTTTTTAAAGGATTTATCAATAATAACGCGTATTGATGTAGCAGGGAGATTATATGGCTGATAATACCGGTAATAACAGGAAAAAGAAGAAAAAGCGCGGCAACATAATATTGTTTATCGTCGAGATTCTCATACTGGTCATACTTGTAGGCCTGATTTATGTGTATGCCCAGATCAATAACGGGTTCCGCACGATGGCCGGAGAGTCGGGCAATCTGGATAATATTCTGATCAATGAGAACGTAGCCACCAACGAGTCTCTTTCAGGCTACACCAATGTTGCGCTTGTCGGCATTGATACGAGATATAATAATATCGATGAGGGAAACAGTGACACAATGCTGGTCGCCAGTATCAATAACGATACCGGCGCAGTGCGCATGATCTCACTGTATCGCGATACATATCTCAATATCGATCCGGAGAGCAGCACATGGAAGTTCAACAAGTGTAATTCCGCGTACGCTTACGGCGGAGTGGAGCAGTTCCTCTCCATGCTGAACGGAAATCTCGATCTCAATATTACCGAGTACGTGATCGTAGATTTCAGTGCCGTCGCGACACTTGTCGATGATCTTGACGGCATTGACGTCCTCCTGACAGAGGAAGAAATCATTCACCTGAACAACTATTGTGTCGAGACTGCCGAGGTCACGGGCATGGAATATGAACCGCTCCAGTATGAGCGCGGCCAGGAAGTCACTGAGTATCACCTGAACGGAGTTCAGGCGGTTGCATACGCACGTATCCGTTATACGGTCGGTGACGACTTAAAGAGAACACAGCGTCAGAGACTTGTGATTGAGAAGATCGTCGATAAGGCTAAGGTCAAGGGCATCACATCTATATCAAAGATCATTAATGACGTGTTCCCGCTCATAAAGACTTCTTTCTCAAGTGCCCAGCTGACCAAAATGGCGGCTCAGATGTTCAACTACAATATTGAGAAGACAAGCGGTTTTCCGTTCGAAACGCTTCCGTGCCAGATCGGGTCTCTGGACGCAATCGTTCCGGTAACGCTTAAGGATAACGTGGTGGAGCTTCACTATTATCTTTTCGATGAGGAGAATTACGAGGTTTCATACGAAGTAGCAAGTTACAGCCAGGAAATCGAGGAGACCTCCGGCTTCGGTGCGGAGTACAGGGAATCCGCCATCGAGTACGGAACTGTAAAAGATAACGGTGGGGAAGCCGATATCACGCGATAAGAGTAATGTGAAAAGTACACCATACGCGCATGCGGAGGGGTACTTTTCTTAGATTACAGGGGATTTAAGAAATACGAAGGGGAGTCGCATTTGCGTACTCATTTCTGAAATCTCCGGGGACAATAAATGCGGCAGAGAGGATAACTCTGTCTTCATGCAGGGGAGAAATACCATATGAAATATCCATCGATTGACGTTGTCATTCCGTCCTATAAGCCGGGCGCGTCTTTCAGAACACTGCTTTCGCGTCTTTCTGACCAGACATATCCCGTGAGGAACATATTGATCATTAATACTGACGAGAGAAAGTTCGACAGTTCGGCGGTAAGGGGGATGCCGCGTGCAGAAGTATTTCACATATCGAAAGCGGAGTTCGATCACGCCGGGACCAGGAACATGGGGGCCGGTTTCTCTGATGCGGATTATATTTTATATATGACGCAGGATGCGCTGCCTGCCGATAAGACTCTGGTCGAACGGCTGCTTTCGGCATTCAGGGATCCGAAAGTCAAGATCTCATATGCCAGACAGATTCCGAACAAAGACTGCCGGGTGATCGAGGGCTATACCCGAAGCTTTAATTATCCCTCAAGATCCCGGGTAAAATCATTCGATGATCTGGAAGAACTGGGCATAAAGACTTTTTTCTGCTCGAATGTGTGCGCCTGTTATGACAGGGTGTTTCTGAGAGAGATGGGCGGATTTTCAGCTCCGTGTATTTTTAACGAGGATATGATATTCGCCGGCCGCGCGATAAAGCTCGGCTATTCGGTCGCTTATGTGGCCGAGGCGCGTGTAATCCACTCACACAATTACAGCGCTCTGCAGCAATTCCGCCGAAACTTTGACAACGGTGTGTCTCAGGCTATGCATCCCGAGATATTCCGCGGAGTCAATAATGAGGGGGAAGGAGAGAGACTTGTCAGAAATACTGTAAAGTACCTGCGGAGTGTCGGCTATGGATATATGGTCCCGAGACTTTTATTCCACAGTGCCGCAAAGTACGCCGGCTTCAGGTTGGGCAAGGCCTACAAGCTGCTTCCCGGCTGGCTTATTCACATGTGCACAATGAATCCGGGCTTTTGGGATTACAAAGCAGGTGACGACTGATACAGATTTTTTGTCAGGCATCCCAGGACCAGCACCTAAACCGCTAGATGCTCTTATTTGGTCTGAGGGATGCCTCATATCTTTTTGTCACAATTTATTCACAATTACTGCTTATCATATTCGTAACTATTGCTGGATAAGCATTCGAAAGAAGGGCATATTATGGATGATATATATAGCTGTGATCCCACCGGGGAAGTAAAGGCAGACGAAAACACAGTTCCGGAGGCGCAGCCGGTCGATGACATTTCCGAGCTGCCTGAACATGCAGCCGGTATCACTGAGACTGAACCGGAAGACAGGGGTGAAACCATCCTGTCTGCCGATTATTCATTTCCGGAAATTAGTAATGAACGGGATCCGGGTGAATATGCGGATGAGCGTCTTGAAGAGCCGTATAATCATGCCGATTACAGTGACTCGGGTTATGATGACGCCGGTTACGGTGATGCGGGTTATGATGACGCCGGTTACGGTGATGCTGACTATGATGACGCGGATTATGGTGATGCTGACTATGACTATGATGACGCGGATTATGCTGACGGAATATATGAGGACGAATATTACGATGAAGCTTACCCGATTGAGCATTCAGACGTCACCGGAGACAATGACACGGCTGCAGGCAGTGATATAAGCATTGACAGAGATGTGAGCTCAGCTGCCGATGGATACGCTGCATACAAAGATCCGGTCAGTCAACCGTATGATCCCAATGGGACAGAAGATGAAAAGCCGGTATACGGAAGCTACTATGGCACAGGCAGAACGGGAGATGAGCCCGGGGCTGACGACAGGCATGTTGAGTCTGAGAGCGATGACGCAGGAAGGGGACCGTATACCAGCAGATATGATACGTATCGTTTCCGGGCGCCGGATGGCATGGCTTCCGAACAGTCGCGAAATGCAGAGCCGTCACATTATGATGAGCGAAGAGTTCCGGAGAGCGGGCAAAAGAAGAAGGGATTCGCCGGCAGACTGCTGTCAGCAGCTGTCCTTGCGGTGATTTTCGGCGGGATTTCCGCAGCTGTCTTCCTGGGCACCCTCAAAGTAGTGGGATTTGAACTTCCGAATAAACAGGAAGAGCAGGAAGTGACACAGACTGTACCGACCCAGATCCCGGTCCTCGGCAATTCGGAAAATCCTGTGACCGCCGGAAGGGCAGATACTGCATCCGCAGCCGGGGAGGAGCTTACTGTGCCCCAGGTAGTTGAGATGTGTATGCCGTCTATGGTCTCGATCACGAACACATCGATCAGTCAGTACTATGATTTCTTTGGAGGGTCAAATTCCCGTGAGAATGTGAGTGCGGGTTCCGGTATCATCGTCGGCGAGACGGACACGGAGCTTCTTATCGCGACAAACAACCATGTCATAACCAATTCATCAGAGATTACTGTCACGTTTATAGATGAGGAAGCTATAGCCGGCACTGTGAAGGGAACTGACGCCGATAATGATCTCGCGATCGTAGCCGTAAAACTTGATGAGATCAGCGAGGACACAAAGAGCGCGATTCGTGTTGTTACGATTGGTGACTCGGATGCGCTCGCTGTAGGAGAGTCTGTTGTTGCAATCGGCAACGCGCTCGGTTACGGCCAGTCGGTATCCCGGGGTGTTATCAGTGCTCTGGGAAGAGAAGTCACGGTTGATGGAATGACCCATCAGCTGATACAGACAGATGCTTCGATCAATCCGGGAAATTCGGGTGGAGCTCTTCTCAATATGCGCGGAGAATTAATCGGTATCAATGAGATCAAATACGTGAATACTGACGTCGAGGGAGTGGGCTACGCTATTCCGATGGCTACAGCCAAGCCGATTCTTGAAAGCCTCGGGAGCAAGTCCGCAAGGTCTGTCGTTGATGACGACCAGGCATCATACATCGGCATTATGTGCATTGATGTGCCGGGCTACTACGTTCAGTCAGGATATCCGGCGGGAGTATATGTCAGCGAAGTGACTAAGGGCGGACCTGCGGAGAAAGCCGGAGTCAGGGAAGGTGATATAATCACGGCCATGGACGGAATCTCCATATCATCAACATCGCAGCTCATAACTTATCTTAAATATTATGCGGCCGGCGAAGAAATCGATTTCTCAATCAGCAGACTGAACGAGGATGAAACGGCATTTGAAAAAGAAAAGATTACGATCACGCTCGGAAACCGAAAGGATTCGGGTATTGATGAATCCACGGAGAATAATCCGGAATCCGCCCCGTCAGATAACACGGAAAACGGTGGATTCGATGTGATCCCGGATGAAAAACGATAACAGGAGAAACTGATGAGCAATCAATATGATGACGACAACGAAGTTTATGACGCGGATTTCGCGGAGATAAGCAGCGTGTCCGATTCGAATAAGAAAGAAGAGAAGAAGGACAGCGGGGACGACATAAGGAACTCGAACCGGTTCTGTTCGATGTGCAACAGGCCGGAGAGCGTCACGGGCAGACTCGTGGACCTGCCGAACGGTATGTGCATCTGCAATGACTGTCTGAAGAAGACGACAGATTACATCAAGAGCCCGTCCTTTAATCTGGGATCAATCTTTGAAGGATTGAAGAATTTTCCGAATATCTCGTTCATGAATCTGGATGGCTTCAGCGGCCTTTCTGCCGCGGAGTCCCCCAGGGAGAAGAAAGAGCCGGAAAGAAGATTTACAATGCAGGACATCATGCCTCCGCATAAGATAAAAGCTCAGCTTGACCGCTATGTCGTAGGTCAGGAGCATGCCAAGAAAGCTATGTCCGTGGCTGTCTACAATCATTACAAGCGTATAATCGATGAGCAGCGAAGGGCTGAAAGGGACGATAAGGAACTTATTCCCGATCCGAATGTGCCGGAACCAGTCGAGATCCAAAAATCCAACATCCTTATGATCGGACCGACAGGAAGCGGCAAGACCTATATCGTACAGACTCTTGCAAAACTCCTTGATGTTCCGCTTGCCCTGACTGACGCGACTTCCCTGACGGAAGCCGGCTACATAGGCGATGATATCGAGAGTGTTGTCTCAAAACTGCTTGCGGCTGCCGGAAATGATGTGAGCCGGGCTGAACACGGTATCATTTTCATTGATGAGATCGACAAAATAGCGAAGAAAAAGAACACTCACTCGCGGGATGTCAGCGGAGAGGCTGTCCAGCAGGGCATGCTCAAGCTGCTTGAGGGCGCTGATATTGAAGTCCCTGTCGGTGCCAGCAGCAAGAACGCGATGGTCCCCATGAAGACGGTTAATACAAAGAATATACTGTTCATCTGTGGCGGCGCGTTCCCGGATCTGGAGGAAATCATCAAAGAGCGGCTCATGAAACGCAGTTCGATCGGCTTCACTGCGGAGCTGAAAGATACCTACGATGAGGACCGGAATATTATGCAGAAAGTGACGACGGAAGATCTTCGAAAATTTGGCATGATTCCGGAGTTTTTGGGACGTCTTCCGATCGTATTCTCTCTGGATGCGGTTACAAAGGACATGCTGGTACGAATTCTGAATGAACCTCAGAATGCAATTCTCAGACAATACGAGGCCCTTCTTGCCATGGATGAAGTGAAGCTGACGTTTGAAGAAGGTGCGCTTGAGGCGATTGCAGATAAAGCCATGCAGAAGGATACGGGGGCGAGAGCTTTAAGGTCAATTATCGAGGAATTCATGCTTGATATTATGTATGAGATACCAAAGGATGATTCGATCGGTGAGGTCGTAATCACAAAAGAGTATGTAAACCATACCGGAGGACCGAGGATCTTACTCAGGGGTTAGCCTGATTGTCAAAAAGCGAGACTTGAATATGAAAGTCAGATAGAAGCAGGAGCCGAATAAGGAGGAGCCATATGGCAGATGATTTTTTCAGTGAGATCGGCAGATCTCTATCAAGATTTACTCAGCAGGCGGTCGGAAAGACCGGTGAAGTAGTAGAGATGACGAAGTTCAATGCTCAGATATCCAGTGAGCAGAAGGAAGTTGAGAAGCTCTATCAGAAAATCGGCGAACTTGTCTACAGAGGTGTCAAAAACGGTGATATTGAGGTCTCTGATGATCTTGCCGACATTATAAGCGCGATTGATTCCCACAGAGCAGTGATAAGAAGTGCGCGAAAGTCTCTGGCAGAAGTTCAGAAAAAGACTTTATGCCCTAAATGTCATGAAATCGTTGCGGCAGATGCGGCTTTCTGTCCCAGGTGCGGATGTGCGATGCCAATCCCGCACGCGAAACTGGAATCGCAGAGTGCAGGCAGTGCAGAAACCGTTGAAATTGAGGAAGTGGAAATTTCTGAGGCCCCGGGTTTCCCGGAAGCATGATCCCCGGGTCTCATGCGTTCTTGATATAGGGGGATATAATGAAATACCTGTTGCTGATTGCCATACTTTTTTATATTGATTATTACTATAAGCGAAAAGTCGAAACTGAGATGAGACCCGGCCGGGACACAAGGATTGCTGCGGGAGGGAAGGTCATTATCCGGAGAGTGGACAATAAAGGCGCTGCCGGCGGCATACTTGGCCGCAAACCCTCGTATGTGAAAATCGCGTCGACAGTGGCTTCAGCCATTGCGGCCATCAGGTTCCTCTCGCTTCTTCCCATGAAGAGGCGGGCGCTTAAGAAAGGTGCCTATGCCTTCTTTCTGGCGGGTGCTCTCAGCAATCTTTATGACAGGTGGGTGAGAGGCAGCGTCACGGATTATATCAGCCTTGTGAGTCGCAGGATAAAGGGTGTACAGCATGTTGTGTTCAACCTCGGTGATGTATTCATACTGATCGGAGGTGTCACGCTTTTTATTTTAAATCTATTCAGAAGAAAGAAATAAGGTCAGCATCTCCCCGGAAATCGGAGCTGTTAAGGGAGCAATATGATAAGAAACAGGTTATATCTCTATGCGACGGCATTCTTTTCGGGAATGTCCATTATGGCGATCGAAATGGGAGCCAGCAGACTGCTGACTCCTTATTTTTCGTCATCACAGGTCATCTGGACCATTATAATAGGCATTATTATGATCGCCATGGCGATCGGAAACGTCTGGGGAGGCCGTTCGGCGGACAAAGACCCGGATCCGTCAAAGCTCTATAAAAGACTTATGATCGCGGCGGTATGGACAGCGGCACTGCCGATCGTCGGCCGTTTTGTGATCCTCGGAGTCACTCTGCTCGTAGTCACTGTAGCGCGGGGCAGCTATCTTGTGTGGGCTTCCTTTGCGACCTGCCTTGTGCTCTTCGTGTTTCCGCTCTGCCTTCTGGGGACGGTGACACCGTCCCTCATCAAGTACTCGACGGTGAATCTTGTCGATAACGGCAGGACGGTAGGCACTATTGAGGCCTGCGGTACGATCGGCAGTATTATGGGAACATTCCTGCCAACATTTGTAACGATCCCGAGTTTCGGGACGGCGGCAACATTCTACATTTTTTCCGCGATTTTGGCTGTTATATCTCTGATATATTTTATCACTGCCAAAAAGCATGTGGTGAGAGGAGGAATCGCAGCGGGTGTGATTATCGCTCTTATCTTCCTCCCTTTTGACTACAGCTTCGCCTTCTGGGAGGATGACATACTCTATGAAGACGAATCGATCTATAACTATCTGAGGGTTGAGGAGACAACAGAAGATATTATACTTTCCACCAATGTCCTTGAGGGTGTCCAGTCGATCTATAAAAAGAGCGGTGGGCTTACGGGCATGTATTATGATTATGCTCTGGCAGCGCCTCTTATGGCAGGCGAACAGAATGATACGATGAAACTTCTTGTTCTCGGAATGGGAACGGGAACATATGCCAAGCAGTGCGAAATCTACTATCCCGGAATTGCATCGGAGGGTGTGGAGATAGATCAGAAGATCGTCGACCTGTCCAGAAAGTACTTCGAGCTGCCGGACGATATTCCGGTCATCTGCGAGGACGGCAGAGCTTATCTTAGGAATGCCGGCACCTATGACATCATCATGGTGGACGCGTATCAGGATATAACGATTCCGTTCCAAATGTCTACGGTGGAATTTTTTACCATGGTGAGGGACCATTTGAATCCGGGCGGAGTTATGGTCGTCAATATGAATATGCGGTCGGAAGAGGAAGGCGGCATCAATGACTGTCTGATCGACACGATCTGCAGTGTCTTCCCCAGTGTCGCGACTGTCACTGTCGGCAACAATACGAACAGGGAGCTTTTCGCCGGAATGGACGGGGATCTCTTTGAAACGTTCCGGGACCGTGTTGCGGAGCTTGATCAGAATACAGAACTCGAGGGCCAGCTCTCGACAGTACTTCAGGGTCTTCGCATAGAGGAGGGCGGAGAGCACATTCTCATAGATGACAGGGCACCTGTGGAAATTCTGGGTATGCAGGCTCTGGATACCCTCATCCGGGACACGCTGGAGGCATATGGCGGAGTAGAAGGCCTCCTGTGATGAAAATGTGACAAATATCCTGAACGGCGCCACCCATGCTTCCATTACTGTTGACATCCGGGAATTCATGGCCTGCTGTTACATTATTCTAAAATTAAAAAAAAATGTTGACGAAACGGGGATCATATAGTAGAATCACTATTGTTGACGCGGTAAGCGCAGCGCTCGCAGGAATGGCGGAATTGGCAGACGCGCAGGCTTCAGGTGCCTGTTCTATTCGGTTAGAGTGAGGGTTCAAGTCCCTTTTCCTGCACGAAACCCGAGGTTTTATCCTTGGGTTTTTATTTTGCTTATTGTACAGATACAATTATCTGTCAATGATGAAGTAACTGTAATAAAGGAGCTTCGTGGCAGAGTTTGCGCCGGGCGAACAAAGCTCCCAAGGAGCCGGAACGGAGAGTTCCGGTGAGAAGCCCAAAAAGAGGAGTATATGCTGGATTTTATCAAAGTAGTCATTCTTGGAATTGTAGAAGGAATCACCGAATGGCTTCCGATCAGCTCAACGGGACATATGATTTTGGTCGAGCAGTTCTTAAAGCTCTCTGTATCGGAAGATTACTGGAATATGTTCCTTGTAGTTATACAGCTCGGGG
Source organism: Lachnospiraceae bacterium (assembly GCA_045221675.1). GTDB lineage: Bacteria > Bacillota > Clostridia > Lachnospirales > Lachnospiraceae > Chordicoccus. Next base: position 35,528 of record JBGUWZ010000068.1, on the reverse strand, counting down.
CTATTCTGGCTGTTGTCTTCCTGTACTGGAGCAGACTGTGGCCTTTCCACAGACCGGACGACAAGGAGAAGGGGGTCTATAAGATCCTCGACCGGGAAAAATTCATTATGTGGCTTAAGATACTGGTCTCCTGTGTTCCGGCTATCGTGATCGGTTTTCCGTTCGACGACTGGCTCGACGAGCATTTCTACAATTATCCTACCGTAGCAATCATGCTTATCGTTTACGGTGTATTATTTATCGTCATTGAGAACAGGAATAAAAAGACAAAGCCGCTCATTCGCTCGATTGCTCAGATCGACTGGACGACGGCCCTGATGATAGGTCTTTTCCAGGTTCTGGCCCTGATACCCGGAACATCGAGATCCGGAGCGACAATCCTCGGCGGCATTATCCTGGGAATGTCCCGAAAGACCGCATCGGAGTACACATTCTTCCTGGCAGTCCCTGTCATGCTCGGAGCAAGTCTTCTGAAGCTCTTAAAGTTCGGGCTTCTCTTTACGGGATACGAGCTTGTGCTGCTGGCAACAGGCATGATCGTGGCATTCTTCGTCTCGATCTTCGCGATCAAGTTCCTTCTCAAGTACATCAGGACCCATGACTTCAAGGTATTCGGTGTTTACCGAATCGTTCTCGGAATCATAGTTCTCCTGTACTTTGCCGTTACAACGGTATTTGCATAAGATAAGTTAAGGGTGCCGCATGGCGCCGCCCCGGAGCGGCCCATGCGGCACTTTTTCACGCTGTATTTGCTTTTGGAGCGCAAATAGGGTATGATATTTCAATATGGATATCTATGTCTATGAGACAGAAGGGGGAGTATAAGAATATGAAACTTGCCTGCCTGCTTGAAAGGTCAGAGTACCGCATTCTGAAAGGAAGTGCGGAACGGGAGATAACGGAGGTTGTAAATAATTCAAATGAAGTGACTCCGGGATGCATGTTCATCTGTATTGTCGGTAAAAATTTCGACGGTCACACCTGCGCGGCCTTGGCGGCGCGTGAAGGAGCGGCGGCAGTCGTAGTGGAAGACGGCAGACTGTCAGATGATAAGATCACGGAGATTCCGGACACGTGCACAGTTGTCAGCGTCGCCGACACGAGATATGCAATGGCGCTCATAGCGGCGGCCCGGTACGAGTATCCTGCCGAGAAGATCCCGGTCATAGGCATTACCGGGACCAAGGGAAAGACGACGACCACCTATATGGTCCGCTCTATCCTCGAGAACGCCGGTCACAGAGTCGGCCTCATTGGCACGATTGAGACGATTATCGGCGATACGCATATTCCGTCGAAGAATACGACTCCGGAATCGACACTTGTTCAGAAATACCTGCATGAGATGGTCGAAGCGGGCTGTACCTGCGCTGTCATGGAAGTATCTTCCCAGGCTCTGATGATGCACCGTACGGCCGGGATCATGTTCGAGATAGGCGTCTTTACGAACCTGTCTCCGGATCATATAGGGGAAGGTGAGCATAAGGATTTCGCCGAATATCTTGAGATGAAGAGCAGGCTTTTTAAACAGTGCCGGATTGCGGTTGCAAATGCGGATGACGCCCACACTGAGGAAGTCCTCGCCGGATGTGTATGTCCGGTGGAGACTTACGGGATAACGTCCGAGGATGCGGATATTCGTGCCGTGAACATAGAGCATATTCACAGACCGGGCTACCTCGGTGTAACATTCGATGTTGTCGGAAAGACTTCTTTCCCTGTTGAACTCGATATCCCGGGACTTTTCTCAATTTACAACGCACTGACAGCCATCTCCATATGCAGGCATTTTGAGATACCTGAATTTGCTGTCAGGAAAGCCCTCAAAGCAGCATTTGTCAAGGGCAGGATCGAGATGGTCAAAGTCTCGGACGAGTTCACTCTCATGATCGATTATGCCCACAACGCAATGGCGCTCGAGAGCCTCCTCTCCACGCTCCGCGACTATCACCCGAATCGCATAGTCTGCCTGTTCGGCTGCGGCGGGAACAGGTCGAGGGACCGCAGGTTCGAGATGGGTGAAGTATCCGGCAAGATGGCGGACTTCACCATCATCACGTCGGATAACCCGAGATTCGAGGAGCCGGAAGCCATTATCGAGGACATAGTGACCGGAATGAAGAGAACAGACGGAAAATATATAACGATCATCAATCGGAAAGAAGCTATCGCATACGCGATCGATCATGGAAAGCCGGGAGATATCATTGTCCTCGCAGGCAAGGGCCATGAGGATTATCAGGAGATACGGGGCGTCAAATATCCGATGGATGAGAGAGTGCTGATAAAGGAAATCCTTGATGAACGAGCTTTACGCTGATATTATCGTCGATATTTCTGTACAGGCACTGGATCGGCCTTTCAGCTACCATATCCCGGAAGTCCTGAGGGACTCGGTCAGCGTCGGGAGTTTGGTCACCATACCGTTCGGCGCGCGAATGGTCCGGGGTTATGTGATTCGGCTGAAGGACAGCTGCGACTATGACCCGGACAAGATAAAGGACATCGCTGCGGTCCTCACTGACGAGGAGACCGCGGAGGCCAGACTGATTGCCCTTGCGGGTTGGATGTGCCGTACCTATGGCGGGGTCATGGTCCAGTCGCTTCGCACAGTTCTGCCACTCGGAAAAAAGGTAAATCCACTTTCGATCAGAAGAGCCTCTATAACAGACAGAAATATGGCGATTTACTATAAGGGACGTCTCGGAAAACGACAGCAGGGCAGGGCAAGAGTGATTGACTCCCTGCTCGAACATGACGATCAGCTTGTCGCAGATATCATGAGAGAGCAGAATGTAAGTATCGAGATCATCCGCGGTCTCGAAAAAGACGGCATTATCTGTGTCATGACTCAGGAGAACTATCGAAGGGTCATAGAGGAGGCGGAAGCTCTTCCGCCGGATGTGCTGACAGGCGAACAGAACATGGCGGTCAGGAAAATTCGCTCGGAGTGGTCGACGAAGAACCGGCCTGTTCTCCTTAAGGGGGTCACCGGCAGCGGAAAGACGCTGGTCTACATGGAGCTCATCGCGGATACTCTCGCTGAGGGAAAACAGGTAATCATGCTGATTCCCGAGATTGCTCTGACAAGGCAGACTGTCACACGTTTCGTGAAGCGGTTCGGCGAGAAAGTCTCTTTTCTCCATTCCAGACTGTCCGATGGCGAGAGGTATGATCAGATGAAGGCTGCGAAGCGCGGAGACGTCTCGATCATGGTAGGCCCCAGATCGGCCCTCTTCACCCCGTTTACAAGACTCGGCCTCATAATTATCGATGAGGAACACGAGGAGACATACAGATCAGAGATGACCCCGCGCTACCACGCCAGGGAGACAGCGGAAAAGAGAGCTGAGATCGAGGGCGCTCATCTTCTCCTCGGTTCGGCAACCCCATCGATTACATCTGCCTACCGTGTGTGGGAAGGGCGATATGCAGGGGAATCTCTGACACAGAGGTACGGAAGCGCTTTGCTGCCAAAAACTCTGATCGTTGATATGAGGGAGGAGGCGGCTAAAGGCAACAGGTCTATGTTCTCGGAAGAGTTGTCCGGACGCCTTCGCTCCTGCATTGAACGCGGAGAACAGGCCATGCTGTTCCTGAACAGACGGGGATACGCGGGCTTCGTGACCTGCAGATCCTGCGGCTTTGTGGCAAAATGCCCTCACTGTGACGTATCTCTGACAAGACATATGAACGGTAAGCTGATCTGCCATTACTGCGGATATGAAATCCCGGAATACCCGGAATGTCCGGAATGTAAGTCACAGCATATAGGCGGAATTTCCGTCGGGACCCAGCAGGTCGAGGAAGCTCTTCAAAAAGAATTTGCAGGGATCCGTACTCTCCGCATGGACTTTGACAGCACGCGGGGAAAGGAAGGACACGGCAGGATTCTGAGGAAGTTCGGAAAAGGAGATGCCGATGTTCTGGTCGGCACGCAGATGATCGTAAAAGGTCATGATTTTCCGAATGTCACTCTGGTCGGGGTGTTGATGGCTGATCTCTCACTCAATGAATCGGATTACAGATCTCAGGAGAGGACATATCAGCTGATCACGCAGGCGGTTGGCAGAGCCGGCCGCGGAACAAAACCCGGAACAGCGGTGATTCAGACTTATCAGCCGGACAATTCGACTCTGCGGTATGCGGCTGCCCAGTCCTACGGTCCGTTCTATCGGGAGGAGATAGCCTACAGAAAGATTATGAGATATCCGCCGGTCGGAGGTCTTCTGGCAATCCTCGGAAGCGCTGCCAGCGAGGAGCTCCTGACAGTCGGAATGGGGTATATAAGAAAATATATAGACATCATAGACAAGAGAGGAGTCCTGGCTGCAATAGGACCCGCGCCACAGACCGTCGGCAAGGTCAGGGACCGCTTCAGGCAGGTCATTTATCTGCGCCATAAGGAGACGGAGAATCTGATCCGGGCAAGACATATGATCGAGGAATATGTCCGCATAAACAGCGGATTTGAAGAAATACGCATAGAATATGATATCAATGTATAACGAGAAGGAGTAAGAGATGGCAATACGCACTGTACGCACGGTCGGAGACAGAGTGCTTGAGAAGAAATGCAGAGAAGTAAAAGAGATGACACCGAAGATCGAGGAGCTTATTGACGACATGTTCGACACAATGTATGAGTACAACGGTGTCGGACTTGCCGCTCCGCAGGTCGGTGTACTGAAGCGCATCATAGTCGTCGATACCGGGGACGACCCGAGGGTACTGATCAACCCGGTCATTGTCGAATCGGACGGCACACAGACGGGCGATGAGGGATGCCTTTCCAACCCCGGAAAGTACGGAAAAGTCACAAGACCGAACCATGTCATCGTTGAGGGTCTTGACAGAAATATGCAGCCCGTCCGCATGGAAGGGGAAGGCCTTCTGGCACGAGACTTCTGCCATGAGATCGATCATCTCGACGGCCATATGTATATGGAGCTCGTCGAGGGTGAGATCTATGATGTGAATGACATGGAGGAAGAAGAGGAAGAGAGCGAGTCCTGAATCTAAAATCCGGTATCATTTGCAGGACGAAATCGCAGGACACACGGCCGACGCCGGCTGAGATCAACGATGGATGGAGGTAGAGCGCAGTGAATATAGTCTTTATGGGAACACCGGATTTTGCCGCCGGGATACTTAAAGCGATACTTGATAACGGATACACGGTGACAGGTGTTGTAACTCAGCCCGACCGCCCCAAAGGACGCAGAAAGGAACTGTGCCCGTGCCCTGTCAAGGAACTGGCAGTCTCGCGCGGACTCCGCGTTTTTCAGCCGCGGAGGGTCAGGAACGAGGAAGCTGTTGCCGAGATCGCGGATATGAAGCCTAATCTCATAGTAGTCGCAGCTTTTGGCCAGATACTGCCGAAGGAACTCCTTGAGCTGCCGCCCCTTGGATGCGTCAATGTTCACGCGTCGCTTCTTCCCGCATACCGCGGAGCTGCGCCTATTCAGCAGGCTATCATCGACGGGTGCGAAAAGACCGGTGTCACAATTATGCAGATGGACGTGGGTCTGGACACCGGGGACATTATATCTGTGAGAGAATGCTCCATATCTCCCGAGGAGACGGGAGGGAGCCTCTTCGATAAACTGGCGGTCATAGGAGCGGAGCTTCTTGTCGACACTCTTCCCGACATAGAGAGCGGAAAGGCAGTCAGGATACCGCAGCCTGCGGAGAATGTCTCCTACGTGAAGATGTTCAAGAAGGAGGACGGAAGGATCGACTGGAAGGAGAGCGCCGAAACTATATGCAGAAAAGTCAGAGGATTCGATCCGTGGCCGAGTGCTTTCACGACGCTCGACGGAAAGAACTTCCGCATTTTCAAGGCACATGTGGAGGAGCCGGATGCGACAGGCGAAGCGGGAACGATTCTCGCGAGTGAAGCCGGACGCATGTTAATTCAGACCGGCAGGGGATATGTGTGCCCGGATGAAGTCCAGATCGAGGGGAAAAAGCGTATGAAGACGTCTGACTTCCTCAGAGGATATGTAATAAAAAACAGCGTTCTTAAGTGATGGCAGGGAGGTTATACAGTGCCGGCAAGCAACCTTAGGGAAATTATACTGGATATACTATTATCGATATTTAAAGATGGTGTTTACAGTAATATAGCGATTCACAACGCACTGGAAAAGGTACAGTATTTTTCAAAGAGAGACCGAGCGTTCATCACTAAAGTCTGTGAGGGGACTGTTGAAAGACTGATTGAGCTTGATTACTGCATAAGCAAGTATTCAACGCTGCCCGTGCCTCGCATGAAACCTGTCATCCAGAATATTCTGCGCATGAGCACCTATCAGATCCTCTATATGGACAGCGTTCCGAACGCGTCAGCGGTAAATGAAGCTGTTCGCCTTGCACAGACCAGAGGATTTTATAATCTTAAAGGTTTTGTCAACGGAGTTCTCAGGAACATTGCCCGGAACGCCGGGGCAATCGAGTATCCGAGCGCAGATAAAGAGCCTGTCAGATATCTGTCTGTCACCTACAGCGTGCCTGAATGGCTGGCGGAAGCCTGGCTTAATGAGTACGGTATGATCGTGGCTGAGAAGATGTTCGCCAGTTTTCTTGAGGTGAGGCCGACGACGATCAGACTTAAGACCAGCCGTGTGAACCGGGCGGATATACTAAACAGTTTAAGAAATCAGGGAGTCACGGTCAGGAAGGCTCCGTATCTTCCCTACGCGTACAATATTTCGGATTACAATTATCTGCCTGCACTGGACGCTTTCATGAAGGGGCTTATCTTCCCCCAGGATGTAAGTTCCATGCTGGTTGCTGAGGCTGCCGGACCGAGACAGGGAGATTATGTCATTGACGTATGCGCGGCTCCCGGAGGTAAGAGTCTTCACATAGCGGATAAGATGGCATCCTACGGTATGGTCGAAGCGAGAGATCTCTCCGAGGAAAAGGTGGCGCTTATCGTCCAGAACGTGACCCGGGCGGATCTCATCAATATCAGACCGGTGGTCATGGATGCTCTCATGTATGATAAGGAGTCTCTTGAGAAGGCGGATATTGTTATATGCGACCTGCCGTGTTCGGGTCTCGGTGTAATCGGCAGGAAGGCAGATATCAAGTACAGGATCACTCCGGCTAAGATCCAGGAGCTTCAGGAGCTCCAGAGGAGGATCCTCCACAATGCGGTCAGCTACGTTAGACCGGGAGGGACCCTGATCTACAGCACATGCACGGTGAGCCGAATGGAGAACGAGGAGAACGTCAGATGGCTCACGGAGAATTATCCGCTTACGGCTGACAGTCTCGACCCATATCTGCCGCATGAGCTGCACCGTCACACAACTGCGGAGGGCTATATCCAGCTGATCCCCGGTATTCATGAGTGCGACGGCTTCTTTATAGCCAGATTCCGCAAAAATGAATGAGAAATTATTGTGAGGAACATATGCAGTCAAACACAGAACATTCACAGGAATATGTCAGTATAATTGATATGACGCTGCCGGAGCTCGTCTCTTTGATGGAAGGAATCGGGCAGAAGAAATTCAGAGCGGGTCAGTTATATGAGTGGATCCATGTGAAGAATGCTGCGTCCTATGATGAGATGACGAACCTTTCCAAAGATCTGCGGGGACGCCTTGAGACTGAATATCCGCTTCGCCTTCCGGTAAAAGAGACAGTCCAGATATCCAAAGTGGACGGGACCAGAAAGTATCTGTTCCGGATGCATGACGGAAATTATGTGGAGAGTGTTCTTATGATGTACCATCATGGAAACTCGGTCTGCATATCCTCCCAGGTGGGCTGCCGTATGGGGTGTTCCTTCTGCGCGTCGACGATCGGAGGACTCACGAGGAATCTGACTGCAGGGGAGATGCTTGGACAGATATACGCGATCGAGCGGGACTTCGGTCAGAGAATCTCCAATGTCGTTGTCATGGGTACAGGGGAACCGCTCGACAACTACGAAAATGTCGTGCGATTTATCAGGATGCTCACGGATGGGGACGGTCACAATATTAGCGAACGCAATGTTACAGTTTCTACCTGCGGCATTGTCCCGGGAATCCTGAAACTTGCGGAGGAGAAACTAAGCATCAATCTTGCCCTGTCTCTCCACGCTCCGAATGACGAAATGAGACGGAAAATTATGCCGGTCGCGAAGAGCTTTTCTCTGAGTGAAATCATGGATGCTCTGAAAATTTACTATAATGCTACTCGCCGGAGGCTTACATTTGAATACAGCCTGATTGCCGGAGTCAACGATTCGGATACCTGTGTAAGAGAACTTGCACAGCTCCTTGCGGGCATGAACTGTCTGGTAAATCTGATCCCGGTCAATCCGGTCAGGGAGACCGGATTGAAAGCGCCGGACCGCCGCGCGGTGACGGCCTTTCAGAAAAAACTTGAAAAATGTGCAATAAATGTTACTATTAGAAGGGAAATGGGCCGTGATATTGACGGGGCCTGTGGACAATTAAGAAAAAGATACACGGAAACGGATAAACTATGAAAGCTTTCGCACTCACTGATGTGGGACAGAGAAGAAAAATTAATCAGGACTGCGTGTATGCATCAGTCGGACCGGTAGGAAATCTTCCCAACCTGTTCATTGTGGCAGACGGTATGGGAGGCCATAAAGCCGGCGATTTCGCGTCACGGTTCGCGGTCAACGCCGTCAGGGAATCAATCGGTGCCAGCCGTGAGACCAATCCGATCAAGCTGATACGGGATGCAATTGAGCTTGCCAACGGGGGTATACTGAAGGAGTCGGATGAGCATGAAGAAATGCGCGGGATGGGTACGACAATTGTTGTGACGACCGTCATTGATCACTATGCGTATACCGCTAATGTCGGCGACAGCCGCCTGTATCTCCTTGGCGACACACTGAAGCAGATCACTAAGGACCACAGTCTTGTTGAGGAGATGGTAAGACTCGGCGAGATCACAGAGGCGGAAGCCCGTAATCATCCTGATAAGAACATCATCACGAGAGCGGTCGGCGCAACTCCTTACGTGGACATTGATTTCTTTGACTATAAGGTAGAACCTGGAGGAATGATTCTTATGTGCTCTGACGGGCTCTCCAATATGGTGGAGGATGAAGACATAAGAAGAATTCTCAGACGAACAGATCCTATCGAAGATAAAGCCAGAGTACTGGTTGAAACAGCGAACGAAAACGGCGGAAAAGATAACATTGCAGTCATTCTGGTAGAACCGGATTCGGACGAGGAGGCATAATGTTAAAAGCGGGGACAGTTTTAGGGGAACGTTACGAAATTGTTGGCCGTGTCGGATCGGGCGGTATGGCCGATGTTTATAAGGCTAAGGACCATAAGCTGAACCGGTTCGTAGCTGTCAAAGTCATGAAGAGTGAGTTCCGTGAGGACGGCACTTTTATTTCCAAGTTCAGGAGAGAGGCGCAGTCCGCGGCCCGTCTTGCCAATCCGAATATCGTGAATGTATTCGATGTGGGCGAGGACATGGGTAATTATTATATTGTCATGGAACTTGTCGAAGGCATAACTCTTAAGGAGTATATTTCGAAAAAAGGCAAGCTTTCCGTCCGCGAGGCGACCAGTATTGCCATTCAGGTCTGTATGGGACTTGCTGCAGCACACCAGGCAGGTATTGTGCATCGGGATGTAAAGCCGCAGAACATAATTATTTCCACTGACGGTAAGGTCAAGGTGACTGATTTCGGCATAGCGAGGGCAGCTTCATCGAATACCATCAGTGCCAACGCGATGGGTTCAGTCCATTACAGCTCGCCTGAGCAGGTAAGAGGCGGTTATTCAGACTCCAGGGCTGACATATATTCACTGGGCATAACGCTGTACGAGATGGTCACCGGCCGGGTGCCGTTTGACGGCGAGACGACGGTCGCCATAGCGATCAAGCATCTGCAGGATGAGATGGATCCGCCGTCAAAATATGCGCCGGATCTTCCGTACTCTCTGGAACAGATTATCTACAAGTGCACACAGAAGAGTGTTGACAGAAGATATCAGTCGATGAACGATGTCATCAATGATCTGAAGCATTCGCTGGTGGAACCGGACGGACGCTTCGTCACGCTGGCTCCGCTCTCGGATCACGCGAGGACAGTGGTAATCACACCGGAAGAGCAGGACCGCATCCGCAGCGACGGCTATACGCGTCCTGATATCAGCCAGAAAACATTTACGTCGACTGCGGCAGCTAAGTCAGGCCGTGAGCTGCCGGAGGATGAGCCCTACGATGACCCGTATGATGAGTCGGAAGACGGGCTGTCCGGAAGACTTGAGAAGGCCATGACGATCGGCGTCTTTGTGATCGGCGCGCTGATCATCTGTGTCCTCATTTACTTTATCGCGCGGGCAGCCGGCCTTTTCAACATGGGCAGAGGATCCGATAACGGTAATCAGGTCGCTGTTGAGAGTACTGTGGCGGCAGTTAGCGATAACGGAGCTGCGGAATCCACAAGTCAGGTCGAGGTCCCGGTCATCGTAGGTAGGTCTGAGAGCGAAGCTGTAGCCAAAGCTCAGGAGGCAAACCTCGGTATCAAGTATATGGGTGAGAAAGAATCTGAAGAGTATGAAGCGGGAATCATCATGGAACAGGATCCCGCCGCAGGCTCCAAGGTCGACAAAAATACGACTATATATTATTACAGAAGCAGCGGACGCATTACGATCACGATGCCTGAAGTCATCGGCATATCTCTTACAGATGCGCAGAATGCGCTGACTTCCGCGGGATTCTCAAATATTCAGGTGGCAAATGCTCCCTCCGAGGAGGTTCCGATCGGCAACGTCATATCCGTGTCACCGGGCGTAGGAGAGAATGTCGGACCGACTGATCTCATCACACTGACCGTAAGCACCGGATCCGAGAATGCCGCGAAAGTGACTGTCAGCTCCTACGGCGGACTTCCGGAGGATCAGGCGGTTGCTGCACTCCAGGGCATGGGCCTGATCGTCAAGATCGAATATGGCTCATCCGACCGTGTCAATGTCGGGGATGTCATTAAGCAGAGCATCTCCAGCGGCACTGAAGTTTCTGTCGGCACGGAGATAACGCTGACAGTCAATAATCCTGATATGATCGGTCAGACCGGCACATCGGGCGGCGGTGCGAACATCCAGACAGCGAGCTGGACGACGAACTCTACGCTGGATGCTCCTTCCAATTATCAGGGCGGGGCTTTCAGGCTGGTCCTCCAGCAGAATGTGGACGGCCAGACTGTCGAGACGACTGTTGATGAAGGTGACTATATGGACTTCCCATACCAGCTGCTCTGCAAGGGGGCAGCGGGCATATCCGAAGGAAAAGTCGTCATGTATGAGCTCTATGACGGCGATTATATCTCCCGCGCCTCCTGGCCGGTAGTATTCACGTCCGCCGGCTGATGCTTAAGGGAAAGATTATTAAAGGAATTGCCGGATTCTACTATGTCGATACTGTAGAATCCGGCATTTATGCATGTAAGGCGAAAGGCATCTTTCGGAAGCTCGGGAAGAAGCCTCTCGTTGGCGATGATGTGGAGATTGAGATTACCCACGAAAAGGATCGGGAGGGAAGTCTCGTCGCCATAGCCCCTCGCGTCAATGAATTGATCCGCCCTGCTTCTGCCAATGTGGAGCAGGCCCTCATTCTGTTCGCCCTGAAGAGCCCTGATCCGAATCTTGTTCTGCTCGACAGATTTCTTATCTCCATGGACATGAAGGGAATTCCCTCCGCCATCTGTTTTAACAAACAGGATCTGGCTCGTGAGGATGATAAGGAGGAACTGAGTGACACCTATTCGTCATGCGGATATCGGGTGTTTTTCACCAGCTTTGCGGAGGGGGAGGGAATCGCGGAAATCAAAGATTTTATGGCCGGAAAGACGACCCTCCTTGCGGGTCCGTCAGGTGTCGGCAAATCCACGTTGACCAACGCATGCCAGTCGAATGTCCATATGGAGACGGGCGAGATATCGAAAAAACTTGCCCGCGGCAAGAATACGACAAGACATGCGGAGCTCATTCCGTGCGGTAATTCTACTTATATCATGGATACGCCGGGATTCACGAGTCTTCTGCTGGAGGGTATCGAAAAGGAGGAACTGCGGCATTACTACGCCGAATTTGCCCCATATGAGGGAAAATGCAGATTTGACGGATGTGTGCACATTCATGAGCCGGACTGCAGAGTAAAGGAAGCCCTGGAGGCAGGACTTATAAACCGTAAAAGGTATGATAACTATTGTCTGATCTATGAAGATCTGTATCAGCAGGAAAAGAACAGGTATTAGAGTAATTAGAGGAGATATTATGGAAAACATACTTGCCCCATCAATTCTGGCAGCTAATTTTGCGGATATGTCATCTGAATTCAGGATCCTTGAGAAAGGCGGCGTCAAATGGCTCCATGTCGATGTCATGGACGGTCTCTTTGTCCCGAATATTTCTCTCGGTCTCACAGTCATAAGTTCGATCAGAAAAGCGACGGATATGTTCTTTGACGTTCACCTTATGATTGTCGACCCGATTCGGTACATCGATGAGTTTGCCAAAGCCGGCGCTGATCTGATCTCATTCCATCTGGAGGCGACAGAAGACGCGGATGCGGTGATAGGTAAAATCCGCGCAGCAGGCAAGAAGGTTGGTATCGTCATCAAGCCGAAGACACCGACGGAGGCACTTCTTCCTTACGTCGAAAAAGTCGATGATATCATGATCATGTCAGTCGAGCCGGGATTCGGCGGCCAGTCCTATATTCCGGAGTCCACGCAGAAAATCGCGGAAGTGAGGGCCATGACAATGGAGAAGAACCCTGACTGTATGATCGAGGTCGACGGAGGGGTGACATTTGCAAATATCCCCGAGATCATGGGAGCCGGCGCAAATGTTCTCGTGGCCGGCAGCGCCGTCTACAAGGGTGACATCGCTGCCAACCTTCAGAAGTTCAAAGAGGTGTTCCCGGGGTGTCTTGCAGAATAAGCATTGTGAGCGGCGGACCGGCGGAACCGGCTTTCGTCGCCCGTTATCTTGAAAAATTCGGAAGCGACATAGTCATTGCCGCCGATAGAGGGCTCGATACCTGTGTGTGCGCGGGAATCGAGCCCGATATTGTACTGGGCGATTATGACAGCACTGATATGCGCGAGCGCATCGACAAGATGAGGCAGTCCGGCGCTTATGTGGAGGTCTACCCCGCGGAGAAAGATTTCACGGATACAGAAGCCGGCGTTATGTGTGCCCTCGAAAAGGGAGCCGGGGAGATTGTCATACTTGGGGCGACGGGCGGAAGGCTCGACCATTTTCTTGCCAATCTGGATCTGTGCCTCGTACCTCTTCGGCAGGGTGTAAAATGTGCACTTGTCGATGAGCACAACGAGATCAGGCTGCTTGACGCAGGATTTACTCTCTGTGCCGGGGATGTAGCCGGACGATATGTATCCCTGATACCCTTCACGGACCGCGTCAGCGGAGTTACTCTGACCGGCATGAAATATCCGCTTGTGGACGCTGACCTTGTCAGGGGGAGTTCTCTCGGTGTCAGCAATGAGATGACCGGCGAGACCGCCCGCATCGACTTTCAGGAGGGAATACTGACTCTTATTCTCTCTTCTGACTGAAAGATATTCTTTCAGCGAGGCGTTCTTGATTTTATGTACGTTCTGCGTTAGTTGACAGCTAGTGGACAAATAGTCCGGATTGGAGAGATTATGAGCTATTGGATCTGGTATCAGGGGGATTTTGAGAGATGGCATGCCATGAAGCAGAATTTCAGCCGCGTGGAGCGGGGCCTTGCGTGGCCGGCCTTCTGGAAGAGCGAGGGAATACGGAACAGGATCGCCCTCTCAAAAGAGTATGAGTTAGAAGAGGAGACAAGTTTCACGGTCTGTGCGCACGGCGTTGGCTTCGTCCTTGTCAATGAGGATAAGTATCCGTTCGAATCTGTCATTACATGCGGTCCGGGTAAGGTCAGAGTGACGATCCATCTTGGCCGCCTTGACGCGCTGCCGTCTGCCCTGGTCATCGGAGATGTCATCACATCCGGTCCGGGCTGGACCTCGGACGACTATGCCGAGAAACTTCCGGCGGGTTTCAGTCCGCTCTATACAGATGAGGAGCAGGACCCGGCGGAGTGGAACTATTCAGAAAAAGAATATTATCCTGTGAAGACTGAGCAGGTATGCGGCGGAACTCTCTATGAGTTCGAGACGGAGCTCACAGCCCGCCTTGAAATCCGCTCTTCCATGGCGAGGCTTCAAAACATGACAGTGTACTGCGGCGAATCCCGGGCGGAAGCTCTGGCCGGCAAAGACTGTTATCTGTTCTGGAAGCCTGATATCGCGGGAACTGGCGAAAAAGCTGTGGGTCACTGTCCCAGGTGTGCGCTAAGATATGTGTTCATAGAGGGCGAACCGGTTGAACTGGTCGCTGTTCATCAGTATGTGGAGTTTCCGGTCAGGGCTGCGTTTGCTTGCGACGATGCAAGACTCAATCAGATTTGGATCGTGGCTGAGCATACGTTCCGCCTGTGCAGCGGCATTTTCTTCCTCGACGGAGTAAAGCGCGACGGATGGATCTGGAGCGGCGATGCCTACCAGAGTCTTTTAATCAGCCGCTACCTTCTTGCGGACGCGGGCGTGGAGCAGCGCACTCTTGTCGGGCTCAGAGGAAATGATCCCATGACCGGCCATATCAATACAATCGTGGACTACTCACTTCTCTGGGTGCTCGGAGTGAAGACGCATATTGAGACGTTTCATGACGAAGAATTCCTGAGGCTAATTTATCCGAAAGTGAAGAGCCTCATCGAATTCTGCATGAAGCGCACGGATGCCCACGGTTTTCTTATCGGGGTGGATCGCGACTGGACTTTTATCGACTGGGCGGAGATCGACAAGGACGGACCGGTCGGGGCTATAGAGATGCTGTACTGCGGCACTCTTTCGGCTGCGGCGGACCTTGCAGCCATGGCGGGTGATCAGGATTTTGCGGATCTTTACAGGGCGGAAGCAGTCCGGATAAGAGCCTGTATTCAGAAACATTTCTGGTCTCCGGAGCTCGAAGCCTTCATTGATTCCTTCACATCCGGCCGTAACCATGTGAGCAGGCAGACTAATCTTCTCGCAGTCAGGTGCGGCATCGCAGACGGGGAGCAGACCCGTCTGATTTCTGCAAATGTGCTTCATTCGAACAATGTTCCTCCAATCAGGACTCCCTATTTCCAGTTCTTCGCCCTTGATGTCATGGGCCGGCTTGGCGAGACAGACACGGTGCTGGATGTGATCAGGTCGTACTGGGGAGGTATGCTGGATTTGGGTGCCGTGACCTTCTGGGAGGAATTCGATCCTTCGGTCACCGGAGATGCTCAGTACGGCATGTACGGGGATCCGTTCGGGAAGAGCCTTTGCCATGCGTGGGCATCGAGCCCGATCTACCTCATTTCGAGATACCTTATTGGACTTGAACTCTGCGAGGATGGAGATGACAGCTTTGTGCTCACTCCGCATCTTGAGCTCTTTGGAGTGCTTGAGTGTACGCTTCCGGTTGGGAAGAATGGCCAGATCATGCTGTCCTGGGACGGCAGGACACTTCGCGTGAAGGCCATAGCCGTTTCCGGCAGGCTGCGTGTCTTTGGCAGGGAGATTCATGTGAGTGATGAGGTGACAATCATGAAATCAGAAAAAGATCACACCGGGCCGGACGTCGGGACCGATCAAAGGTAAGCTCGGCATCAATGAGAAATGAAATTTTAAAAATGGTGGAGAAACGAGTGCCGATGTGATAAAGTAATTCCTGTCACGTCGGCTCTTTTTTTGACAGAAGAGAATTAAGAACGGCAGGTCAAGACCTGAAGGGTTAAGAATAAGGTAACTTAAGGAGATAGATAGAAAATGAAATTAGGCATAGTAGGCCTCCCGAACGTAGGCAAGAGCACACTGTTCAATTCCCTGACCCGTGCAGGAGCGGAATCCGCGAACTATCCGTTCTGCACGATCGACCCCAATATCGGCATCGTCCCGGTGCCGGACGAGCGGCTCACGCTGCTCGCCGAGTTTTCCCATTCGAAGAAACTCACGCCGGCGACGATCGAGTTCGTTGATATCGCAGGTCTTGTCAAGGGAGCTTCCAAGGGTGAGGGTCTCGGCAACCAGTTTCTTGCAAATATCCGCGAGTGCGACGCCATCGTACATGTTGTCCGTTGCTTTGAGGATGACAACGTCATACATGTGGACGGCTCCGTCGACCCGAAGCGCGATATAGAGACGATCGAGCTGGAGCTTGTATTTGCAGATTTGGAAGTCCTTGAGAGAAGAATTGCCAAGACATCAAGGTCCGCCAAGTCCGGTGCGGACAAGGGGGCAGCCAAAGAACTGGCGGTCCTTCAGGAACTGAAGAAGCACCTGGAGAACGGTGAACTGGCTATCACAGTCGATTTCGGCGATGAGGATCAGAATAAGTTCAAAGCCTCCCTCGATCTTCTGACGGACAAGCCGGTCATCTATGCCGCCAATGTATCCGATGCTGACCTCGCCGATGACGGCGAATCCAACGAATATGTGCAGACTGTACGTGAGATCGCAAAGGAGCGTGGCTATGAAGTGTTCGTCATCTCAGCTCAGATCGAGCAGGAAATCGCCGAGCTTGATGACGAGGAGAAGCAGGAGTTCCTTGCCGATCTCGGCATCGAAAAGTCCGGTCTCGAAAAACTGATTGCCGCTTCCTATAAGCTGCTCGGCCTTATGAGCTATCTGACGACAGGTGAGGATGAGACGAGGGCATGGACAATTCCGATCGGCTGCAAAGCGCCGAAGGCGGCGGGCAAGATTCATTCTGACTTTGAGCGCGGGTTCATCAAGGCTGAGGTCATTAATTACAGGGAGCTTCTCGACGCGGGTTCCTACGCCGCAGCCAGAGATAAGGGGCTTATAAGAATCGAGGGCAAGGAGTACGTCGTCAGGGACGGCGATGTCATTCTCTTCAGATTCAACGTGTGACAGAAGGCGAAATATGGATTATATGATCAATTTCCCCAATCTGGGGATTCATCTCTCACATGTCGGAAAGAATGTCGCAATCGGCGGCTTTACGATAGCCTACTACGGAATAGTGATCGCCCTCGGCATGCTGATCGGTATCTATGTAGCCACTCTCAGGGCAGAGGCAACAGGACAGAAGGGCGATGACTATATCGACATTGCCGTTTATACCATGGTCTTCGGCGTGCTCGGGGCCAGAATTTACTATGTCGCGTTTTCCTGGGATGCCTACAAGGACAGCCTGATCCACATTCTGAATATCCGCGAGGGCGGACTGGCTATTTACGGGGGAATCATCGGCGGCGTTATCACCATCGGTGTCCTCTCAAAAATAAAAAAGATACCTTTTCCGAAGATCCTTGACACGATCGCTATGAGCGTTCCGATCGGTCAGATTGTCGGACGATGGGGCAACTTCTTTAACCGCGAGGCTTTCGGCGACTACACGAACAATATCTTTGCCATGCAGCTGCCGGTCTCGGCGGTAAGGCAGCATGAAATCACTGAGACCATGTGGCAGCATGCCGAAATCATAGACGGAATACAGTTCATTCAGGTGCATCCAACGTTCCTGTATGAGAGTGTATGGAATATCGGCGTTCTCATTATGCTTTTCCTTACGAGGAACAGGACAAAATTCGGGGGCGAGCTTTTCCTGAGATATCTTGCGGGCTACGGACTGGGACGGTTTTTCATCGAGCAGCTGCGCACAGATCAGCTGAAGATTCCCGGGACGACAGTTCCGGTTTCCATGGCACTCTCTGCCGTTCTCGTTATCGTATGTACGATCTGGATTATTGTCGGCCGAAGGAGGGCCGTGCAGAGCGCCGCATAGTTTCCGAACAGGCAAAGTGGTACAAAGTGGCACTTCAATGAATTGGAATTTACGAATTTTATACGGATTTGGGTATTGCCCGGTGCGAAACAACAAGATTTTGCACCGGGTATTTTTATTTCCACAATATTTAGGCGGGAGCATTCATCCCGCTTTTTCTTTTGCCGTTCGGTGGTTGATTTTTCAGGCATTGTGCTGTAAAATTGGTGTCAAGGTGGTAGGAAGTGGGAGATTAACACAAGAAATTCCCACAAAATGGGAGATTAGGATTGTTCGACGGTGAGTATAAGCACACAATAGACGCGAAAGGGAGGATGATGATCCCATCCAAGTACAGGGATGAGATCCATGGGGAAACTCTGTGCATCGTCACGGCATTTTCCAACTGTCTGTCCGTCTATCCGGAATCTGCTTACCGTGAACACACCAGATCCTTATCAGGCATCAGCAGCACCGATAAGAAAGGAATGTTCATTAAGCGCTATATTCTTTCTAATACGAGGGAGGTGGCTCTTGACCAGCAGGGAAGGATACTGATCGGTCAGGAGCAGAGGGAGAAAGCCAACCTCAAGAAGGATGTTGTTATAGTGGGCTCTGATGATTATTTCGAAATCTGGGATGCGGCTGAGTGGCAGCAGATGAGCGCATTTGGTTCTCCGGAGGAGATGGCAGCTATGGCGACGGAGCTTGGCATCACATTCTGATCATCTGCGGAAGCTTATGGAACCCGTGGGGAGAGAACGGGCGGCCGGCTGCGGCGCAGGAAGGGAAATGCGCTGCGGCACAGTACGCGGAGATCAGACGGTTTACATTTCCATGGAGGGCGAAATGGAATTCAGACACTTATCGGTGCTGCTTGATGAAGCGGTGGACAATCTTTATATCCGCGAGAACGGCGTTTATGTAGACGGAACGCTCGGCGGAGCGGGCCATTCGAAGGAGATCTGTGAGAGACTTTCTGACACCGGCACCCTGATCGGTATTGACCGGGATGACGCAGCCATAGAGGCTGCCGCGAAAAAGCTTGCCCCGTACGGTGATAAAGTAAGAATCGTGCGCGGCAACTACAGCGAGATGCCGGAGATACTGAGAAAACAGGGTTTTGAAACTTGTGACGGTATACTTCTTGATCTTGGGGTATCCTCTCATCAGCTGGATACTGCGGAACGTGGTTTTTCCTATATGGCGGACGCGCCGCTCGACATGCGCATGGACAGAAGAGAGCAGAGGACTGCGGCGGACATCGTGAACAGTGCTTCCGAGCGTGAGCTTGCGCGCATCATCAGGGACTATGGGGAAGAGCGTTTTGCTTCTACTATCGCAAAGAACATCGTGGCAGCACGGAGCCGAGACAAAATCGAGACAACTGGGGAGCTCGTCTCGATCATAAAAGCTTCGATCCCGATGAAATTCCAGAAAACAGGAGGACATCCCGCGAAGAGGACTTTCCAGGCGCTGCGCATCGAGCTCAACGGTGAACTCACGGCGCTGTCTGAGAGTCTTGACGCCATGATCGACCTTCTGAATGACGGCGGCAGGATCTGTGTGATCACGTTTCATTCCCTCGAGGACCGGATCGTGAAAAATGTGTTCCGGAGGAATGAGAATCCATGTACCTGTCCGCCCGATTTCCCGGTCTGCGTATGCGGAAACAAGTCGAAAGGCAGGGTAATTACAAGAAAACCGATCCTTCCTTCTGAGAAGGAAATGGAGATAAATTCCAGGGCGAAGAGCGCTAAACTGCGTGTCTTTGAGAGAAAGGTGTGACTCTATGAAAACGAGATCAACTGCCCGGAAACAACAGATGAAGGCCGCTAAAAGCGGCCGTAATTCGTTTGGATATCTTTTTGATGAGAGAACGGCCGCGCGCCCAAACGAGGGACGACGTATCGGAACCCGGAAGAGAGAGCGGAGTACTTTGAATGCAGGTTATGTCATCTTCCTTGCCGTCATGTGCATTGCGACGGTTTATATGTGCGTATATTTCCTGCGGCTTAAGGAAAACGTCACATCGCTGGGCAGACAGAACGCGCAGCTGCAGAAAGAACTCACAGAATTGCAGCGGGATAACGAAGCCCGTTATCAAAATATCACAAATAACGTCGACCTGGGCTATATACGTGACGTCGCCATAAATAAATTAAATATGAAGAATGCGGATAAAGATCAAATTATGTGGTATAATAGCGCAAGTGACGGGTACGAGTATCAGTACACTGACGTGCCGGATAAGGATAATGACTGATTTTGAGTGAAAAGAAGAACCCGCGCAGGAAGAAGACGGGGAATGTAAAATACAGAAAACAGAGTGCGAAGCTTAAGAGGAAACTGGCAGGACTGTTCGTTGCGGTCGTGCTGGTTTTGCTGTGTCTGCTTATAAGAATATCATACATAAATGCCATGAGCGGCGACCGGTATACCAAGCAGGTTCTTTCCCAGTCGCAGTCAGGTTATTCATCGGAAGTTCTGGCATATAAGAGGGGGGACATTCTCGACAGGAACGGGATGGTCCTGGCAGCTTCAGAGAAAACATACAATGTGATCCTGGACTGCAAGGTCGTAAATTCTGACAATGATTTCGTGGGTCCGACAATAGACGCACTGGCCAAATCTCTCGGACTTGACGCAGCTGAGATTACAAAGAAGCTCACTGATGATAAGACCAGAAATTCCCAGTATCAGGTCGTAAAAAGGAACATCAGCATAGAAGAGCGGCAGGCATTCTATGACTATAAGAGCGGCACAGGTGAAACGCTGTCTGAGGAAGAACAGAAACAGAGAAAGCAGATTCACGGGATCTGGTTCGAGGAAGAGTATGTCCGCAGATATCCTATGAATTCTCTGGCATGCGATGTCATAGGGTTTACATATGACGGCAAGACTGCCGACTGGGGTATCGAAGGCTACTATAACAGTACGCTGAACGGTGTCGACGGACGAAGATTTGGTTACTGGGGAGATGAGAATGCAGATGAGCTTTCGCAGACAGTCATAAGCCCGGTCGATGGCGATACGGTCATTACTACTCTCGATGCCAATATTCAGAAAATGATCGAGGATGAGATCGTCAAGTTCAACGAGATCTACCGCGGCGGGCCTTACAGTTCTACAAAAGGCGCTGAGAATATCGGCATTGTCGCGATGAACCCCAATGACGGTTCCGTTCTCGCTATGGCGAGCAGCGATCCCTTTGATCTGAATAAACCTCGTGATCTGTCTCCGTTCTTCACTCAGGACGCAATCGACGCCATGAGCGATGATCAGAAGCTGACGAATCTGCAGCAGATATGGAGAAATTTCTGCATTTCGGATACGTATGAACCCGGTTCCGTTTTTAAGCCGATCACAATGAGTGCCGCACTGGAGGATGGGACACTATCCGGGAACGAGATGTTTGTCTGCGATGGAAGCGAGGTCGTCTCCGGGACCCGCATCAAGTGCGCGGAGGAAGCCGGGCACGGAGAGGAGACAGTTGCTCAGGTCATCGCGAACTCCTGCAATGATGCAATAATGCAGATTTCATCGTCCATGGGCGTCAGTGAATTCTGTAAATACCAGAGAACCTTCAACTTCGGTCAGAGAACGGGAATCGATCTGTCAGGCGAGGCGAGCGGCATACTCTACACACAGGACACGATGGGATCAGTCGATCTTGCCACGAATTCATTCGGACAGGGCTTTGAGTGTACTATGATCCAGGAGGCGGCCGCGATCTCGTCGATCGTCAACGGCGGCTATTATTACCAGCCGCATGTTGTCAGCAGAATTATCAGCTCTTCCGGCAGCACAAAAAAAGTCAATAACGGCATTCTGAAGGCTCAGACGATCGCGTCGGACAATGCCGCGAAGATAAGGTCGTATATGAAGCTTGCTGTCGATGAGGGCGGGTGCGGATATGCTAAAGTCAACGGTTACTCCATGGGAGGAAAGACCGGAACGGCTCAGAAGATACCGAGGGCGGACGGAAAGTATCTCGTATCGTTTATCGGATTTGCGCCGTATGAGAATCCGGAGATCGTGCTCTACGTCGTTGTAGACGAACCGAACGCGTCGCAGCAGGCGGATAACCGGTATGCGCAGTGGATCGCGAAAGACCTTCTGACAGAGATACTTCCGTATATGAATATTTATCCGGATGAAGAACTTCTTCCTGCCAATGAAATCCTGAATTCCACACTTGAGAACAGCCTGTCTACAGAAGCTGAGGCAGATACGGTGGCAGATACTAACGTTCCTGAGGTCATGGGCTCCGAGGATGAAGCAAATACCCAGGGAGGAAATACGTTCCTGGATGACGGCATTACCAACGAAGAGGCCGGCTTTGCCGACTGATGCAAATATGATGGGGTAGAAAAAGATGGTTGAAATAACAGCATTAATTCCGGCGTTGATCTCGTTCGCGATTGCCGCGTCAATAGGTCCTGTCCTGATTCCTTTTCTTCAGCGGCTGAAGCTCTCGAACACAGAGAGGGCTCTTGGTGTGGAAACACATCTGGCTAAAGCCGGGACGCCTACTATGGGCGGCATTATGTTCCTGGTCTCGATAACGACGACGTCTCTGATTTTTATCTGGAAATCTCCGAACATCGGTCCGGTCCTGTTCCTTACGCTCGCTTACGGACTGATCGGATTCCTGGATGACTATCTGAAGGTCATAAAACATGATTCGGACGGGCTCATCGCGTGGCAGAAGCTGCTCCTTGAGATCGTGGTGATCGTTGTATATGTTATCTATATGAAAGCCTTTGCCAGGATCCCGATGGGTCTTCGCATTCCGTTCAGCGGGGGAATGATCGTTGATATCGGGCGGCTGCAGTATCCGCTTGTTGTATGTGCGATCGGCGGGACAGTCAACGGGGTGAACTTCACAGACGGCGTCGACGGGCTGGCGAGCTCTGTCACTGCAGTCGTCGCAGTATTTTTTACAATTGCCTCTGTGCTGCTCGGTGCAGGTGTAGCTCCGATCGGTTCCGCTGTGCTGGGCGGTCTGCTCGGATTTCTGGTCTACAATGCATATCCCGCGAAGGT
Organism: Lachnospiraceae bacterium; assembly: GCA_045221675.1. Lineage (GTDB taxonomy): Bacteria > Bacillota > Clostridia > Lachnospirales > Lachnospiraceae > Chordicoccus. Next base: position 12,660 of record JBGUWZ010000068.1, on the reverse strand, counting down.
GTTTATGGGGGACACCGGTTCACTTGCCCTTGGCGGGTTCGTGATCAGTATGGCTTATGCCATGCAGATGCCGCTGTACATTCTGATCGTAGGGCTCATATACTTTGTGGAGGTCCTGTCGGTCATTCTCCAGGTCAGCTACTTTAAGGCGACTCACGGAAAACGAATTTTCAAGATGGCTCCGATCCATCATCACTTTGAGAAATCAGGCTGGTCCGAGACTCGTGTGGTGGCCGTTTTTACTATAGTGACGGCTCTGCTCTGCATCGTCGGATTTATAGCACTTTAATATGGGAAGGCATATATGGAACTGAAAGATAAAAAAGTATTGGTATACGGAGCGGGAAAAAGCGGTATCGGTGCGGCATCCCTGCTCTCGAAGGTCGGTGCGCGCGCTGTTGTATTTGATGAAAAGAAGAGTGAGGAGGAACTTCAGGACCTTCTTAAAGATATTCCGGGCACGTCAGTCTGCTTTGGGACGATCCCGGAAGAAGTTGTATCTTCCCTTGATCTGGCTGTCCTCAGCCCGGGTGTTCCCACGGACATAGCCTACGTGAATGCTCTTCGCGACGCGGGTATTCCGATCTGGGGAGAAGTGGAGCTGGCATGGCAGACGTCCAGAGGCAGTGTGCTTGGCATAACCGGTACGAACGGGAAGACAACAACGACTTCTCTGCTCGGCGAGATTATGGAAAAGGCCGGTTATCACACATTCGTGGTCGGCAATATCGGTAATGCCTACACTGATGCCGCTCTTATGACACGTGAGGAGTCGGTGATCGTAGCCGAGCTTTCCAGCTTCCAGCTCGAGACGACCTGCGATTTCCACCCGGCAGTGTCTGCGATACTGAATATCACGCCGGATCACCTTAACAGGCATCACACTATGGAGGAGTATATCCGGTGCAAGGAGCTCATTACGAAGAACCAGACGAAAGATGATGTCTGTGTGCTCAATTATGAAGATGAGGAGCTTCGCGCATTTGCAGATGTATGTCCGGCCGACGTATTCTGGTTCTCCTCCGAGAGAAGAATCGAAAACGGCATCTATCTTGACGGCGACAATATCGTGATCACGCGAGGCGGTACAGAGAGCATCCTTCTTGATGTCACGGAACTGAAACTTCTCGGCGTTCACAATTATGAAAATGTCATGGCGGCTGCTGCCATGGCCCTTACTTACGGTGTCTCTCCGGAGAGCATACGCAGGACCTGTGAGGATTTCAATCCTGTCGCGCATCGAATTGAATTTTCGGGCGAAAAGAACGGCGTCAGATGGTACAACGATTCCAAGGGAACCAATCCGGACGCAGCCATCAAGGGTATTCAGGCAATGAACCGTCCCACGCTTCTGATCGCGGGAGGCTATGACAAGGGATCGGATTATAGAGATTGGATCAGATCATTTGAAGGAAGGGTAAAATGGTTCGTCCTTGAAGGAAAGACAAGATTCGACATTCGGGATGCTGCCGTCTCGGTAGGATTCCCGGAGGAGAGGATCGTGCTTCTTGAGAATATGAACGATGCCATGGACTTCTGCAGGGATCATGCGGAGCCGGGCGATGCGGTCCTGCTTTCCCCGGCCTGTGCTTCCTGGGGAGAGTTCCCTAACTACGAGGTGCGAGGAGATAAATTCAAGGAATATGTCAGGGAGAAGGCGTAAAAGACGAAAACGTAATATCAGGAACCTACTTTGGATACTCACCGTGGCGCTCATTTTGAGCGCCGCCTTTGTATGCCTCTTTATGTTCCGGGTGACGGACATTGAGGTATCGGGCAACTGCCACGAGTCAGATAAAGAAGTCGCGGAACTGATACAGAAAGGACCTTTAAGAGATAATACTCTGTTCCTCTGCCTTGCCTTCAATGACAGGAAGATCAGGGGCAATTCTTTTGTAGATACTGTGGATGTCACTTATGTAAAGCACGACACCGTTAATGTCACTGTGAAAGAAAAGTCACTGGTCGGCTATGTAAATTATGATGACAGATACTGGTACTTTGACCGCAATGGGGTGATCCGTGTCGTGTCCGCCATGAACGAGAGCGGGTATAAAGCTCTTTTCAGCGGAGAACTGCAGTCTAAGGATGATCCGGCATCAGGGACTGTGCCTCCCGACGCGCAGAGCGGGGAGGATAAAAAGGGTTCCGCGCCGGATATTTCCGGAAGTTCTGCCGCAGAGGCGGACAGTTCTGCGTTTTATGTAAAATCAGGGAACTATCTCACCGATGAAGAGACTTATGTGGAAGCGGAAAACGCGGACTATGAGGCGGACTACGATGAGGGAACCGGCTATGAAGAAGAGTACGATGAGGGCGGTGACTATGAGGACGGCTATGATGGGAGCGACGGCTACGACGAGGAGTACGATACCGACGGAGACGCCGGTGAGTACGAAAGTTATGAGGAATACTCCGATGAAGACGGTGACCGGGAAGCGGAAGAAAACGGCGATGAAGAAACGATCCTGATCCAGCCGGAGCTGATAGATGGCTCATCGACGACGCCAATCCCGGCGGATGAGTCGTCAGTGAGCAGTGTTACGCCTATTCCCGCGGAAGAAGTGCTTGTGAAGGAATATACTTCTGAAGATACATTTGCAGAGAATTATATTCCGGAGATCACGGGACTCGACATCAGCGACGCGGCGCTCGGGGAGAGACTGCCCCTCAAGTACGCGTCTATCTATGCGGCGCTTGGAACTTTCAAGTCATTTGCGGAGGGAAACAGTATATATCCGACGTCGGTGGATGTCTCCTGGAAGGGAAATCTGCAGCTGCATTTTAATGATGTCACCGTCGATCTGGGTGACGGCACTCATATAGAGCAGCGGCTGGATGTATTCAAACGCATCATATATGAGCTTCTCGGCAGGTCCGGAACACTACATCTTGAGAATTATGACGGGACGCAAAGTCGTCTGATTTTTTCAAAAAATGAAAAAAATTCTTGATTAATGCATCTAAAGACTATATGATTGTTAATGATGTTATCATGTGAAAATATTCTATATCTGGATAGAGTAGCAAATAAAAGGCTGTTTTAGAAGGCGGTCAAAAGGAGGAACTGTTTTGTTAGAAATCACAACCAATGAAGCTGAATCTGCTGCACGCATAATTGTAGTTGGTGTAGGCGGGGCCGGCAACAATGCCGTGAACCGCATGGTCGACGAAGCAATCGGCGGAGTTGAATTTGTAGGAATTAATACAGATAAGCAGGCGCTTAATATGTGCAAGGCTCCGACTGTTGTACAGATCGGCGAGAAAGTTACTAAGGGACTCGGCGCCGGAGCAAAGCCGGAAGTCGGTGAACAGGCAGCAACTGAGAGCACAGATGAGATCAAGCAGGTCCTCCAGGGCGCTGATATGGTATTTGTCACCTGCGGTATGGGCGGCGGCACAGGCACAGGCGGTGCCCCGGTCGTTGCGAGCATCGCGAAGGAGCTCGGCTGCCTGACAGTAGGTGTCGTGACAAAGCCGTTCCGTTTTGAGGCTAAGAAACGCATGCAGAACGCTCTCGACGGTATCGAGAGACTGAAGCAGAATGTTGACACGCTGATTGTCATCCCGAATGATAAGCTTCTTGAGATCGTTGACAGACGTACAACTATGCCGGAAGCCTTAAAGAAGGCTGACGAAGTTCTTCAGCAGGCAGTCGCCGGCATCACAGACCTCATCAATCAGCCGGCTCTCATCAATCTTGACTTTGCAGACGTTCAGACGGTTATGACCAACGGCGGTATCGCCCATATCGGTATCGGCGAGTCCAAGGGTGATGAGAAGGCTCTCGAGGCTGTTGAGCAGGCAGTACAGAGTCCGCTCCTTGAGACTTCTATTAAGGGCGCTGAGAATGTCATCATCAACATCCGCGGCGACATCTCTCTTATGGATGCCAACGAAGCAGCTTCTTATGTACAGGAGATCGTCGGCGACGAAGCCAACATCATCTTCGGTGCCATGTATGATGACGCAGCTGTCGACACATGCAAAATCACAGTTATGGCTACCGGTCTTCAGGACGTCAGCGGCGTCCCGAACAAACCGAAGCAGCAGAGAATGGGACAGCAGACCCGTCCGCAGCCGGCACCACAGCCGCAGACGACCGGCTATACGATGCCGAACTGGGATCGCAGCATATTCTCTACACCTGTGACATCTCAGCCGCAGGCTCCGCAGGCGGCTCCGGTGCTTCAGCAGCCAAACGTAACTCCGACAGTCAAGACGCAGGAGATTCAGATTCCGGATTTCCTGAAGAACAGGAACAGATAAATGAAATGTCCATTTTGCGGAAACGATAATACCAGAGTAGTCGATTCCAGACCGGTCGATGACAATACCGCGATACGAAGACGCCGCATGTGCGACACCTGCGGAAAACGGTTCACCTCATACGAGAAGGTCGAGCTCAGCCCGCTCATGGTGGTCAAAAAAGATCAGACCCGGGAACAGTATAACCGAAATAAGATTGAGGACGGTGTGATTCGCGCATGTCACAAGAGGCCGGTGTCCGCACAGCAGATCAAGGATCTCGTGGACTCTGTCGAGACAGAAATTTATAACAAGGGTGAGCGCGAGATTCCGACGACCGAAATCGGCGAGATGGTCATGAACCGCATTAAGGCCCTGGACGCGGTAGCTTACGTCCGCTTTGCGAGCGTGTACCGTGAGTTCAAGGACGTGGAAACATTTATGGATGAAATCAGAAAGATGATGTGATCCGAATAGAGTATTATTTATCCCGCAGCCGTACGGCTGCGGGATTTTTACATAGGCGCCGGCTTTTGATATTTTGCTGCATTCCGTCAGAACTGTTACGAGCTTTCCGCCTCCTGCTAAAAATTTTTCTCTTGTGTTCGAAATATTCGAAAACTATGGTATAATTATGCAAGTTATATGTGTCGCGTACAGCGGTACCTAAAGGAGGACGTATGAATCGAGTATTATTAAAACTCAGCGGCGAGGCTCTCGCCGGAGATAAAAAGACAGGATTTGATGAGGCTACGGTTCAGAAAGTCGCAAAGCAGGTCAAAGAAATCGTGGACGGCGGATGTGCTGTCGGGGTCGTTATCGGCGGCGGCAACTTCTGGAGAGGACGCTCGTCGGACGCGATCGAGCGCTGCAAGGCGGATCAGATCGGAATGCTTGCGACGGTAATGAACTGTATATACGTATCGGAGATATTCCGCTCAAACGGAATGAAAACGGAGATACTGACACCTTTCGCCGTTGGAGCCTTCACAAAGCTATATTCAAAAGATCTGGCCATGGAGTCTCTGGCGGAGGGTAAGGTCGTCTTCTTCGCAGGAGGCACAGGACATCCGTACTTCTCAACGGATACAGCAACTGTTCTTCGCGCTGTAGAGATAGAGGCGGAGATGATTTTGCTGGCTAAATCAGTAGACGGTGTCTATGACGATGATCCCAAGAGCAATCCGGATGCTAAAAAGTTCAAAGAGATCAGCATCTCGGAAGTTGTTGCAAAGGGCCTTGGCGTTGTCGACGGAGCGGCGGCTGTGATTGCCAAAGAGAATAAAATGCCTATGCTCGTATTCGGACTGAACGAGAAGGACAGCATTATCCGCGCAGCCGGCGGCGATATCGACGGAACAGTAGTCACCGTATAATTACGGATTTTTTGCCCCTCCGGGCCGGATATCACAACAGTGGGAGATTATTCCGCCTCAGGTGGGACCCGATTAACTTAAAAAGACCTGGTAAAGGGAGGAGAAACAGTTATGAGTAATGAGAGAACGAAACCGTACGAAACGAAAATGGAGAAGACTCTGAAGAACCTTGAGACGGAGCTTCAGGCTGTCCGCGCAGGCCGTGCCAACCCGCATGTCCTCGATAAAATCACTGTAGAGTATTACGGATCTCCGACTCCGATCAACGGTGTCGCCAGCATCACAGTTCCGGAAGCGCGCATGATCCAGATACAGCCGTGGGACAAGAAGCTTATCAAGAGCATTGTCAAGGCAATCCAGAAGTCCGATATCGGTATCAATCCGACTGATGACGGCAGCGTTATCCGCCTTGTTTTCCCCGAACTCACGGAGGAGCGCAGAAAGCAGCTGGTCAAGGATGTCAAGAAGCTCGGTGAGCAGTCCAAAGTTGCATGCCGCAATATCCGCCGCGATGGCAACGATGCATTCAAGAAGCTCAAGAAGAAGGGCGAAGTGTCCGAGGATGAGATCGCCGATGCTGAAGAAGCCCTCCAGAAAGTGACAGATAAGTTTATTAAGAAGGTCGACGAGGCGGTCGAGAAGAAGACAAAGGAGCTCATGACGATCTGATGAAACATATTGCCGTATTGGGATCGACAGGATCTATCGGAACGCAGACACTGGACGTTGTCCGAAAGCATCCTGAAATGATGAACATCGTTGCGCTTGCCTGCGGGAGCCGCATTGATCTGATCGAAAAACAGGCCAGAGAATTCTGCCCCGAGCTGGTTGCCGTCTATGACGAGAAAGCCGCCTCGGATCTTGCCGTGCGCCTTGCCGATACGAACATTAAAGTTCTCGGCGGCATGGACGGTCTTATCGAGATGTGCCGGATTCCGTCCGCTGATATTGTGGTGACGGCTATCGTCGGTATGATCGGTATACGCCCTACGATTGCGGCCATAGAGGCGGGCAAGGATATCGCGCTTGCCAATAAAGAGACCTGCGTCTGCGCAGGTCATATCATTCTGCCGCTGGCTGCCGAAAAGAGTGTGAAAATACTGCCGGTCGATTCCGAGCACTCAGCGATCTTTCAGGCTCTTCAGGGCAGAGCAGGATCGGCGGTCAGGAGAATCCTTCTTACAGCTTCCGGAGGACCTTTCCGAGGCAGGACACGCGAGGAACTCATGAATGTCACAGCCGCGCAGGCGCTTGCCCATCCCACATGGAGCATGGGTCCGAAGATTACGGTCGATTCTGCCTCCATGGTGAATAAAGGCCTGGAAGTTATCGAGGCAAAATGGCTCTTCGATGTGGACGTTGATCAGATCGAGGTCGTGATCCAGCCGCAGAGTATTATTCATTCCGCAGTAGAGTATGAAGACGGATCTATTCTGGCACAGATGGGACCGTCGGATATGCGGATTGCGATACAGTATGCGCTTACCTATCCGCTTCATCTGCCGTCACCGGCTGTTCCGCTCGATTTCAGAGCTCTTACAGGACTTGAGCTTGGAGTTCCCGACAACGAGACGTTCCGCGGACTGCCTCTGGCTATTTCTGCAATCAGGACAGGAGGATCTATGCCTGTTGTCTTTAACGCTTCCAATGAGTGGGCAAATGCGATTTTCCGCAGAGGAGACATCTCTTTCCTGCAGATCTACGATGTGATTGAGGATACTATGTCAAGGCACAGTGTGATTGCTGCTCCGACGGTGGATGAGATATTTGCGGTCCAGAATGAGATCGACGCATATTGCGAGGAAAAATATAATTCCTGATCGATATATATGCTCCAGACATACCGACTGCAGATCATAGCTTATACGGGCATTCTGCATGCAGCTCTTCGCCGGGAAAACGGCTCGGAGCTGCATTTTATTGTCCGTTAATGGCGGGTTGTGCTTATGTTTATGTAAAATTTATAGTTTTCGGGTGGCATTTGATATATAATATAATTCAACTGACACCGGCTGATTTCCGGAAATTTCCGTGGATGGCACAACGGAAACGGCTTATCAGCAGGTCAGGTGCATCATAAATATGATACCAACATTTGCTCGACCTGTGCTGAGGCGGACATACATTTGATTTTTGTGAATGCTGGCGATGAGGTGAAGATAATGATCCTTGATACAATAAAGGGACCGGAAGATATAAAAAGACTTACATATCCTGAGATGGAACAGCTGGCTTCGGAGATCCGAAGCTTTCTGATTGAGAAAATCAGTCACACCGGCGGTCATCTCGCGTCGAATCTCGGTGTTGTGGAGTTGACGATCGCTCTGTATCGTGTATTCAACTTCCCGACCGACAAGGTGATCTGGGATGTCGGCCACCAGTCATATACCCATAAAATCCTTAGCGGCCGTAAAGAAGGCTTTGATGAGCTGCGCCAGTACGGCGGTATGAGCGGCTTCCCAAAACGCAAAGAGAGCTGCTACGATGTCTTTGACACAGGCCACAGCTCGACATCTATATCCGCCGGCCTCGGTATGGTGCAGGCGCGCGATATTCTCGGAGACAATTATAAAGTCATTTCGGTGATAGGCGATGGAGCGCTGACCGGCGGTATGGCCTATGAAGCACTGAACAACGCCGGAGGCAGGGATAAGAATTTCATCATTATCCTCAATGACAACAATATGTCCATAGCGACTAACGTCGGAGGTATGTCTACGTACCTCAGTGAGATACGCGCGCTGGAGGGTTACAACACATTAAAGAAAAATGTGACCCGTCGCCTGAAAAAGACCGGGATCGGCGAGCATATGTATCAGTTCGTGTCAAGAACGAAACATTCCATCAAGCAGATACTGGTACCCGGGATGCTTTTTGAGGACATGGGCATCACATACCTGGGTCCGGTCGATGGTCATGACATCCGCAAGATGACGACTCTGTTCCACGAAGCCAAGCGGATAGACCGCACTGTCCTGATTCATGTAGTCACACAGAAGGGCAAAGGATACGCTCCGGCGGAGAATAATCCCGAAAAGTTCCACGGAATCGGTGCGTTCGATATCGCTTCAGGCAAGTCGACCGGGAGAAAGAAGAAGGAGACGTATACAGAGGTTTTTTCTGACGAACTCTGTCAGATCGCCTCACGGAACAGCAACATTGCGGCCGTGACTGCAGCGATGCCGGACGGAACGGGGCTGAAGAAATTTGCACAGAAATTTCCCGACAGATTTTTCGACGTGGGTATTGCCGAACAGCATGCGGTCACATCTGCGGCGGGCATGGCAGCCGCGGGACTCAGACCTGTTGTCGCGGTCTATTCATCGTTCATGCAGCGGGCATTTGACCAGATCATGGTCGACGTATGTCTGCAGAACCTGCCTGTCGTCTTCTGCATTGACCGGGCAGGCCTGGTTGGGAGCGACGGTGAGACTCATCAGGGAATCCTGGATCTCACATACATGTCGGCAATCCCGAATATGACTGTGATGGCTCCCAAGAATAAATGGGAGCTTCGGAAAATGCTCAGATTTGCGCTTAGCTTTGACGGTCCGATCGCCATAAGATATCCGAGAGGCATAGCTTACGACGGACTCCCGAATCATCTGGCAGAAATCGAGTACGGCAGGAGTGAAATGATCTATGAGGAGAGCGGTATCGCCCTCATGGCTGTAGGAAGTATGGTCAGCACCGCAGAGCATATCAGGCAAAAACTCCTGAGTCTGGGTCACAAATGTTCGCTTGTAAACGGGCGCTTCATAAAGCCTGTGGACACCGATGTCATTGACCGGCTGGTGAAAGACCATGACACGGTCATCACACTCGAGGAGAATGTGAAGCGGGGCGGATACGGGGAATGTGTCACGGATTATGTGGAGAAGCATTATCCGGGCATCCGCGTCGTGAATATCACACTTCCGGACGCATATGTCGAGCACGGAGATGTTACTCTTCTCCGGAGCGTGCTTGGAATCGACAGTGATTCGATTATGGAGAAGATTAAGAGTGAGCTTTTCAGTGACGAAGAGCCGTATACAGCCAAAGATCAGGAGTGAACTCTCCGGTGACGGAATGATATTTCCATACGAACACATAAGAGTCACATATTTGTTCTAAGATCAGGGAGGATATGAGACATATGTTTAAGACAAGACTCATCAGCGGGATCGTCCTCGTAATCATCGCGCTTGCGACAATTATCATCGGTGGACCGCTGCTTCTTATAACGCTGCTTTTTGTCTCGCTCGTCGGAATACATGAACTCTACGGAGCCATGGGAATCGTGAGACCGAATCCTGCTCAGATACAGGCGGAAGGCAGGGAGTACAAGGCAAGAGATAAGAACCGCGGGAAAGCGCCCGAAGAGGCGATGAACTCGCTGGCGGCGATGGGCTTTGCGGGAGCCATCGCCTATTACGGTCTCCTTTTCTTCATGCCCGAGCAGTATTATCTGGTCGGTATCGTCATGACGCTGATCCTGATACTTGCGGCCTATGTTTTTTCATATCCAAAGTATCATGCGGAACAGGTGATTGCGACATTCTTCGGGATGGTGTATGTAGCGGTCATGCTCGGATTCATATATGTGATCAGGAGCGCCGAGAGCGGAAAGATTCTCGTCTGGCTCGTTTTCCTGAGCTCATGGGGTTCGGACACATGCGCTTATTGTGTCGGTGTTCTTCTGGGACGTCACAAAATGGCTCCGATCCTCAGCCCGAAAAAATCTGTGGAGGGCGCTGTCGGCGGTGTTGTTGGGGCAGGTCTTCTTGGGCTTCTCTACGCCTTTGTTTTCCATCAGCCGATGGCTGCCTATGCGGTCATATGTGCAGCTGGCGCGCTTATTTCTATGGTCGGAGATCTTGCGGCGTCAGCCATCAAGAGGGACAAGGGAATCAAGGATTACGGAAAACTCATACCGGGTCACGGCGGTGTTCTGGACCGTTTTGACAGCGTGATCTTTACCGCACCGATTATTTATTTCCTGTCACTTGTCCTGATCTGATCAGCGCAGACTGATCATTGAAGCAGCGCTTATGCCAGATGGTATCAAGCGCTGCCGTGTTAATCAGAATGTTCTGCCGCCGGACTGTGTGATATAATATGCAGCACGGCGGCTTATCTTATCCCATTGGGAGAAGACCCCACCTTCAAAGTGGTGGAGAATGTCAAACTCGTCCAAGTGGGCGAAGACCTTACCAATAACTGGAAGGTTAAATTAAACTTTGTCTGTACGGAGATTGTATACTGTATGAAATGGGTTATCGCTTTTTTGATTTTATCAATTTTGATTGCGTTTCATGAGTTCGGCCATTTTCTGTTCGCGAAAATGGCGGGTGTCGACGTAGAAGAATTCTCAATCGGCTTCGGGCCCAGACTTCTCACTACAGTGAAGAACGGGACCCGATATTCGCTGAAGCTGCTTTTGTTCGGCGGATCATGCCAGATGAAAGGCATGTATGAATACGATGATGAAGACGAAGATGATGATACCCCGAAGGAGCCGGCTGAGCCCGAAGAAGGGTCGTTTCAGGCGGCCACGCTCGGTAAGAGAGCAGCAATAATATTTGCAGGACCACTTTTTAACTTTATACTCGCTTTTGTCGGAGCTGTCATTATCATCAGTCTTGTGGGTTACGATCCGGCGGAGGTCGTATACGTGCAGGAAGGTTCTCCTGCAGCGGAAGCCGGCCTTTGCGAGGGCGACACGGTGACGAGCTTCATGGGCGACCATGTCAGCATCGGGCGGGATCTGTCGATGTGGTTCGTCTTCAATTCATTGACTGAGGACACGAAGGTCACTATGACGTACGTGCATGAAGGCCAGAAGAAGACGGTCACATTTGATCCGCAGGTCACAGTCCGCTATATGATGGGAATGACCTACCATGTGGACCAGCCGACAGCCCTTATTGAGGCTGTAGGGACCGATTCCCCGCTGGCAAAAGCGGGCGTAGCGGCCGGAGATGTGATTACTTCCATTGACGGCACTGAGATCACGGACGCGAAGTCGCTTAACACGTATTTCGACGAGCATCCGCTGACAGAGACTTCCGTGCATCTGACTCTTGATCGGGGAGGTGAAAGTTTTGAAGCGGACGTCACCCCGGTAGAAAACAGATCCGTGAGTCTCGGTTTTTCCTACAATCTCGGGAGAGTGAAGACATCTTCCATCGGTGTTCTGAAATACAGTATCATTGAGCTTCGATACCTCATAACATCCACAGTCAGATCTGTCGGAGCGCTCTTTACCGGGGTGTTCGGTGTGGATGATCTGTCCGGTCCGGTCGGTGTTGTCGACATTGTCGGTGAGACCTACGAGGAGACGAAGTCAGAGGGCGCTCTGATCACGTGGATGAATATGATCAACCTGCTGATCCTTATTTCCGCGAACCTGGGTGTCATGAACCTGCTTCCGATACCGGGGCTTGACGGCGGAAGGCTGTTCTTCATGCTGTTCGAGCTGATTCTCAGAAGACCTGTGAATAAGAAGGTGGAGATGACGCTGCAGCTGGTAGCGGTCCTTGCCCTGCTGCTTTTGTCGGTTTATGTAATGTATCATGATATATTGAGGCTGCTTGCGAGATAGTAGTTAGTAAGGAGAGGAGCTGTCACAGAAAGAAACTGTTGCAGCTCCTCTTTTGGATTGTCGATCACGAGTTTGGCCGGCAGTTCATTTTTTGTTTTGGGGTTTTACGACTGCTGGGGTGGCAGTACAAAACAAGAAATGTCTCGCATGAACTGTTGGCTGTGAACTGATATGCTCCCGTCAAGGTCTCTTGATTTAGACTTTAATTATGATTGATTCTATGTCTTGCGGCATTCAGTGGGTCAACATCGTCGAACCGACCGATGAGCCCCTCAGGGCGAGGAGACCTTGTATCCATGGGTACAAGGTCCTCCTCGCCCTGATAAACGAAAAGAGCTGAGGCATTTGCCTCAGCTCTTTTTGTTTATTGATGCGGAAGATGGGACTTGAACCCACACGCAAGCATTATGCACAAGATCCTTAGTCTTGCTCGTCTGCCAGTTCCGACAC
>JBGUWZ010000067.1:0-24170 GCA_045221675.1 Lachnospiraceae bacterium | reverse complement strand
GGAATCCTACACCTCGAAGGCGGACATCAGCGCGATGGACCCGATGCCGGTATATGGCAGGGAGGACGGGACGCCGTCCTTCTCAGGCAGGCGGGTCAGGCGCGGGCTGTATGCCTGCAGCGGGGGCTACATGATCAACGCCGACTGCAGCGGGGCGGCGAACATCCTGAGGAAGGCGTTCCCGGGCGCATGGGAAGGAACGGAGGATTTCCGGTTCCTGGCATATCCGGAGACGGCAGGCTGGAAGGAACTCCAGCGCGGGCGGCGCGCGTAAAAGACCATCACAGGTATTCCGGAGGGAGGGCTGTGCAAGATCCCGACGGATAGGGGGCCAATGGACGGTCCCGCATGCGTACGGCCGGCCGCAAGCGGTCCGAAAGGGGAAACCGGCACGACGGTCAAATATCAAAAGACCCGGAGGGGCTTAAAGCCCGAAGGGCTTTGATACCACCTCCATAGGACGCGGTTCAGCACCGCATGGGGGTGGAGGTTCATAGCCAGCATTGCAAATATGATGCAGATGAAAGCCGCTCAGGCAGTGCCCGCACTGGAAGCTGTGCAGGAGACCGCATCCGTGGAGACCCCGCTGGATACCGCTTCCATGGAAGCTGCGCCGGATACCGGTTCAGTGGCAGCCACGCCGGATGCAGAAGCAGAAGACGCGCAGGCGCATACACGGGATACAGCTGCGCAGTATGTCATGTATGTCGGCACAAATGACAAGGATACCTATAAGCCGGAGCATACCAACGAGGAAGCCATGAATATTGTGGATCAGATCTGCCTCAAGTATTTTGATGGTTACACGCTGCAGGAGGCAACCGGCTCCTGGACTGATGAGACCGGCACGCCGACGCACGAATATACACTGGTCTGCTACTTCGATGCCGCGGATGAGGCTACAGTCTATGAGGCTGCGGATGAAATTATCAAAGAACTTAATCAGAACACTGTGCTGATCGAGAAGACAGAGATCGAGATGGAATACTATTCCGGAGCAAAATAAAGACCGGTCTAGAAAACAATAATCCCGACCGCCGCGGAAATCACGATCAGCAATATGGGAGAAATCTTCTTTTTCAGCGCAAATCTGCTGCCATAGAACAAAAGAAACAGAACAGCCGTGACTGCGATGCTCTTAAGATCCGGCGCGGCATCGGCCGCGCAGTTATGCAGGATCATATAGATACCTGTCGCAAGGACAATGCCGATCATGCAGGGCTTAAGGCCTCGCAGCACGGCCTGCACATATTTGTTCCTGACAGCATTCTTCAGGACAGCCATCACAAGCAGAATAATGAAAAACGAAGGGAGAACGACCGCAAGTGTGGCAAGCAGCGCTCCGGACAGTCCCGCCTTGCTGCTTCCCACATACGTGGCAAGATTGACCATAATCGGTCCCGGCGTGCTCTCACTCACGGCAATCATATAAGTCAGCTCGTCATCACTCAGCCATCCATAGGCCAGGATTACGTCCCTGATGAGCGGGATCGCGCCGTAAGCTCCGCCGAACGCAAAGAAACCGACCTTGAGGAATCCCCACAATAATTCCAGGTAGATCATCTTGTCTCTCCCCCTCTCCCTGCTGCAAATGCAGCCAGACTGACAAAGGCCGCAGTCACCATCAGCGTGATGGTGGAAATATGAAGCGCGAAGACATTGATGATCATCATAGCCGCAAACGACGCGATGACAATCGCTATCCGGAAGGGTTTTTTCTTCATCTTTTTGAGCATCGTGAGCCCCGCGTCCAGAATCAGAATTCCGACCGCCAGCTTGACACCCATAAAGGCGCTGTGGACCCATCCGATTTCCAGAAAATGGTCTATGAACTGTGAGACGACAAAGATGATCAGAAACGATGGCAGGACCATGCCGACAGTCGCCGCAACAGCGCCCACAAATCCGCCCTGGCGATAGCCGACAAACGTAGCACAATTGATTGCGATCGGTCCGGGCGTGGACTCCGCTATGACAGCCACATTCATCATATCGTCATGCGTGATCCACTTTTTCTTTTCCACGCAGGCATCCTCGATCATCGCGATCATGGCATAGCCTCCGCCGAAGGTGAAGGATCCGATCTTCGCAAAAGTCAAAAAAAGATCCGCCAGTATATTCATCTCCAGTCCTTTACTTCCACATTCTCCCCGGAATGCACATATTGCAGCTGATCTCCCAGCACGTTTTTCATGATCTCATAAGCCGTTTCCCCGGTACAATGGCAGGTGACGAACTTTGTGGAATACCTCATAAGTTCCGTCCCTATACTTATGATCTGCCGAAGCTCGTCATCTGTATATCCTGTCTTTTTCATCAGATGGAACCCGCTGATGACCATGTCCGGCTCCGCACCGTATTTCTCTTTAAACGCATCTAAGATACTGAGGATACCGTTATGCGCGCAGCCTGATATCAGGATCTTCTTATCCCCTTCACTGATCACAAGATACTGTTCATGTACAAAATCGTCTCTTCTCAGCTCTCCGTTTTCTTTTATCAGGAGTCTTTTATTGGTAAATGGCAGGTCATGTGATCTCTTCTTAATTGTAAACAGTTCAAGTTCATCATCGATTCTGTGATCCCCCTTAATCTTCACCGCTTGCGGCAGCTCTGCTATCGCCTTGTCTATACCGATGTACCTGTAGCGTTCGCCATCCGCGCGTTCGCCGTCATCAGCATAATAATCCGCATCGGCGGTTTCCTGCATGTAGATACGCGCATCAGAATTGATCTTTGCAAATGGCATGATCCCGCCGGAGTGGTCGTAATGTCCGTGGCTCAGCACCACGGTGTCGACCTTTGGCAGGTCTATTCCCAGCTCCTCGGCATTATGGAGCACAGCCTGAGAGGGACCGAGGTCTACCAGAAGCTTATGTTTGGAAGTCTCCACATAAAAGGACAGACCATGAGCATACGCACATCTATCATGCCCTTTCGTATTTTCAATCAGATTAACAACTCTCATACGATTCTGATCTCTGCTGTTCCCTTCTTATTGTTATCCGCTGCGGTCACTGTAACGACACCTTCATTCCCGGCGCGCACAATAGCGAGCGCTCGTCCGTAATATGTTGTGAAACTGCCGACATGATACTCTTCCTCAGTGCATGGGTTGGCAGAGCCAAAAGCCAGCAATTCGCCGCCCTCCACAGCGACTTTGAGTTTTCGGTCTGTATTCGATTCTACGATACCGTTAGCGCCTTCCAGTGTCACGGGAACGTAGACGATTTCACCGGGCTTTGCTGTCTCTTTCTCGGGACGTACCATGATCTGCAGCGGTGCATGCGCACTCATAAGTTCACTGCGGCCTGTCTCCCTGCCTTCGGCGTCGTAAGATACAGCGGTCACTGTTCCCAGCTGATATTTGACCCTGAATACAGCTTTGCATTCCTTAACCCGTTTCTTTCCGACGGATTTGCCGTTGATAAAAAGCTCAACCTTCTGTTGATCGGAGTAGACCTCCACCACCGCCTCGTTTCCTCTGCATTTCGACCAGCTCCAGGATGGGATGGCATTGGTGCCGCGCCATACAGATTTTGAAGGACGCACGCCGGGATGATTCACCGGTCTGACCGCGATGACGGGATTATCTGTGAGCCCCCAGACGGTGGATGCATATTTGCAGCTGCCGTCCGGATTTCCCAGAATATCAATCACGCCTGTTCCTGCCAGCACCCAAGGATACGGCCGGTTGAAAGGCATACCCCCGGTGTAACTCCAGGCACCGAGGCCGGCTTCGCCCAGATAGTCCCATGAAGTCCACATGAAATCACCCACCAGGTAGGGGTACTTCTTCACCATCTCCCAGTTTTTGCAAATGTCCTGCGGAAACGTCTCGGAGCCAAAAATCACGCGTTCCGGATGGGCTTTTTCTTCCAGCGGATATCGGCCGGAGGCATAATTATAGCCTGCAATGTCGAGGCTGTCCAAAAACGGAGACGTCACTGCATCCGCCTGCTTCGAGTTGGCACTCTTGTTCATGCCGGAACCTATGATGCTGGCAATGATATTGAACATGAGGGATGCGTTCTGTCCCGGTTTTTCCTTCTTGCTTTTCGTATCTCCGGTCTTCTGCTCTCCGTCCTGATAAATGCCCTGCCCTTTGGCATAGCGGCTCATGATCATGAGATTAGCTCCGCACGTGACAGGACGTGTGGCATCCAGTTTATGGCACAGATCGATCATCTTCCTGCCGTAATCCAGGCCTTTATCCTCCGCCGGTTCTCCCACTTCGTTCCCGATGGAATAGAGGATTACCGAGGGATGATTGAAGTCCCGGCTCACCATAGCTTCTGTATCCGCTTCCCAGTTCTTCTCAAAATCCATGCCGTAATCGTAAGGATTCTTTCGGTTATACCACATGTCAAAAGTCTCATCCATGACATACATGCCCAGTCTGTCGCAGGCCTCAATCAAGGCTCTGGATGCAGGATTATGGGCGGAACGAATAGCATTAAAACCATTCTCTTTGAGTATCCTCACCCGGCGATATTCACTCTCATCGTATGTGGCAGCTCCAAGAATGCCGCTGTCGTGGTGAACGCAGCCGCCGCGAAGCAGTGTCTCTTCACCGTTGATAAACAGACCCTTGTTGAACCAGGAGATTTCCCTGATTCCGAAGGGGATTTCAACAGTATCCTCTCCTGCACTGATTTTCGCAGTGTAGAGATATGGCTCTTCGGCGTACCAAAGCTTTGCGTTCGGAACAGTCAGTCTTATCTCTGTGCCCTCGCCGCAGATCCCATCCACCTCAGCCTTCACGGAAATGGGACTCTGGATCCTGATGACGGCGGGGTCGATGCACACAGTGCTGATCTTCACGCTTTCGGGCAGTATCCGGTCACACACATACAGCCAGACCGGGCGGTAAATACCTGCGCCGGAGTACCAGCGAGAGTTCGGAAGCTGCGAGTTATCAGCCACGACCGTCAAAACGTTCTCTTCCCCATATTCAAGTCCCTTCAGTTCCACGAAAAAGTTGGTATAACCGTAGGCGTGGAAGCACAGTTCCTGACCGTTCAGGGATACAGTGGCGTTCTTGTACACGCCCTCAAACTCGACAAGCACAGTCTTTCCCGCCCACTCACGTGAGGCTTCAAACGTCTTTTCATATGTATATTTCCCTCCGGGGAAGTAGCCGTGACCTCCGCTCGAAGTCGCCTTGCTGCGCTTCTCTTTAATTTGCGCGTCATGCGGCAGAGTCACCGCTTCGCCATTGCAGGTCCAGGCATCGTTGAACGCAATCTTTTTCATTATTGTTCCTCCATGGTGTATACGGACTGTTACGTTTTTTCCTATATATAGTATAGCAATTAACAGACATCAGATTCAATGATGACATCTCTGCCTGGCTGATTAAATTGAGTAATGCGCGATCTATGCAAATGAAGGGCTGTCTCATCAGACAGCCCTCCTATGCCTCCGCACAGAACGTGTGCGACAATATTCATTTGTTCTTTCTGCTGCATCGTCAGAGAAGCGGAATCACCATAACAGTAAATCAAACTTCAACCTGCACAACTTCTATATTATTCTTTCGTAGCGAAGCAATCACTTTCGCATCAACAAGAGTATCTGTGATCAGTGTGACCGGTCTCACATAACGGCTGCCGCCGTAGGCATCATAGTCCTCCACGGAGTCCCTGAACTTTGTATGATCAGCAAGCACATACACTTCTCCCTCAGTTCTGCTGAGCATAGCCTCAGTCAGTCCTATTTCAGTAAGTATCTCATATGAAAACTTACCGTCCGGGTGAACCGCGTTGCACCCGATGAAGGCACGTTTGGCTGACAGATTGAGCAGATTCCTCATGGTATATTCCCCTACCATAATTCTGCCATGAAGACTGCCGCCGATCAGAGTAAGAGACACATTCTCCGGATACTGTCTGTCAACAGCATAACCGTTATTGGTAAATACTTCTACACGCTTGTCTTTCACATAGTTCAGCATGTCGAGGGCCATGCGGCTTCCATTGATAAAAATTCGGTCTTTATCATGGACAAAGCCGGCAGCATATTCTGATATTCTGGCTCTGTATATTTCTATAAGCTCCCTGTTCGAACCGGACCGATTATTCTTTATACAGACCGCCCCTCCATGGACCCTTTGAAGAAGCCCGTGATCCTCCAGATACTGAAGATCCCGTCGAATCGTCATGACAGACACTGCCAGTTCAGCCGAAAGCTCATCTACACTCATCTCTTTTCTCTCATTCACCAGCTCCGTTATCTTCTGCTGTCTGCCATATACTACCTGTCTGTTATTCTTCATTTCGCTCTCCTGCTTATCACAAAAAGGCCGGATCGGAGACTGCTTACGCAATCTCGTTCTTTGCTGCTCATGTCGGAATCCTGCTTCCTTACATATTACAGTGTATATGATTTTATGTTCTTTTTCAAGTACATTATATGTTTGATATATTGTCGATTATTTCATATCATTCTTATATGGTTATTTTGCGATAATTTAGCGATTTTTATTCTGTCTCATTTTCATAAAACGCTCATAATACAAGCTGTATTTTCTTCAGCGCGTTGAAGAATGACCGCAATCGAGCAGGTGGAATCGGGTTGGTGAAACAAAAAAAGAACTGCCTGCAGACTATTTCTGCAGACAGCTCCACATTCGACATAAAACACTATTGTATTTTTAACTGAAGCAGTTTCATCAGTCATTCCCGGACCGGCATAAGGAGCTAAACTTTGCCCCCTGCATTTCCGGCTGTCATACCACAGAAAGAATACTCAGCCCAGCCATGATCCCCAGAACGAGAATCACTATCCCGGCAGCCATGATCAATGCGTTGGCCTTTCTCTCAATGACCTTGCCGTTTGTCTGATCCAGATAGAGAGTGTACGGATCCCCGACTTTAAAGGATTGTACATTTCCTGAATTCAGATTACATTTGCGAAAGTTTTCCTTTCCGTCCAGTACATATTTAACGATCGGATAATAGGTGAATTTATCGCCTTTTATGATCTTTGTTCCTCGGGAGATCTGGCGGGTATAGACGTCCGCGATCTCGCCCTCAAGGGCTGTCAGGCTTCGTCTCTTCATGCTGACAAAGTCCCATATAAGAGCCCCTCCGATCACAATAAGCATGGCAGAAAGGGCAGCCATTGCATATACTTCCTTTCCCTGATTCTGCCAGAGCGCAAGCATGATGCACAGGGCTCCGATGATCATTACGACCCACGGATTGAAAATGAATGTCTGATCATTTTCAAGGATCGTATAACCCGCCGTCCCGCTGTTCTCAAGCATCACATAAATCTGCTGGCCTACCGCGTACTGCGAAGGCGATTTAACAGCATGCCGTTCTTTGTGACCGGATGCATTAGTAAATTCAACAGTTATGTTGTAATAATCAAACGTCTTGTTACCTTTTTTATCTTTCTTTACGATATGCTCCGCGGCCAGAACATTGCCGTCAAAGACCTTTTTGTTTCTGACAGCGCGCTGAATACTCAGCACTTTATGGACCTGTCCGGAACCGACCAGGAAAATGACGATTCCCGGAACATATAATAAAAGTGAAGACAGATCAGTCATAAGTATCCTTTTTTGTACAGGAAGTCCTCAGACTTCCACCTGCACGACCTCAATATTATTATTTCGGAGCGAGTCAATCACTTTCTCGCTCACAAGACTATCAGTTATCAGCGTGACAGGTCTGACATATCGGCTTCCGCCGTAGGCATCATAGTCATCCATGGAGTCCCGGAATTTTGTATGGTCCGCAAGAACGTACACGTCTCCTTCCGTCCTGGTGAGCATGATTTCCGTCAGTCCTATCTCCGTAGGTATTTCATAAGAAAATTTTCCGTCCGGGTGAACAGCCTTACACCCGATGAACGCGCGACTTGCGGAAAGATTCACAAGGTTCCGCATGGCATATTCCCCTACCATGACTTTTCCGTGGAGACTGCCTCCGATCAGGGTAAGTGATACCCCGTCAGGGAACTGACGGCCAATGGCGTGACCGTTGTTCGTGTATACCTCAACACATCTGTCACCCACGTAATCCAGCATGTCCAGGGCCATGCAGCTTCCGTTGATAAAAATACGGTCTCCGTCCCTGATCAGATCGGAGGCGTACTCTGATATCCTGGCTCTGCATACTTCTACAAGTCCTCTGTTAGAATCAGGCAAGCCGTCAGTCATGCATACCGCTCCGCCATGAATTCTCCGGAGCAGGCTACGATTCTCCAGATACTGAAGATCGCGCCGGATCGTCATAACGGACACTGCAAGTTCTGCAGACAGTTCTTCCACACTTACTTCTTTCCTCACATTCACGAGGTCGATTATTTTCTGCTGTCTGTCAAAAACAACCTGTCTGTTCTTCTTCATAATATTCTCCCGCTTATACCGAAAAGGGCCGGACCCTATGTCCAGGGACAGTGGTCCGGCCTTTTCAGGATGTCTTAATACTTAATCAAGGAGATTTGCTGCCTTTAACGCCGCCTCAATTTCCGGAGCGGACATAACATTTTTCAGCGGAATAAGGGTTGTGCCGTTTTTCTCAACGCCATCGAAAGTCTTAACGAATGTTCTTGCGCAGAAGACAAGGTCATAGTTGCGGGACGCTGTCTTTCCTTCTGAGACCGGGCAGTGACGAACTTCAGCCGGTTTGATACCGTACTTATTGAGGACCTTCTTAATCGCGTTTTCCATCATCAGAGATGAACCAGCACCATTTGCGCAGCAGGCAAGAATTCTCTTTCCATCAAGTTTAGCCATTTTTAACCTCCATAATCATATCATAAGATTTTATAAAATTCATTAAATTTCTTAGTTAATGCATATTTATGCGTTCTTTTTCTTTTCTACATGTTCGAGATATGCTTCATAATCTTCCGTGATCAGGAAATAGCCTTCTGGATCCATGCGATACTCGATCTGCGGAATAGCAAGCAGGGCGATAACAACGATTGCCACGCCGATATATCCAAGATAGCGCATGACTACTGTGAACAGCGGCCACACCGTATCCCAGTCGAACATTCCGAGATATCCGCCGTAATTTGCAAGACCGACCCAGCCGGAAATGAAAGCAGCGCCGAATACCTGAATAAGACCGGAGATGAACGGGATGATCAGGCAGGCTTTGATGCCGCCCTTCTCATTTGCTACAAGACCGATTGTCGCATTGTCAAAGAATACAGGAACGAATCCGCAGATGATCAGAGTCGGAGATCCGGTAACAATCAGGATACCGATTGCGATGAGCTGGCCGACAAGACCTGCAAGGAAGCCGAATGTAACTGCGTTGGAATCACCGAAACCGAAACAGACAGCGCAGTCAACGCCCGGGATAGAAGCCGGAAGAAGCTTGTCTGCAATACCCTGGAAGGAAGCTGTCAGCTCTGTAACGAATGTACGTACGCCGAGCTGCAGGATTGCAAGGTAAACTGCGAAATTCAGTGATGTATTGAGGCAGTAGAAAACGAAGTTCTCTGTCTCTGAAGTAGAGCCGGCAGCTACGAAGAACGGCTTGCCGATGATTGCCATGATCGTTCCGAAGAACGCTGTCATAAGAATTGCGGTACAAACCATGTTCTCGTTGAAGATTGAGAAGAAGCCGGGCATTTCCATCTCGCCGACCTTCTTCGGCTCGCTGCCATCCTTCGGTTTAAAGAACTTATCTGCTGCCCAGTATCCGAGACGGATACCAAACATCTGCTGATGCGCGATTGCGAAACCGGCACCCTCGGAAAGTTCCTGCATCGGCTTGACTGTAAGGTTGGAGCCAACTGCCCAGTAAGCGCCAAGAATGACCGCCATTACGACCATCAGGGCAACATCATTGTTCAGAAGCTGCGGGAGCGCGAACATGATCAGCCAGTAAGCCGTGGCCGCCTGCTGGACCTGTACGTGACCGGTCGTGAACAGTGTGCGGCACTTTGTGATCTTGTTAAAGCGAACAAGAAGTATGTTGACAATGAAAGCAATCAGAAGAAGTGTCATAGCCTGTGAGAAGCCTTTTCCGAATACCACCTCTACGCCTTCTGTAACAGCGTTCTGTCCATAGTAAGGATCGATAACAGCAGCAGTCAGGTTGAAGCGCTCCTTCAGACCTGCAAGAATCGGACGGAAGGTGCTGCTCAGTCCGCCGGAACCGACGTTCAGGATCAGCATACCGATGATGGCCTTCAGTGTACCGCCCAGTGTGTCATACCACTTCTTGCCCATCAGGCAGTAGCCGAGCAGGGTCAGGAAGCCAACCATATACGGTGCTTTCTGCAGAACGTAGGTCGCAAAGAACGACCATATCGCAAATAAAATATTCATTACTAATCTCCTATTCCTCTTTTGATCTTATTCGAAATCGTCCTGATAAGGATGCGCTGCCTCAGCAGCGAGAATATCCTCCGGAGTTTCCGCTTCCATGAGCGCGTCAAGAAGCGGCTCATTCATAAAAATTTCTGTGAGCTGTACGATATTATCCATATGCTCGCTCGGGTTGCAGGCAGCCAGTGTGAAAAAGAGCTTTGCGACCTTCTGCTCACCGTCATCCTCACCAAAATCGACGAGCTTCTTATTTACCATAAATCCGATACCCGTCTTATATACGCCCTCAGCATTCTCCTGAGTATGAGGCATTGCGACATAGTGGTCAAATACTACATACGGACCGTACTTCTCGATGCAGGCATTGATCTGCTTATAGTAATCAGGCGACACACTGCCGTCGTCAACAAGGGACAGACAGCTCTGACGTACAGCTTCCTGCCACGTCATTTCCTCGTCGACAAAGCGATAATGCTTCTTATTTACAATATCCTGTAATACTGTACTCATTTTTCAGTCCTTTCTCTTTTAGCAAATATCTATACTGCCGGTTTAAAGAGCAGATCTGAACGGAACATTCTGCGGATATTCGAAGCAGTCATGGAATCCTCTGTCATGATGATATGCCATCTTGTCCTTGTCATCCGGATAGACATAGTGTCCGCCGACTTCCCAGAAGAACGGATGGAACTTATAATCCAGTCTGTCTTTGCGCATCTCCCAGATGACCTTGATCTCGTTGACATCTGCCTGGAAGTTGCTCCATACATCATGGTGGATCGGGATGACGACCTTGCACTGCAGTGCCTCAGCCATACGAAGGACGTCTGTGCACTCCATCTTATCCTGAATTCCGACCGGGTTCAAGCCAAAGGCTGCGGTTGCAACATCGATGTCATAATCCTTGCCGTGCTTTGCGAAATAGATGGAATAATGGGAGTCACCGCTGTGGTAGATATTTCCGCCGGGTGTCTTAATAATGAAGTTAACAGCCTTCTCGTCCATATCCAGCGGGCACTTGCCGTAAAGTTCTTCACGGTCCGGACCTGTCGATTCTGTCGTGACAAGGATCGTTCTGTCGAACGCGTCCACAGCGACTATCTCGATGTCCTTAACTTTGACGGAATCGCCCGGCTTTACAACGATGCACTGCTCTCTGGGAACGCCCCAGCCTACCCAGATGTCTACGCACTGCTTGGGACCGATGAACGGTGTCGGGATCGTCTCACCCTTCTCATTGACTGTCGTCATGCCGGTA
Organism: Lachnospiraceae bacterium; assembly: GCA_045221675.1. Taxonomy (GTDB): domain Bacteria; phylum Bacillota; class Clostridia; order Lachnospirales; family Lachnospiraceae; genus Chordicoccus. The sequence goes on along the minus strand of JBGUWZ010000067.1, from coordinate 12,612 downwards.
TTTACGACCTGTGCGGCAAGCTCTGCGCTCATATGATCCTGATGTACATGTGTCGCAAGGACAGCATCCAGGCCCTTGACCATGAACGGATCAATGACGAACGGGACGTTTCTGAGGTTCGGCTGCATAGCGCGGACGCCGGCCATGTTAGCCATCTGATGTCCGACCTTCATTTTGCCGTCGCCATGGGTGCGCTTTCCGTTGCCTGCCCAGAAATCCACTGTGATGTTTGCGCCGCCGGGAGTCTTGAACCACATTCCTACGCAGCCAAGCCACCACATAGCCACCGAACCGGGTTTCACATCCCAGCCCTCGATTTCTTCCGTAAGCCATGTGCCCCATTCCGGGAAAGTACTGTTGATCCACTTCTCGCGGGTCATCTCTGAAATTTTACTCATAGTTTTCTCCTTTTTCAGTAAAAAATCAAAATCTCAGGTTGACAAGTTACGTTGTTTCGTTTGTTTCCCTTACTGCATTTCTTTCCTCTTACTAAATAACAGTTTAATTCATTATATGTTCTTTTGCAAGACGGTTATATGTTCGATATATTGTCATTTTGCAAACTCCATTTTTCTTCCTCACATTTTCGGTCACTCTTTATCCGGAAAACCATGCGATTTTTCCTTCATGGCTGATCATGTCAGGTCGATCCAGAGGTCTGGACACTTTCACGGTGTAATCTGCCGTTCTTTATATGTAAACATTCGCCATATGAACATGTTTGATTGAGTCGTTTATATGGTGATATTCGCTTGAATTTCTGATTATTTCCTCTCTGAATCCGCTATATAATGATTATTCTGCTATTTTTATATTTTAATGTTCGTTTTATGCATTTTCACGAATATTCGGATGGATTTCACGGATAATTATAACATATTAACAAGTATCTCTTGACTAGATGAGCGTTTCGAGTATATAATTCAGACATCAAATTTGAAAATGACAGGCTCCCTTCCCGTCATTTCAAACAACATATCTATTCTTTCCTCTTATGTCTTAATACGCTTGTTTACCCCTGTGTTTCTGCTATCCCTCTTACGCAGCAGCTGACAAAGTCTTAAGAAAGGCAATCGTATGAAGACATATTCTATTGGCTTATATGAGAAAGCCATGCCCGGTTCCATGTCCTGGAAAGAAAAACTCGAGTGCGCGAAAGAATGCGGCTACGACTTCGTCGAGATCAGTATCGATGAGACAGATGAAAAGCTCGCAAGGCTCGAGTGGACCGATCAGGAATGCCTGGACCTTGTCCGGACAATGACGGAGACAGGTCTCCCGATCCGCAGCATGTGTCTGTCCGGACACAGAAAGTACCCGATGGGATCCATGGATCCCGCTATCCGGGAACGCAGCATGGAAATCATGGAAAAAGCCATCATTCTCGCGGACCGTCTCGGTATCCGCATCATTCAGCTCGCCGGCTATGACGTCTATTATGAAAAAGGCACAGCCGAGACCGAGCAGTTTTTCAAAGAAAACCTCAAAAAAGCAACACTTATGGCCGCCTCAAAAGGAATCATTCTCGGATTTGAGACCATGGAGACCGAGTTCATGAACACGACAGAAAAAGCCATGAAATATGTTGCCTATGTAGATAATCCCTTCCTCGGTGTCTATCCGGATTCCGGAAATCTCACCAACGCGGCCGTCACCTACGGGACAGATGTACTTGATGACCTTGAGACCGGACGCGACCATATTTTCGCGCTTCACCTGAAAGAGACCGTACCTGGTAAGTTCCGTGAGATTCCCTTCCTCACCGGACATGTGGACTTCGAAAAAGTCATCGCCAAAGCGTGGGATCTCGGAATCCGCAGATATGTCACGGAAATGTGGGATGTCGGAAATAACACCTGGAAAGAGGACATTAAATTTGCAAATAGCAGCATGAGCAAAATCCTCGATCGCCAGTAATCTTTAAGATAAGGAGAATCAATTTCATGAATGTCTCAAAAAAAGTCATTTCCAATCTTGAAAAGTGCTATGCGATAGCACCGCTCACATATAACGATCAAAAATGCTTCCTTGTTGCGGCGGAAAAGCAGAATCCCTGCTATCTCTTCTCGGAGGACGGTGAAAACCTCGACACAGTCTGGACAGGTCCGGGCGGCGTCATGACCATGGCTCAGGTTCCCGGAACCAACGGCCAGTTCCTCGCCACACACAGATTCTACTCACCGAACGACTCCCTCAATGCCAAGATCGTAATTGTCACCCCCAAAGGGAAAGGGGACTGGGAAGTACGCACGCTCTGCGACGCGCCTTTCGTCCACCGCTTCGGCATTCTGCACAGGGCCGGGAAGAATTATCTTCTCGTATGCTGCCTCAAGACCGGTCACGAGTATAAAAACGACTGGCGTTTCCCGGGTGCCTGCTTCGGTGCGGAGCTTCCGAACGACCTTTCCGCTTTCAACGAGGATAATCAGCTTTCCCTCACCCTGATCAAGGACGGAATGCTCAGGAACCACGGATACTGCACGATAGAGCGCGGCGGCCATACCGCGGGACTTGTAGCCTGCGAACAGGGTACTTTCATTTTCGATCCGCCCGCAGTCAAGGGCGCAGACTGGGAAGTTACATGCGTGAGCAATATCCCGTCCAGCGACTCTGTCCTTATCGACTTCGACGGAGACGGAAAGCTTGAACTCGGCATGATCACCCCGTTCCACGGCAACGGCTTCACCATCTTCCATCTGGATGAGTTCGGCAATTATGTTCCGCAGTGGAAATACAGTGTTCCGGAGAAGGAGACAGAGATGGTCCACGCGACCTGGGCTGACACCATTCTCGGAAAACCGACCTGGATCATCGGCTGGCGCAAAGGGACTAAAAACACCATCGCGATCACATGGGACGCAGAAGCCGGTGATTATAAGACCGAATTCATCGACAAGAATACCGGATGCGCGAACGCTATGCATTTCATCAACAGCCGCGGCGAGGATGTCATCGTCGGAACGAACCGCGAGATTGATGAGGCAGCACTTTATACCGTCACTGAATAAATCCGATTGGAGGAAATTATGCTTGAACAGTTAAAATTGGAAGTTTATGAAGCAAATATGGAGCTTCCGAGACGCAATCTCGTCACCTATACGTGGGGAAATGTCAGCGGAATCGACCGCGAAAAGGGTCTCTTCGTCATAAAGCCGTCCGGAGTCGACTATGACAAGCTTCGTCCCGAAGATCTGGTCGTCATGGACCTCAAGGGCAACAAAGTCGAAGGATCACTGAATCCATCTTCCGACACAAAGACACATGTCGTTCTCTATAACGAGTTCCCGGAAATCGGCGGCATTGTTCACACACACAGCCCGTACGCGGTAGGCTGGGCTCAGGCAGGCAGAGACATTCCCGCATACGGAACAACGCATGCAGACTATTTCTACGGTCCTGTTCCCTGCGCGCGCACGCTGACCCAGGAAGAAATCGAGGAAGATTACGAACTCAACACAGGAAAGGTCATCGTTGAGACCTTCCGCCAGAGAGGGATCAATCCCAAATATGTTCCCGCAGTCATCTGCCGCAATCACGGCCCGTTCACATGGGGAAAAAATGCCGCAGAAGCTGTGTATCACTCCGTAGTACTTGAAGAGGTCTCCAAGATGAACCTCTTTACAGAAACAATTAACCCGAAGGTAGGACCCGCTCCGTCCTATCTGATGGACAAGCACTTTATGCGCAAACACGGACCCAATGCTTATTACGGACAGGGCGACCACTGATACCAGTCAGGAAGGAGATGACAATACACATGAACGCATCTGAATTAAAAGACCTGAAGCTCAAAGCCGTTGAAGTAAGAAAAGGCATTCTCACCGCCACACACGGCGCTAAGTCCGGACATCCCGGCGGCAGCCTTTCCGCAGCGGAAATGTTTACCTATCTGTATTTTAAGGAAATGAAGATCGACCCGAAGAATCCCAAATGGGATGACCGCGACCGATTTGTTCTTTCCAAAGGCCACACCGCACCCGGCCTCTACTCGGCTCTCGCTCTTCGCGGATTTTTCCCGGTCAGCGATCTGGCTAATCTCCGTCACATAGATTCCTATCTGCAGGGCCATCCGAACATGAACACCGTACCCGGTGTCGATATGTCCACAGGTTCGCTCGGACAGGGCATCTCAGCCGCGGCCGGAATGGCTAAAGGCGCAAAGTATCTCGGAAAAGATGTACGTGTCTACACACTTCTCGGCGACGGCGAGCTTGCCGAAGGTCAGGTCTGGGAGGCGACAATGTTCGCGGCCCACTATAAACTCGACAATTTCTGCATCATCGTTGACCTGAACGGTCTGCAGATCGACGGCAGGACCAAAGACGTCATGAATACAGCCCCGGTCGACGCAAAGTTCGAGGCTTTCGGTTGCAGCGTGATCACGATTGACGGCAGCGATTTTGAGCAGATTGAAAATGCGTTTGACGCTTTCCACAAAAACGCAGGCTCCGAAAAGCCGACCGTTATTCTCATGAAGACCACAAAGGGCAAAGGTGTCTCCTACATGGAAGACCAGGCCGGCTGGCACGGCAAGGCTCCGAATGACGCAGAGTATGAACAGGGTATGGCTGAACTCGAGGCTGCCCGCAAAGAAATTGAGGAGGCATAAATCATGGCTGATGTAAAGAAAGTCGCTACACGTGACAGCTACGGCAATGCGTTAAAAGAACTCGGCGCTACTGCAGCAGATCTCGTCGTTCTCGACGCGGATCTCGCGGGCGCTACCAAGACCGGTGTATTCCAGAAAGCTTATCCGGACCGTCACTTCGACTGCGGTATTGCCGAGTGCAATATGACAGACGTCGCTGCCGGTCTCGCGGCAATGGGACTTGTGCCCTTCGCCTCCACATTCGCGATGTTCGCAGCAGGACGCGCCTATGAGCAGGTCCGCAACACAATCGGCTATCCTCACCTGAATGTCAAAATCGGCGCCACACACGGCGGCATCTCTGTCGGTGAGGACGGTGCTTCCCATCAGTGCTGTGAAGACTTTGCTCTGATGCGCACCATCCCCGGAATGATTGTCATGTGCCCTTCAGACGATGTTGAGGCTAAAAAGATGGTCAAAGCTGCCTACGAAATAGACGGTCCTGTCTACATGCGTTTCGGCCGCGCCGCAACACCTGTATTCCACAGTGAAGATTATCAATTCGAAATTGGCAAGGGTGAAGTGCTGAACGAAGGCACGGACGTCGCCATCATTGCGACAGGCATCATGGTGCCGGAAGCAATCGAGGCCTGCAAGGCGCTCGAGGCTAAAGGCGTCTCCGTTTATCTGATCAATATGCCTACCATCAAGCCGATCGATGAAAAGCTGATCCTCGACGCGGCAGAAAAATGCGGCAGAATCGTTACCGTAGAGGAGCACAATATCATCGGCGGTCTCGGAGAGGCTGTATGCTCTGTGCTTGCCGAGAACCATCCTGTACCGGTCAAACGCGTCGGCGTAAACGATGAGTTCGGTCACTCCGGACCGGCAGCAGATCTTCTCAAGGCATTCGGTCTGTGCGCGGACAATATCGTAGAGCAGACACTGGCACTCATTGACAGAACAAAAGGATAACGGTCATGGTAAAAGTAAGTCCGTCTGTTTTATCCGCCAATTTTACAAGGCTTGGCGCCGATTGCAGGGAAGTCCTTAATGCAGGTGCCGATATGATCCATTTTGATGTCATGGACGGACATTTTGTGGACAACTTAAGCTTCGGTCTCCCCGTACTGTCAGATCTTCGAAGGGAGTTTCCGGACGTGTATTTTGATGTCCACCTGATGATCACCGATCCGCTCCTGTACATCAAAGAATTTGCGGATGCCGGCGCAAGCTGCATTTCCTTCCATGTGGAGGCTTCAAGCAGCATACGCTCTACCATCGCGTCTATTCACGCTTTCGGGTGCGACGCCGGTCTCGTTATCAATCCGTCCACACCGGCGGAAGCAGTATTTCCGTTTCTTTCGGATGTAGAGCTTGTCCTCTCCATGGGAGTGGTTCCCGGACACGGAGGCCAGGCATTCATCCCGGATACTCTGGATAAGATCAAAAAACTGAAAGAGGAATGCAAGAGACTCCGCATTAGTCCCTACCTGTCCGTCGACGGCGGTGTGAAGCTATCTACAACTGCCCCGCAGTGTATAGAAGCAGGCGCCAACCTTCTGGTCGTCGGAAGCGCTGTCTTCGGTGCCGAAGATAAAGCTGCCGCCGTAAAGGCTTTTAAAGCACTTTAAAACTTTGCAGCCGGCCGATTAACCGGCCGGCTGTATCATTTTCCACTCAATCATTATTAAGGAGGTCTATTATGATAGCAATCGCTTCTGATCACGGCGGCTACGATCTGAAGGCAAAAGTAATCGCACACCTTAAAGAAAACGGGCTCGAAGTCAAAGATTACGGATGCTACAGCACTGCTTCCTGCGACTATCCGGACTTTATCCGTCCGGCTGCCCAGGCAGTCGCCTCCGGAGAGGCGGAACGCGGCATCGTCATCTGCACAACCGGAATCGGCGTTTCGATCGTCTGCAACAGAATCCCGGGAATACGGTGTGCTCTGTGTACGTCAGTGACGATGGCGCATCTTACAAGGGAACATAATGACTCCAATATCCTTGCTCTCGGCGCAGGCATCACCGGGGAAATTCTGGCACTGGATATCGTAGATACCTGGCTCAATACAGAATTTTCCCATATGGAAAAGCATCAGAGGAGAATCAACAAAATCGAGGGCTGATCCCGCCCTTTTAAGAGAGGCAGTTATGAACGAACGTTATGAAAAGATTTTTAAACCGCTCCAGAACGGCAGCGACGTGCGCGGAAGCGCTATAGCCACCGAGAAGGAGCCAAAAAACCTGACACCCGAAATTGCCGCGGATATCGCGGCAGGATTTCTTGTATGGCTCGAGAAAAAGACCGGAAAGCCGGCTGCTGAGCTGAAGGTCGGCGTGGGACATGACAGCCGTCTCACCGCGGAGATCCTGAAGAACGGCGTTCTGTCCGGCCTTCAGGGAGCTCGCGCATACGATTGCGGTCTGGCATCCACCCCCTCCCTCTTTATTTCTACAATTCTCGAAGAGAGTGCGTTCGACGGCGCAGTTATGATCACAGCGAGCCATCTTCCCTTCAACCGAAACGGCCTGAAGTTCTTCACGAAGGACGGCGGTCTTGAAAAGGCGGATATCACAGAGATCCTTAAGACTGCCGCAGAAAAAGATATACCTGTATCGGAAACAGTCTCCGCGGAAAGTTTCGACCTCGTCTCCGCTTACAGCGCCCGCATGATGGGTATTATCAAGGAGGAGGTAGGCGCGGACGATTACGACCATCCTTTAAAAGGCCTGCACATCGTTGTCGACGCCGGGAACGGAGCAGCCGGCTTCTTCGCACCCCGCATTCTTGAACCTCTGGGGGCTGATATAAGCGGCAGCGTGTTCCTGGATCCGGACGGCAGCTTCCCGAACCATGTTCCGAACCCTGAGAATCCGGTCGCAATGGCAGCCATTTCAAAGGCAGTCATCTCCTCCGGGGCTGACCTCGGCGTTATCTTCGACTGCGACGGAGACCGCGGCGCGGCTGTTTTCTCCGACGGTTCCGAAGTAAACCGCAACACACTGATTGCTCTCATGGCAGCCATATTAAAAGAGAAGAATCCTGGAGCTACAGTCGTCACCGACTCTGTCACCAGCGATGAACTTAATGTATTCCTGGAGAAAGACCTCGGGATGAAGCATCTCCGGTTCAAACGAGGCTACAAGAATGTAATCAATAAGGGAATCGAGCTGAACGAAGCCGGCATAAACTGCCCGCTGGCGATCGAGACAAGCGGTCACGGCGCTCTTAAAGAGAACTATTTCTCTGACGACGGCGCGTACCTCTGCGTCAAGATCATCTGCAAGGCTGCACAGCTTCGCGCTGAAGGCCGCAGCATAAAAGATCTCATCAGCACTCTCGGCGCGCCTGCCGAATCCGAAGAGATCCGTTACACCATAAAGGGCGACAATTTCGCGGATTACGGGAAGAAGGTGCTGGAGGACTTTACTGCATTTGCAAATGCTGATCCGCGCTTCCACATTGTTTCCCCCAACTACGAGGGAGTCCGCATAAGCTTTAATGATGACGAAGTACAGGGCTGGATGCTGATCCGCATGTCTCTGCACGACCCGGTCATCCCGATCAATCTGGAGTCCAGGACGGCCGGCGGAACAAAGGTCATTATGGACCGGCTCACGCCTTTCCTTGAGGAACACGATCGTCTCGAACAATAATCCTTATCCTGCACAGGTCTTGTGACATGGCAGCCTGCATGATCAGCAGACCGTAAAGGTAAAAGACAATTAACTCATATATCCTTTTCAACAGACTGCCGCATTTTTCCGGTCCTTAAGGCGGATGAATGCGGCAGTACTCAAAACAGACATGAATAAAACAGAAAAAATTAAGGGTCTCATCGGCCTTGATCTGGACGGCACCGCTCTGGACACGAAAAAGCACCTCAGAGCACCTGTCAGGAAAGAGATTGAAAGTGCTATGGAAGCCGGATATCTCGTTATTCCGGTCACCGGGCGCCCGGTCCGGGGAATCTCCCCTGAATTTATGTCCATCCCCGGGATTCGATATGCTGTCACCTCCAACGGTGCCGAGCTCTACAAAATCAATGATTTTTTCAACAGTGACTGGGACGTCCTCTTCCGTTCCCCGCTCTCCTATGATCAGACACTCAAGGTCCTGCAGGCCATAAAACCGTATCACGCGCTTCCCGACTGCTTTATCGAGGGTCGCGGCAATCTGGCCAAAGAACACGAGCCTCTTCTTAAGCTCTACGGACTTCCCGAGGGTATTCTGCGCTATGTTCTGGAGACACGGCACTTTCATGATGACTTTCCGGCATATATCAAGGACCACTCCGATGATATCATGAAGGTGACTATCTTCTTTAACATGAACGGGGACGGCCTTCGCGAAAAGGAACTCGCCCGCGAAGCGCTTTCGCATATTCCGGACATACTCACAGTCTCCGGCGGACGGCACAATCTGGAAGTCAGCCATATTAATTCCGGAAAGGGCAAGGGACTTCTGAGGCTCGGAGAAATACTGGGGATCGATCCCTCCCGCACCATGGGCTGCGGAGATGAAGAAAACGATCTGGACCTCATCATAAGTACCGCCTTTGGTGTCGCCATGGGCAATGCCCTGCCGCATGTGAAGGCAGAGGCAGATTATATCGCTCCGTCCAACGACGAGGACGGAGTTGCAGCAGCGATCAGGGAATTCATGAAAATTACCAGATAGCATTTAATAAAAGAGGGGTGTCGCAATAGACGGTGTCACCACGATATATGGCAGACGTTTACAAATAACGTCTGCCATATATCGTGGTGGCTCGCCTTAATGCGGCAGCCCCTATTTCCATTCCATACCTGACTTTGCAGGATTTACTTTGTAAACTTTCCGAGCACCTTGCTGTTCTTTGCCCTGATCTTGATTTCTCTCGGCAGCGCATATGGCAAAATAGCCTTGAGCTTTCCGTTCTCCGCGGAGAACATCCTTGTCGCCTTCGGGTGATCTCTCTCAAGCTTGATGGCATCAAACTCGCATCTTGTCGTGCATAATCCGCAGCCGATGCATCTGTTGACATCGACCGTAGTGGCACCGCACTTAAGACATCTGTTGGCCTCAGCTCTGATCTGTACCTCTGTCAGCGGCTCTCTCAGATCATGCCATGTTCCGGTCGGATCTCCGGCCTTCTTTCCCGGCTTCTGCCTCGGCATGTTGTCGTAGCGCTCTACCAGGATATCGTCCCTGTCAAGCTCGATGATCTCTCTCAGGTCTCTGCCTACGGTCAGTCTGTTGGGACCCTGATCCTTATGTACGTATCTGTGGAGCGAATCCGCGATTGATCGACCTACACCTATGGCATCGATTGCGAACTTCTGTCCGGTCACGATGTCACCTCCCGCAAAAATGTCTTCCTCTGCGGTCTGAAGTGTAACAGGGTCAGCCACAATGAGGCCTCTCGGATTAATCTCGACCTTCGTTCCGCAAAGCAGCTTCTCGATATCCGGTTTCTGGCCTGTGCAGTACAGTACCGTAGCGCACTCGAGCTCTGTGGTAACGCTTTCGTCAAACTTAGGATCGAACCGGCCTTCTTCATTCTTGACGCTCACGCACTTCCTGAACTTGATTCCGCTTACCTTTCCGTCCTTATTATAAATTTCGACCGGACCCCAGCCGCCGTTTACAACGATACCTTCCTCTTCGCACTCCGTTCTGTCCTCTACTCCCATAGGAAGCTCGTCGTAGCCTTCGAGGGCGCACATGATAACTTTATCAGCTCCGGATCTTACAGCGGTACGGGCTACGTCAGCAGCGACGTTGCCGCCGCCGATCACTACCACATTGCCGGAAAGTTTGCCGGCCTCGGGCAGCCTTCCCTGCATCAGGGCGACTTCATCTTCATTGATGATCCGCATGAAGTCGATGCCGCTCATGACGCCTTCTGCATTTGCACCTTCCACATCAAGAATGCCGCCGGACTGAAGTCCGACTGCGATGTAGAATGCCGCGTAGCCTTGATCGCGCAGTTCCTGAATAGTGACGTCCTTGCCGACTTCCACACCGGTCCTGAACTCTACGCCCATCTCCTTCATCACATCGATCTCAGCGTCTACCACGTCCTTCTCAAGTCTGAAGGAAGGTACGCCGTATCTCAGCATTCCACCGAGAGCCTGCTGTTTTTCAAATACAGTCACCGGATATCCGCGCTGACGCAGATAGTAGGCCGCCGCAAGTCCGCCCGGACCGGCTCCGATGATGGCCATCTTGTACTCATTACCCCAGAATCCGCCGAACTCTTTGCCGCATTCAGGGACGAATCTTCCCTCCGCCTTCAGTTCCTGGGCTGCGATGAACTTCTTGATCTCATCGATGGCTACGGGCTGGTCGATCGTACCGCGGGTGCATCTGTCCTCGCATCTTCTGTTGCAGATCGCGCCGCACACTGCCGGCAGCGGGTTGTCCTGCTTGATCAGCTCAAGGGCTTCTCTGTATCTGCCCTGGTCCGCCATGTTGATGTAGCCCTGTACAGAGAGGTTGGCCGGACATGCCGCCTTACAGGGCGATGTACCTGTCTCATAGCAGTTGATCTTGGCATCTTCTCTGTAGTTCTTGTTCCACTTCTTTGGGCCCCACGCAACTTCATTGGGAAGTTCGGAGAGCGGATACTCTACCGCCTGGCCGTTCTTCTTACACAGCTTCTGCCCGAGCTTTGCGGCGCCGACCGGACATACTTCCACGCATTTGCCGCACGCAACGCACTTGTTGTGATCGACGTGAGCTCTGTAGGCGGATGCCGACATATTCGGCGTGTTGAAAAGCTGTGAAGTCTTGATGGCATTGCAGGTCGTCGCAGAGCAGTTGCAGATTCCCACGATCTTTCCCTCGCCGTCGAGGTTGGTGATCTGGTGTACATATCCGGCCTTCTCCGCCTTCTTAAGCACTTCCATGACCTCATCATAGGTGGCGTATTTCGCGTCTTTGCCCGTCTCCACAAGATACTCCGCCATATCTCCTACCGCTATGCACCAGTAGTCCTCAATATCACCGGCACCCTCGCCTCGGATCCTCTGCTGCCTTCTGCAGGAACATACATCCAGGGCATATTTGTCATATTTGTCGAGCCAGTATGAGAGTTTCTCATAGGAAACAGCTTCACTCTTCGTGTCGATGGCTTTCTCGACCGGGATGACGTGCATGCCAAGTCCGCCGCCGCCCTCCGGAACCATGTGAGCGACCTTGCCGACCGGAACCATGGAGGCATAGTGGAAGAACGTAGCAATCTCCGGGTGCTCCTCCATGAGCTTCCCGGTCATCAGCATGTACTCGCCGGAGCCTACGACCCACTTGGGAATAAAGTAGCGTTTCTCGTGTTCTGGGTTCTCACGGTCATATTCAAGGAGAGCCTTCCTGCAGATGCCCTCCGCCATCTCTGTCGCCTCTTCGACGGACATCTTATTTCTTTTTGCGAGCTCAGCAGTGTTAAGCTTGACCGTCCTCTTCTTTTTGAAGTTGAGCATGAATTTGACTTCTTCTGTTGTGAGCAGCTTGTCGAGCAGCCAGAAGTCGGGCTCATCATTGCTTATTTTCTTTGGCTTTCCCGCCATGCCAAGATCATCTGTAATGAGCGCAGCCAGCTGCCTGATCAGCTTCTCCCGCTCTTTGTCTTCCACCTCATAGGTTTCAGGCAGATAGTCCCGGTCATTAAAAAAGTAATCCTGAAATCTTTCGGGTATCATCGTTTTTCCCCTTTCCATATTGCAGCTGTCATATAGTACCTGTAATCACGATCTGTCGGCTATGCTGCATTTGCATATGCCCTTACTTATCTCTATTATACTATATTTAGCAAAGAGCGGCTACTCTCACAGGCAGCCGCTCAAATTTATCCGGTATGAGCATTTCCCCATATCCGATACATCTCCGGTTCAGTCCCCGATTACTTATGAACGCAAGAAAATCAGGTTAAAAAACAAATGTTATGATATAATCCTTAAGGAAAGTATCATATTTTGAGCAGATGAAAAAGCAGATCCGATAAGAACTGGATCTGCTCAAAATGTGATTCTTTC
>JBGUWZ010000066.1:0-39578 GCA_045221675.1 Lachnospiraceae bacterium | reverse complement strand
AGTTTCCCATTCCTGCTTTTTTGCGCGTAAAGCTTGTCTCGAGCAAACGGCGCTGCTCTCTTACCTTACGCGCCAGTTTCCCATTCCTGCTTTTTTGCGCGTAAATGCTTCTCTAGAGACGCGGCGTTGGTCTCTAGAGACGCGGCGCAGACCACTGATCCGCAGCGCAAACTCCTTAGCCGCACCCTACACACCAAAGGAGCGGCGCCCCGCGCCGCTCTCCCTAAAACCATTATAATTCAATAGGACATCACACCGTCGGATCACACCTCCGGCAGCTCCTTGCCCAGCCTCCTATACATGACCTTCTTGACCGCCCGGAATATATTCTCATACCCGGTGCAGCGGCACAGATGCCCGGCCAGCAGCCGCCGGAGCTCCTCGTCGGAGTAAAGCTTGCCGGCGTTTAGGATCTCCACCGTCGTCATGATGAAGCCAGGTGTGCAGAAACCGCACTGTATTGCGGTCTCCTCCACAAATGCCTCCTGAATATCTGAAAGCTCCCCATTCGGACCAAGCAGACTCTCCAGCGTCTGAATCTTCTTGCCCTCTGCCCAGATAGCAAGGTAGATGCAGGAATTGAATGCCTCGCCGTCGATCAGCACGTTACATGCGCCGCACTCTCCGACCTCGCAGCCTTTCTTGACAGAAGTCATTCTGAAATCGTTCCGGAGCATGTCCGTGAGACTTGCGCGGACATCCACCATCTTCTCAACTTCTTTGCCGTTCAGATTGAAACGGACCAGCTTATACTGTGCGCTCATCAGGCTTCACCTCCCGCTCTGCGAACCGCCTCTTCGAGGCACTTTCCGGCCATCTCCACCGCGATGTGCTGGCGGAAAGCCTTGGATGATCTCCAGGAATTTCTCGGATTGATGTCCGAGATGACTGATTTTGCAAATGCCTCATACAGCTCAGCCGACGGCTTCTGTCCTGTCGCAAGGGCCTCCGACGTCGGACAGCGCATAGGCACCGGACCGGCAACGCCGTAGGCAATGCGGCACCGCTCGATGATGGACTTGTCCTCGGAGAGGCGGACATTAACGCTGCATCCGAGGGTGGCTATCTCCATGGCGTTTCGCATCCCGTACTTGATATAGTAGCCGTATGTGTTCTCGTAGCTCTCCTTCGGAATCAGGATCGCTGTCTGAATCTCACCATTCTCCGGCTTTATGTCAACTGTTCCTGCTTTAATGTAGAAGTCTTTAATAGGAAGACGGCGAATTCCGTCCTTGCCCGTCAGCTCGATGATGGCCTCCCATGCATGGAGCGTCGATGCCGAGTCCGCTGAAGTGACGCCGTTGCAGGTATTGCCGCCGATCGTTCCGATATTGCGGATCTGCGGTGAACCGACCTGATCGACCGCCTCGCCGAGAACATTGCAGTATTTCTGGATAATCGGATCGCGGGTTATGTGGGAGAAGCTTGTCAGAGATCCGATACGAATGTTCTCATCCTCATCAATCGACACACCGCGCAGAGCGTCAATCCCATAGATGGAAATGAACTCCATGCCGGCCAGTCTGCCTTCGCGCAGCTGAACAAGAACGTCGGAACCTCCGGCAAGTATTTTCGCCTGCGGGTGTTCAAGGCGCAGGGCCACTGCCTCATCGACGCTCCGGGCTTCATAAAGTGCTTTCATATCATACATAAATCACACCTCCTGCCATTCGTCGTGAATAACGCCCGCTTTCACGAGTTCGGCGTAAAGGACCTGCGGGTTGATCGGAATGTGGTCGATAGCTACGCCTGTCGCCTGCTTGATCGCGTTGCGGATTGCCGGCGCGCCGGAACATGCCGGCGGCTCTCCGAGAGCCTTTGTTCCGAACGGTGACGTCGGCTCCGGGTTCTCGATGAACAGGGCCTCAAGGCGGGGATGATCCATGAAAGTGGACAGTTTGTAATCGAGCAGGTTGTTATTGAGCGGCTTTCCGTTCCTTTCGTCGAACAGCAGCTGCTCGCTGGCACCGAAGCCGATCGCCATGGACATGCCGCCGTGGACCTGTGCTTCCGCCAGGGCCGGGTTGATCAGTCTGCCGCAGTCATGGACGTTGACCATGCGTGTGACAGTCACCTTGCACATCGGTATGTTGACCTCAACTTCTGCAAATGTGCACCCGAACGAATACGCATTATTTCTTATTGTATATGTAGACTCGGCTGTTATGTGGTCACTGTTCACCGGGTCATACTGGACCGTCATGGCTAACTCGGAGAGACTCATAAGTCTTCTGTTGTCATCCTTGCGAACGATATAACCGTCGACGATATCCAGATTAAGGGGTGCCTGCCTGGTCAAAGCCTGTGCGTGCTTCAGAATCTTTTCCTTAAGCAGCGCAGCCGTCTGGCTGATGGAGAATCCTGCCATGTAAGTCTGGCGAGACGCGTAAGCGCCAAGACCCGTTGGCGTGATATCCGTATCCTGGCAGGACACGACATTAACGTCGCGGTAGCTGGCGAGGCCAATGGCTTCGGCTGTCATTTGCGCATACGCGGTGTCAGCGCCCTGACCAATCTCCGTCTCGCCGCACTGCATTGTGACCGTTCCGTCGAGATTCAGCAACATGCGGTTGGACGAGGTCTCGAGCGAAATCGGGTAAACGCCCGTGTTGTACCAGAACGTTGCCAGGCCGATGCCACGGCGGATCGGGCCGGTGTCATTTGCATACTCCGCACGCTTCTTCTCGTAATCCACGTACGCGGCGCCCTTGGCCATGCACTCGCGATAGGTGTCGTAGAAGTTCTCGTTCTTGGAGAATCCGTCCACGAAGCCCTGCGGCATGATGTTCTTATTCCTGAATTCCATCGGGTCCATGCCGACTGCCTCGGCGCAGTCTTCGATATTGGACTCGTCTGCAAATGAAGCCTGCGGCATCCCATACCCCCTCATCGCGCCGGCGGTCGGGCGGTTGGTGAAGACGGTGTAGGCATCGCATTCCATATGGGCACACGGATAATGCTGGGCAAATGATCCCATCGCCTTCGCGCAGATCGAATGCCCATGGGACGCATAAGCTCCCTGGTTCGAGAAACACTCGACTTTGCGGGCGGCGATCGATCCGTCCGGGGTGAGCCAGGTCACCAGATGGATGCGCATAGCGTGACGGACTCTGTTGGAGACAAATGTCTCCTCGCGCGAGCAGATGACCCGGACGCACCTGCCACCGACCTGTGTGCAGCACCATGCGCAGAGCGGCTCATAGAGGGCGTCCTGCTTGTTGCCGAAGCCGCCGCCGATGTAAGGCTTGATAATTCGGATGTTGCCCCACGGTCTGCCGAGTGCCTGACCGACGACGCGGCGGATGATGTGTGGAATCTGCGTCGACGAGACCACAGTCATGCGGCCGTTCTCCTCATAGGCGAAGCAGCCGTGATTTTCAATATGACAGTGCTGGACAGTCGGAGTGTCATACCAGCCCTCAACTTTGATGAGGCCCGGCTCCTCAATCGCTTTTTTATAATCACCCTTCGTCATGGACGTGTGCTTCAGGATGTTGTTCGGGAATTTTTCGTGGAGCTGCGGCGCATCCGGCTCCATGGCCTTCTGCACGTCAAGAACGAACGGCAGCTCCTCATACTCTACTTTCAGCGCGCTGATACCCTGGGACGCAGACACCTCATCCTCCGCAATTACGACGGCAATGTCATCGCCCCAGTAGCGGACATGCTGGTTGAGCAAATGCCTGTCAGCCACGTCCTGATGCGACGGGTCCATTGACCACGGATGACCGGCTGTCGGGAACGGAATGTCCGGCACGTCAAAGCAGGTCAGGACCTTGACAACTCCGGGGATTTTCTCCGCCGCCTCCGTATCGATCTTCTTTACAAAGCCATGCGCAATTTCCGCATGTTTGATGCGCACGTAAAGTGCATCCGCCGGAATCAGATCTTCATAATACTTCGTCCTGCCGGTGACTTTATCGAAAGCATCTACTCTGATTTCACTCTTATATGCAATGCTCACGTAAGCCGCCCCCCTTTCTGCCTGAGATTTTCGGGCCTAGGTGTGAGTTTTTGTGGCTGTAATCGCCTCAGCGTCTTGTTTGTACTATCCGGAACTGTGACGAGCGCCTCTATCACATAGTCTTGTTCAGGCTATCAGTCTCGTATGCCCTTGCTTCCTTATTTCTTCAGCACCTCATTCATACTTCCCGTCCGGTATCCCATAAGGTCAAGCGTGACATATGCAAATCCATACGCCCTGAGTTCTGAACATATCCGCTGTCGGTTCTTATCTTCTATTATAACTGAAAATTCTTCCGGTAACACCTCTATTCTCGCAATATTTCCATGAATTCTTACTCTGTACTGGCCGAGTCCCATGTCGTGCAGGAGCTGCTCTGCCTTATCGACCATACGGAGCTTTTCCGCCGTGATTTCCTCTCCGTAGACAAAGCGGGAGGCAAGACATGCGTAGGACGGCTTGCTCCAGGTCGGAAGTGCCATCTCTCTTGATAAATAGCGGATCTCGGCCTTGGTGAGGCCTGCCTGCCGGAGAGGGCTTTCAATGTGAAGCTCCGCTATCGCCTGAAGGCCGGGGCGATAGTCACCGAGGTCGTCCATGTTAGACCCCTCCGCAAGGTATTTGAAACCCGCATCGTGGGCGGCAGACAACATCCCGGTGAAGAGGTGTTTCTTGCAGATGTAGCATCTATTTGCAGGATTCTCCCGAAAACCTTCTATTTTGAGCTCATCGGATTCGAGAATGATGTGCCTTATGCCTTCCTTCAGGCAGAAGTCGTCGGCTTCGCGGGATTCCCGCTCGGGAAAGACGCGGGACTTGACCGTGATGGCTGCGCACCGCTCAACCAGGGTGTCATGGGCGACTTTGAGCAGGAAGGTGGAGTCAACGCCGCTTGAGAAGGCGATGGCGACGCTGCCCAGATTTTTGAGATAACCGCGAAGGTGGTCGAGTTTTTCGCGGACGGTTTTGGGATCTACTTTATTTACTTCCATACAGTACCTCGTCTTTCTGCCTTGCGACATCTGTCTTTTTCTGCTTGCGACACGTGGAACGGCCCGCACTATGGTGATTTGGCCCCTATTGTACAAAATAAATGCACAATTGTTACAATTTTTAGGATTCATTCATCATCCGTTCATAATCTATGAAAAGCGGTTCGATACTTTTCACAAAACGTAAACATATTTCACACAAAACGTTAACGGTCTGCCTGTAGAATAAGGACAATCAAAAAAGAAAGAAACCGGAGACAGACTAAGTATGCGCCTTGTCTGTCATCCGAAATTCAGGTCTCGCATGCGGGACAAAAGCGCAGGATTGTTCAGCATAAACCAAAGTAAGGAGGTTCACATATGAATACATTAGTTATCATCCCGGTTCACAATCCAAAAGACTCTCTGGTATCACGTGTTGAGTCTCTGATTTGCGAATGCGCACAGGTCATCATTGTCAACGATGCAAGCAGCGCCAGATACAAGAATATTTTCGAAGAGCTTTCCCATCTCCCCGGAGTGACGATCCTTGATCATTCCTTCCGCCAGGGCCGGAACGCTTCTTTAAGGACGGCACTTGAATACTACGATGCACACCTTCAGCCGATCCGCGCTATGGATCTTATGACAGAGATCAGCGAGGAGTACTACCAGACATCCCACGTGCTTCGCAGTGTTCGTGCTCGTGCAAATGCAGCCAGCGAGCTCCTCCTCGACCGCATCGCAACCATCGAAGACGTTGTCCTGCAGATCCCCTTTATGAGGACTGCGCGCTAAATCAGCTCCATTTTTCCTCTTTTCCTTTCATGGGCCGGCACATTGTGCCGGCTCCTTTTATTTCTTTAATTATACACTTAAGTAAAGCTCGCTAAAAGAAAAAACACCCGAAGATGCTTTCAGTTGCCAGCGCTCCCACGGCTTCTTCAAGTCAACGGCTACCGCAATCATTCAAGCTATTTAGCAGGAACCGTATAGGAATTCATCGAATTTGCAATTTCTAACTTGAGAATAATCAAAAATAACGCTATGATATTATGCATGTGTCCCGGCTCTTCTAACCAGGATATGCACATCAAGTATGCTGCTCGTCAGGGACACAAGCAACAATTCTCATCAAATGTCACTGAAGGAGTATTATTATGAAAAACATCATCAAAGCCTACAACAGCACGAGCCTGATCATACGAATCGCCATCGGTCTCGTCATCGGCGCTGTTCTCGGTGTAGCGTTCCCGGGAATGCCCGTGCTTGCGCTGCTCGGAAAACTGTTCGTCGGAGCTCTGAAGGCCATCGCGCCCGTCCTTGTCTTCGTGCTCGTCATCTCTTCACTGGCTCAGTCAAGAGAAGGATTCGACCCGAGATTCGCGACAGTTATCGCTCTCTACATGGTCAGCACACTGGCAGCGGCAGTGACTGCCGTCGTCGGGAGCTTCATGTTCCCGCAGACCCTGGTACTCGTAGCGGACGCAGCTGAGCAGGCCGCTCCGTCCGGCATCGGCGAAGTTCTCGGAAACCTGCTTCTCAACATGATTGCCAACCCAATTGAAGCAATCTCTCAGGGCAAGTACATCGGTATCCTCTTCTGGGCAGTCGTCCTCGGTCTTGCATCCAAGAAGGCAAGCGAAACGACAAAGCAGGCTCTGAATGACATCTCAGACGCTGTATCAACAGCTGTGCGCTGGATCATCAACTTCGCACCGTTCGGTATCTGCGGCATCGTTTTCGAGAGTGTCTCTACTAGTGGTCTTTCTATTTTCACAACATATGGAAAGCTTCTTCTCCTGCTCGTCGGCTGCATGCTCTTCTCTGCACTGGTCGTCAGCCCGACAATCTCTACCTTATTTATGAGAAGGAACGGCTTCCCGCTGGCTATCCGCTGCCTGCGTGACAGCGGTGTCACAGCTTTCTTCACAAGAAGCTCCGCAGCCAACATCCCGGTCAACATGGAACTCTGTGAAGAACTCGGTCTTGACCGCGAGATGTACTCAGTCTCCATCCCGCTCGGCGCTACGATCAACATGGACGGCGCTGCTATCACGATTTCCATCATGACTCTGGCAGCCGCTCACACGCTCGGCATCACAGTCGACGTTCCGTCCGCAATTATCCTCTGTGTACTCTCCGCAGTCGCAGCGTGCGGCGCATCCGGTGTCGCCGGCGGCTCCCTGCTGCTCATCCCGATGGCATGCTCAATGTTCGGCATCTCCAATGAGGTCGCTATGCAGGTCGTCGCAGTCGGTTTCATCATCGGCGTTATTCAGGATTCTCTGGAGACAGCTCTGAACTCTTCAGGCGACGTTCTCTTCGCAGCCACCGCTGAGTACCGCGAGTGGATCAAGGAAGGCCGCGAGCTGCCGAAGTTCCTGTAATCATATCTTTCATATGAGTGAATAATCAGGGTTGCCCGTGCGGCAACCCTCTTTTTGTCTGTCCGTACGCCTCCTCAGAACTCACCCCGCTCACCGCAATATTTGACCACTAATATGTGTCTTTTGCTGTATTTTTTCTCTTTTCTTTTTAAAACTTCCGGTTATAATAAACTCTCGATTTCCAATTTAGCGACTCACGGAAATCAGTAATCACTTTATTTTTAACGGAGGTATTTTTAAAGAACCATGAAAAATATGACGAAAGGAAGTCCCCTGAATCTCATTTTGACATTCACGCTGCCGCTGCTGCTCGGTAACCTGCTCCAGCAGACCTACAGCCTTGCGGACACCGCGATCGTCGCCCGTTTCCTTGGCTCTTTGGCCCTCGGTGCAGTCGGCGCAACAGCGTCTGTCCAGTTCCTGGTCCTCGGATTCACGAACGGCAGCGCGACCGGCGTGTGCATCCCGCTCGCCCGCGACTTCGGTTCCGGCAACATGCACAAGATGCGCAAGGGCATATATAACGGAACGATCCTGATGGCAGGCATTGCCGGCGTAATGACACTGGCATGCTGCATCCTCACTGATGTGATCCTGTACGTGCTGAACACACCGGCTGACATCTATGCTGACACGAAGACCTACATATTTATCATCTTCCTCGGCATCCCATTTGCCCTGCTCTACAACTACACGGCGAGCATACTGAGGGCTATAGGCGACAGCAGGACGCCATTTGCATTCCTCGCAATTTCGGCGGTCCTCAACATTGCGCTCGACATTTTCTGCATCGTCGTGCTCCACTGGGGCTGCGCCGGTGCCGCCATCGCGACCGTCTTCTCGCAGGCAGTGTCCGGCATCGCGTGCGCGCTCTACATTGCGCGTAAGTATCCGGAGCTTGCATTCACGGCGGAAGACCGTCACATTGATGCCGATGTCATGAAGGAACTCGCAATCATGGGCTTCCCGATGGGTCTGCAGTTTTCGATCACTGCGATCGGCAGTATGGTCATGCAGTCTGCAAATAACGGTCTCGGCAGTCTCTACGTCTCCGCCCTCACAGCGGCAAGCCGTATCAAGAGCTTTGCTATGTGCCCGTTCGACGCGATCGGCGCGGCGGTGTCAACATTTGCATCCCAGAACGACGGCGCTGACAAGGGCAACCGCACGAGGACCGGTCTTTCCATCGGCCTTGCGCTCAGCGTGAGCTACGGCATCGTAAGCGGACTTGTGCTGATTTTCTACGGCCGCGAGCTGTCGCTGCTGTTCGTCTCCGCGGAGGAGGCGGCAATCCTTGAGGCGTCCAACATGCTGCTTGTGTGCTCCGGTTTCTTCTACTGGACACTCGGCATCCTGAACGTCTGCAGACCTACGATCCAGAGCATGGGCTTCACCGCCCGCGCTATGCTGGCAGGCGTGCTCGAGATGGTTGCCCGCGTTATCGTGTGCACGGTCTTCGTCGCAAGATTTGGCTTCCTGGCGATCTGCTTCGCCGACCAGATGGCATGGCTCGTCGCAGCCGCGTTCGTCCTTGTCACCGCTTACCAGATGGTGCGTGCGGCCGAGGGGCGCTACTACGACAATCTGCAGCCGCTCTATGAGCGGATCGGCCTCGGTGTGCCCGCGAAGCATCATTTCACGGTGATGCAGATACCGGCGGTCAGGGCATTTGTGGCTTCTGTTACACCGGGAGCGCTTTAATCATACCAGAGGGGAGTATTCATTATATGACAAGATGGGCTGTCGCACCAGAATGTGCGACAGCCCATTTATGTTGGTCAAATACTGTATCAGCTTTCCGATTCATCAAGAAGCTTACTTGTCAAATCCCGCCTGGACCCACTCATCTCATAATAGCGCCAGCTCCCGATCCCGGAGCCCTTCATCATCCGCAGCCCCTCCTCCGCGTACTCGTCCTCCAGTCGGAGTGACATGCCGCAGCTTGCGGTGATCACCCGCGGGGTCGGCATGACCACAGCCTTCACGGGTGCAAGAAGGCGCTCGGCCTCTATGGCAGCGTGGGTGGATCCAAATGCAAATACATAAAAGTGCTGCATCATAACGTTATCGTGTTCGAAGATTTCTGCATTCTCTCAAGAATCTCATACATATTGGATACCGTGCCCGCCTCAAGTTTGTCAGACAGGCCATAGAAATTCAGGCATGTCCCACAGACGAGGACCTCGCATCCGCGGCTGATGAGCTTCTTGACACTATCAGTAATCTGCGGCTCCTCGCCCGCGACCAGCTTGACACCGCCGTTCATGAAGAGCAGAGACTTCGGAACATTATCTCCCTCTGACAGCGTGTAAATTGCCATACGGATCAGATTCCTTCCGAGTACCGGGTCTCCCTCGCCGAGGTGATCCTTGCTGACAAATACAGAGTAGTTAGCTGTCGCCGGCAGCTCGCAGAACTGCTCCGGCTCTGTCTCACGCCCTTCAGCTGTGAGCTCGCCGGTAATGTGGATCTCATAATCCCCATCCTTTCCGGATGATTCCACGGAAAGGCCGAGATTGGTCGCCATCTTTGTCAGGTTCTTCACTGCAGTCTCATTGTCCACTGCAACAGTAAGATCTGTGCAGCCCCCGTCAAGCTCCTTCTTTGCCATGATTACCGGCATCGGGCACTGTTTTCCTCTTGCATCTAAATACATTTTTATCCTCCTTAATATTGAGTAAGTCCACTCACGAAAAACTCTTTGAAAGGACTTCACTCATTATAATCATTACACACTACTCTTTTTACTCCGCCACCTCTCGCACCGCATACACCGCATACTCGACATCCTCCGCCGTCGTTCCGTATCCGAATGAAAACCGGACCGTCCCCTGCGGAAATGTACCGATTGTTTTGTGGGCGTTCGGCGCGCAGTGCATGCCTGTTCTCGTGCGGATCCCAAACTCCGAATCGAGATAATACGCAGCCTGGGCATTGTCGTCATACTCAAAGTCAAGCGAGACAACGCCGACGCGCTTCTCAAGATCTTTTGTCCCGCATATTCTGACATGGGCATCCGCAAGACTTTCTATGAACTGTCCGGTCAGTTCCATCTCCTGCCGGCGCCGCTTCTCCACGGTCTCTTTTAATGTATACTTGAGTGCGGCATTCAGGCCATAGATTCCCGGCAGATTCATAGTGCCGGATTCAAATTTATCCGGCATACATACCGGCATCTCCTCACTGTCGGAGAAGCTTCCGGTCCCGCCCATAACGAGCGGCCGCACATCTGCCGCAAAGCTCGGTGCAAATAGCGTCGCGCCGATTCCCTGCGGACCCAGCAGACCCTTGTGGCCGGGCACGCAGAGCGCAGCGAGGCCAAGCTCCTCAAAATCGATCGGATAATGGCCGGCTGTCTGGGACGCGTCCACGACCAGCGGGATATGATGTCTCCGGCACACTTCAGCAGCCTCCTTGAGCGGGAAAATTGTTCCGCAGACATTTGAAGCATGGCATATGACCATGAGGGATGTGTTATCCCTTATCAGAGGTTCGATATCTCTCGGATCAGTAACCCCATCCTCATCAGCAGGTATCCTTGAGAATGCCACCCCGCTCTTCTCCATGTCCACAAGCGGCCGCATCACCGCATTGTGTTCGAGCGAGCTCACGACCACGTGCTCACCGGGCTGCACGTAGCCGCGGAGAATCTGGTTGAGCCCGAAGGTGACCCCCGGTGTGAAGACCACATACTCGGAGCCGTAATTGAAATTAAAAAGTTTCATCAGCATCTCCCGCGTCTCCAGCACGACCGATGCGGCGGAGATGGCGGAGGCGTAGGTGCCGCGGCTTATATTTGCACCCACCTCTGTCATGTATTCGTACACTGCGTCGGCGACCCCGGGTGCTTTCGGGAATGATGTCGCGCCGTGATCCAGATAAATATTCTTCATAGCAGATGTACTAGCTTTCCGTCTCTGGGCACAACTTCGCCGATGACAGAGACTTTTGTTCTGAGGTCAGCTGCGAGCAGCGCCGCGTAGAATCTGTCCGCTTCCTCTTTGGGTACTGCAAATAGCAGCCCGCCCGACGTCTGCGGATCATACAAGAGGTCAAATTCGAACTCCGCTCTCGTTCCCCGGTCGATGAGATGGCCGGTGTGATCCTGATTGGCGTACGTGCCGCCGGGCACAAGTCCCATTCTGGCATAGTCGGCGGCATCTTTTACAAATGCTATATCGTCCACGTGAATATTAAAGGACACATCACTGGCCTCCGCCATCTCGCAGCAGTGGCCGAGCAGTCCGAAGCCGGTTACGTCCGTGCAGGCATGGACCGTAAAGTTCTGTGCGACCTCTTTGGCGTACTTGTTGAGCCGGGACATGATGCCCGCGACCTCCTCGACGTTCTCCGGAGTCGCAATACCGCCGCGAATTGCTGTATTGACGAGCCCGACGCCGATCTGCTTGGTGAGAATCAACACGTCGCCCGGCTTCGCTCCGTAATTCTTCCATATCTTGTCCGGATGAACAAATCCGGAGACGCACAGACCGTACTTTGGCTCCTCATCCTGCACGGAATGGCCGCCGACCAGAACTGCTCCGGCTTCGCGTACCTTGTCCGCACCGCCTTTCAGGATCTCGCCGAGAATTGAAATATCCAGAGTCTTCGGGAACGCGACGATATTTAACGCAACCGCAGGCTGGCCGCCCATGGCGTAGATGTCGGAGAGGGCATTTGCAGCCGCGATCTGGCCGAACATATACGGGTCATCGACGATCGGCGGGAAAAAATCCAGCGTCTGTATCATTGCCACGTCGTCATTGATCTTGTATACCGCCGCGTCGTCACCGGTCTCAAGGCCGACAAGCACGTGCTCGTTCTCAAACTTCGGCAGCTTGCCCAGGATCTTCGCGAGGGTGCCCGGCCCGATCTTGGCCGCGCAGCCTGAGGCCTTGGCGTACCTTGTCATATGTATTTTGTCACTCATATCTTAACTCCGTTCTGCAAAAATTACTGCGCCTCAATTGCCTTGCCCGGCCATCGCTTCCATCTCTTCTACCGCCTTCTCGAACACAGCCAGAGCTTCATCGATTGGCTTACCTGTCGTGAGATCCACGCCGGCCTTCTTCAGCAGGCTGACCGGGTCCTCCGTGCAGCCGCTCTTAAGGAACGAAATATAGCGGTCGACCATCGGCTGGCCTTCCTCGAGGATCCTGTGCGCGATCGCGACCGAGGCCGCAAAGCTCGTCGCGTACTGGTAAACATAGAAATTCAGGTAGAAATGCGGAATCCGTGCCCACTCATAGGCAATCAGCGGGTCAGATACCATATCCTCGCCGAAATACTGCTTATTGAGTTCCAGATAGGTCTCGCTCAGTGCGTCCGCGGTGAGCGGAATTCCCTGCTCCGCCATCGCATTGGTCTTTCTCTCAAATTCCTCGAACATAGTCTGGCGGAACATTGTGCCCTTGAAGGTCTCCAGGTAGTGGTTGATGAGATAAGCCCTCTCCGCCTTCGACTCCGCTTTGCCGAGGAGGTATTCGAGAAGCAGGATCTCATTTGTCGTCGAAGCCACCTCCGCGACAAAAATCTTGTATCTGGAATTGAAGAAAGTCTGGGCATGGTCAGAATACCAAGTGTGCATCGAGTGTCCCATCTCGTGGATCAGGGTGAACACATCGGTCAGGCGGCTGCTCCAGTTGAGCAGCATGTAGGGGTGCACTCCGTAAACGCCGGAGGAGTAAGCGCCGCCCTGCTTGCCTTCATTTTCAACAACGTCGATCCATCTTTCTGCAAATGCCTCTCTGACCACAGACACATACTCCTCCCCCAGAGGCTTCAGCGCTTCGAGCACATCTTTCTGGGCTTCCTCGTATGTGACGGTCACCGTGTAGTCGCTGACCATCGGCGCATAGACGTCGTACATATGAAGCTCGTCGACGCCGAGCATCTTCTTGCGCAGGCGGACGTAGCGGTGCATCTTGTCAAGGTTCCTGTGAACGCTCTCGATCAGGTTGTCGCAGACGGCGGGCGACACGTTGACCGCGCTGACGGCCGCCTCGAACGTTGACGGATACTTTCTCGCCCTGGAGAAGAAGATTTGCTGCTTCACCTGCCCGTCGTAGAGGGCCGCGGAGGTGTTGATGAATTCCTTATATTTCGTGTAGAATTTTTCAAATGCCTCTCTTCTCAGCTCCCTGTCCCCCGACATCTGCGTGGGTACGAACCGGCCACCGGTGAGCTGAATCTCTTCCCCGTCCGAACTTTTCACGGTCGGAAATTTCAGGTCTGCGTTATTCAGCATGCTGAAACCCTTCGACGGGGTCTCTGCCATATCGCCGGCGGAGGCCAGCAGTTTTTCCATCTCTTTCGGGAGCGAGTGCTCGCGGAGGCGCACAATCTCGCTTATTGTCACGCGATATTTCTCAAGACCCGGCTCGGTCTCGTAGTAAGAGGCCAGCTTAGCATCCGGGAGCTCCAGGATCTCCGGTTCGAGATAAGCTGTCTTCTCCGAGATCTGCACGCCCGCGCTCTGAGCGCGCTGAATGAGGACCTGGTGGGCCTGATCGGCAGTATCCTCATCATGCAGAAGGTTTGCGTAGTGTATGACTGCGTAGAATTTCTTCATGCAGGCTTCATAGAGGTCCATTACGGCAAGCAGGCCCTTCGCGTCCGCAGCCGCGCGCCCTTCGAATCCGGCGATCTTCTCTGCCAGATCGAGGCTCTCCTTAAAGTCTTTTTCCCACGCGTCTGTTGACGGGTAAATATCTGACAGCCGCCAGGTGAGTTCGACCGGGACTTCATTTCTTTTTGGTAAACGTTCCATAGTAACCTCTCAGGTAATTCTCTTGTCTAATCTCCCTGCACTAACACGATGTCCATGCTGCTCTCGAAGACGCTGTGAAGCATAGAGTGCCGTGTGGACATCACAATTCGCAGGGTGTTTGTGACCCACTAACATCTTACCATTGCACCTCTAAACCGTCAAAGCCGCTAAGCAGGAGATTTATAGTGAAACCTGATTCTGTCTATACAATTATAGAGTTGCATTATAAAAGGCAGCAGTACCGTCTGATTTTGGCGGGGCTGCTTTGACGGGGCTGCTTTGGCGGGGCTGCTTTGACGGGGCTGCGTTGACGGGGCTGCTGACTTTCATGCTTATATTCATTGGACTTGACGGCAGAGGCAACAGCTTCAGCTCATGCGCGTGCTTCTGCCATAATGATCACGCTCGCTCCAGGCTTCAAAACTTGCTTTTACGCGCAAGAAGCTTGCTTTGGGCATATGGCGCGTAATGCATCTTGCTCCACCCGAGCCTTCATTCCTGCTTTTACGCGCAAGAAGCTTGTTTTGAGTATATGGCGCGTAATGCGTCTTGCTCCACCCGGGCCTTCATTCCTGCTTTTACGCGCAAGAAGCTTGTTTTGGGTTTATGGCGCGTAACACATCTTGCTCCACCCGGGCCTTCATTCCTGCTTTTACGCGCAGGAAGCTTGTTTTGAGTATATGGCGCGTAACACATCTTGCTCCACCCGAGCCTTCATTCCTGCTTTTACGCGCAGGAAGCTTGTTTTGGGTTTATGGCGCGTAATGCATCTTGCTCCACCCAGACCCTCATTCCTGCTTTTACGCGCAAAAAGCTTGTTTTGGGCATATGGCGCGTAATGCGTCTTGCTCCACCCGAGCCTTCATTCCTGCTTTTACGCGCAAAAAGCTTGTTTTGGGTTTATGGCGCGTAAAATAACACACCTAATTACGCGCGAGACATGGCTATACTTGAAACAGCGCGTAAATATATCTTTCGTTTTACGCGCCAAATCCTATTGTGAGGTGAACGGCGCGTAATTATCTCATCACTGACAAATTCATGCCTGATATTTTACGCGCCAGAAAGCCAATTGAGGTTAACGGCGCGTAAACGCTTGTTGTCGTTACGCGCCAAAAGTTCAATCAGGCTTAATGGCGCGTAAACGCTCGTTGTCGTTACGCGCCAAAAAGAATAATTTGAGAAATGGCGCGTAATGCATATAATAAGCCCGCCCAGATCAACGCAAAGCGTTCAACCTGAGCGGGCTATCTGCTGACATCAATTATTGCAGTTTCATAAATTTCAATGTTGCAACTGATCCGGCTTTATCTAAGCCATTCTGCTGCTTTTTTCGATGTTAATTACCAAATATTCTACAGAAACAACAAAATCTTGTTTCCTTGCCATAATTGCCGCCTTTGACTCAGAGAGATTTCAATGAGTTGATGGCTAAGGCAACCGATTTCTTACTTCTTAGGTCTAATAGTTGCCTTTGGACACAGCAAGTTTCATCGAGTCATCGACAAAGACAGCAGCTGCAGCTCAAGCTAAAGCTTCCGCTGCCTTCACCACATGCTCCATCAGCACAGAGGTCGTCACCGCCCCGACGCCGCCGGGCACCGGTGTGATTGCATCTACAATCGGCTCGACCTCTTCGAAAACCGCGTCACCCGCGATACCACCCTTGCCGTCCTTTTTGTCAGGATCCCAGTTAATCGACACGTCGATGACGACCTGGCCGGGCTGCACAAAATCTTTCGTGAGGCTCTTAAGCACTCCCGCCGCCGTGACGATAATATCCGCTTTGGAAGCGATCCCGGCAACATCCACGGTACGTGTGTGGCAGACGGTCACCGTGGCGTGTTTTCCCATCAACATCATAGTAACGGGCTTGCCCACGACCAGCGAGCGCCCGATTACGACCACGTTCTTACCCTTTAGATCAATGCCGTAAAAATCAAGAATCTTCATGCAGGCTTCCGGTGTGCACGGCGAGAAGCCAAGTTCCTTGCCGGTGTACACCCCGGCGTGGCTGAGGTCCGTCATGCAGTCGACATCCTTTTCCGGGAGCAAATGATTGGCAATCTCACTCTCACACTTTCTGAGCTCCCCCGGTAACGGGCGGAACAAAAGCACGCCGTGCACGCTGTCATCGCCGTTCAGCTTCTCTATTCCGGAAATAAGTTCTTCTTTCGTGACATCTTCCGGATAAAGGACATTCTCTATTTCAATTCCGCACACTTCCGCTCTCTTTGCGGCCCCGCGCTCATAAGCAAGATCGGATGGATTTTCTCCGCAGCGCACAATCGCAAGCTTCGGCGTGATGCCGCGCGCGCGGAGGGCTTCAGCCCTTTCCCGTATGCTCTCGTTAAGAGACGCCGCTACTTCCTTACCGGATAACAGTTTTGCCATGTTATTTACCCCCAATCGAATTCTCACGTAATTCTTCTAAGTTTCTTATGATTATTGTACTTCTTATCAAGAACACATCGGCATTTCAGTAGCTCTCATCACTAAATGTATGAACATCCACCCCCATGCAGTGCGTCATCTCCTATACACGTGGTACTCTGCTGTTACGTTTCATAGTCAAAATATATCATAAATGACTGCAATTTCCCACTCAAGCCTGAAAACCATTCAAAAAGCGGAGCGAACATTTCTGTCCACTCCGCCATTACTTCATTATTCAATGCCTACCCGCAAGCGAACTCGCAGTCCACCACTATAGAAGCGGGTCATCTCGCGCTGGGATACCAAAATCTATTTAAAACAGTCCGGAAATCTTTCCGTTATCATCCACGTCGATCCTGCATGCAGCCGGTGACTTCGGCAGACCCGGCATTGTCATGATCTCGCCTGTGAGGGCTACAAGGAAGCCTGCACCTGCGGAGACCTTGACCTGGCGGACAGTGACTGTGAAATCTGTCGGCGCGCCGAGCATAGTCGGGTCGTCTGTCAGAGAGTACTGTGTCTTAGCCATGCAGATCGGAAGCTTGTCGAATCCGATGTCTGTCAGCTGCTTGATCTGCTTCTCAGCATCCTTTGTGAACGCAACGTCCTTGCCGCCGTAGATCTTTGTGACAATGTCACGGATCTTAGCTTCGATCGGCTGGTCGAGCTCATAGGAGAATGTGAAATCGTTCGGCTCTTCGCAGAGGCGGATGACTTCATTTGCAAGCTCGATGCCGCCTTCGCCGCCTTTGGCCCAGACTTCGCTGAGGGCGACATTTGCACCTACTTCTGCGCACTTTGTGCGAATAAGCTCAAGCTCAGCCTCCGTATCCATCGGGAAGCGGTTGATCGCGACCACGCACGGCAGCTTGTAGACCTGTGTGATGTTCGTGATGTGCTTCAGGAGGTTCGGGAGACCCTTCTCGAGGGCTTCAAGATTCTCCTTGCCTGTCTCTGCCTTCGGAACGCCGCCGTTGTACTTGAGCGCGCGGGCTGTTGCAACGAGGACGACGCAGGACGGCTTAAGACCTGCCATGCGGCACTTGATATCGAGGAATTTCTCAGCGCCGAGGTCGGCACCGAAGCCTGCCTCTGTGATCGTGTAGTCAGAGAGCTTGAGAGCGATTCTTGTGGCTGTGACTGAGTTGCAGCCGTGTGCGATATTTGCAAATGGTCCACCATGCACAAATGCCGGTGTATGCTCCAGTGTCTGCACAAGGTTCGGTTTAAGAGCATCCTTAAGCAGGGCAGCCATAGCGCCTTCTGCGTGAAGGTCACCGGCTGTTACCGGCTTCTGCTCGGAAATCTTGCCATATGTGTAGCCGACAACGATGCGAGCGAGACGCTTCTTGAGGTCAGCAATGTCGCTTGCGAGACAGAGAACTGCCATGATCTCGGATGCGACTGTGATGTCGTAGCCGTCCTCACGCGGTGTGCCGTTGACGCGTCCGCCGAGACCGTCGACTACGAATCTGAGCTGGCGGTCATTCATGTCCACGCAGCGCTTCCATGTGATCTTTCTCGGGTCGATGTTCAGCTCATTTCCCTGATAGATATGGTTGTCAATCATAGCTGCGAGCAGGTTGTTGGCTGCGCCGATTGCGTGGAAGTCACCTGTGAAGTGAAGATTGATGTCTTCCATCGGGACGACCTGTGCGTATCCGCCGCCTGCAGCGCCGCCCTTGATACCGAAGACAGGGCCGAGTGACGGCTCACGGAGAGCGACGATGACGTTCTTGCCAAGCTTCTTCATGCCGTCTGCGAGACCTACTGTCGTAGTTGTCTTGCCCTCACCTGCCGGTGTCGGGTTGATAGCTGTGACCAGTACAAGCTTGCCGTTCGGGCGGTCAACTTCCTTCAGAATGTTGTAATCAACTTTTGCCTTATACTTGCCATACTGCTCGAGATATTTGTCGTCTACGCCCGCGATCTTAGCGATCTCAGTGATGGGCATCATCTGTGATTCCTGAGCAATTTCAATATCTGTTTTGAATTCAGCCATGTTTTCTCCTCTCTGATCAGAACCTTTGGGCTGTGTTTTGACCGGCTTTTTGTTTTTCTGCGCAAACCACTCACATTGTGGATCTTCAAAACAGCCGGTATCATTTCCGCCCTACATAATAGCGAAAAGCCTTCCTTTTGTCATGACTATCTTGCAAATTTTAAAAAAATCTCCGAACGCTACTAAGAACATAACATTCGGAGATCATTTTTGTGCATTTTTCAGATGTAGTCCATCATGCCGGACTCGTTGACCAGCCTTGCGACACCGTCGGATTTGTTCAGCACGTACATATGGATGCCGTTGCAGCCGAGAGCTCTGTACTGATCGATCTGACGGATCGTATAGAGCATACCTTCTTCCTTGAAGGCTGCCTTCTTGGCCTTGACCACATCTTCGGGCTCCGTCGGATTGTAGGGATTCGGGAAGATCCAGTGCTTGGTGAGCAGTCGAGACAGCTCTTTCGGAATGACACTGGCGTTTCTGTTGTAGGCCATGGTGATTGTCGCAGCCTGGTCCGTAATCGGGATTACACCAACATCGATCGGCATCGTGACGCCCGCCTTTCGGATCATATCCAGCCATCTCTTGAACTGTTCCATATCCCAGCAGAGCTGCGTCATAATGTAATCCGCGCCATTATCCTGTTTCTGCTTGAGGAAGGAAATGTCCGCCTCGATGCTTCTGCAGGCAACGTGCCCCTCCGGCGACCCTGCGACCGCGATTGTGAATTTGTCGCCGTACTCTTTGCGGACAAACTTGACCAGCTGGGTCGCATAGTGCAGGTCTCCACCGGTCCCTGTCCAACCGACCGGGAAGTCGCCGCGCAGGGCAAGCATATGGTTGATTCCGTGCTCGAGATAGGTGTCGAGCTGCTGCCTGATACCCTCTTTTGTATTTCCGATGCAGGTGAAGTGAGTCAGCGGGATCGCCTTTCCGTCCTGCTTGATTTTGTCGAGAACTTCGAGGTTCTTTCCTACATTTGTCCCGCCTGCCCCGTAGGTGCAGGAAATATAGTCAGGCCTCAGTTCATAGAGCTGGTCCAGAACACCGCCCGGGCTGCACAATTTTACCATTCCCTTGTCCGTCTTCGGGGGGAATACTTCAAATGAGAATGCCATCCTCTCTTTAAGAATATCTTTTACACTCACGATTTTTTCTCCTGACATGCTTATTTGCCAATATTTTACGCCCACAGCAGTCTTATTTCGGTGGGGAAATCTCGCTTGAACAATCGCTTGGGCAATTCCTCCGACCGCAATATACAAATTATAGCACACTGTACTATAAACTTCCAATACGTGAGCTATCGATGATAGTTATAGCAGGTTACAGACAAAACTTATTGCATCTCGTCTACCAATTTTCGAGTCACTTCAGCATATATGTTTTGCATATACATCTCCGGCATACTTTGTCTGCTTATACAAAACATGATATACTAACTTCATAAAGCTTTCAGAGCCAGAGGCAGCAGTCTGACCTTGGAATCAAGATTTTGATGCCTCTGCCCTTGAGCCAATGAATCACGCCGAGTCCAAAGGCAGCAACCACTCCTCGAAATCAAGATTTTGATGCCTCTGCCACTGACCCGATGAAACTCGCCAAGACCAAAGGCAGCAATCATTCCTCAAAATCAAAATTTTGCCGCCTCTGCCCTCCGGAGCGAGCGGAAGCCAAGAAGCGTACAAGAAGTTAAAGGGAAGCACGAGGAAAGCACAAGAAAACCAAGGAGAACACTATCATGTTTGAAAAACGAACTGTGATTTATAAAAAGAAAGACAAAGAAACCTGGACAAAAATCAAGAGCGCCCTGAAAGATGGCGGACTCACAGGTTTCAAAGCGAGTCACTACCTGCAGGACTCTGTCATGGCCGGCGGCTGCGGGGCAAAGCTCGACCCGCGCGACTTCGGAAGTAAGGGCAAAATCGACCACGAAGTCTATGTCATCAAAGTCAAAGAGAATGATGTTGACAAGGCTAAAGATATTCTTCTCAGAAATGGGATTGTTGCGGAGATCGACGAAAGTCTTCTCACTGATGCAGCCCTAAAAACTAAACGACCCTACATCTAATACAGTGCTCAGTTTTCCAGGCCTTCATCGATCAACATGATGAGCCCCCATATCTGAGCAGAAGCTGCCAGTCTCTATAGGCGAAGAGCTTACAAGTCTAATATAGACAGTCGACTCACTAATTCTACCAAGGAGGTCACCATGAAAAAGAAATATTTAGCAGGCATTCTCACTGCAGCCCTTCTCACCGGTACCCTCTTCGGGTGCGGAAGCCAGAGCCCACAGGGCACCGCGGCACCTGCCCCGGCAGATTCCCAGGTCGAATCACAGACCCCGGAAAGTGTGGACAGCAAAGCCGAGTCCGAATCCACTGTCCCACAGGAAACGCCGGCAGAAAGTCAGGTCGCAACGCCAACTGCTGAGCCGGAACCTGACTATTCGGCAGCCTACGCGGCTTATCTCGGTATTCTTCAGGAAAATCAGCGCTATATAAATGCTTATGACTGGCAGAAATCAGACCCGGATGTGACGGAGGCAAATTCGAAACCGGTGGCATTTGCAGATGTCTACGGAGACGGAACACCCGAACTCCTCTTTATGCGTGGAACTGCCGGCGAAAATAGTCAGTACTATTATCAGGCCAATCTGGTCATCTGCACCTACGAAGATGAAACTGTAAAGACCCTCTATGACGAGCCTCTCGATGTGGCCGTCGCGGGCGGCACATTCTTCTGTGTTTTCGCAGGCAAGGACAAGACTCTCTATATTTATGACAGCATCGGCGATGAGGGCGTCGTCTACTATTATCACCGCCTTGCTGCTTCAGGCAGTTCGCTGGCTCCGGTCGAAAATATCTCCCACTCTTCATATCCGACCGAAGACTACTCTTCATTTGAAGACACATACTACGTTGAAAAGTCGGAAGTCACGCACGAGGAATATGAGAAAATTAAAAGCGCCTGGTATGACAATACTGCATGTATTCTCCTGACCAGCGACAACGATGATGAGTTCCTTGTAGGATTACAGAGAGAACAGGGCAGCAAAGCCCTGACCTATGATGAGGCGATTGCAAAGCTGAATGAGCTGGCTGCGGACGGTGCCCCCTCCTCTGATGCTGCTGCGGGCAACGTTGCTCCCACAAACCTCACTGCAGATGGCATCTTTGGAGCTCTGAACGGAAAAGAATTTGGATTTGCGAGCGGTGTTGGGGGATGGTCGTCGGAGCTGACATTTGCAGAAAATGGAATATTCACAGGCTCCTTCCACGACTCCGACATGGGTGACACAGGAGACGGCTACCCGAATGGAACAATTTATGTTTCTGAGTTCTCCGGAAAATTCGAGGTCGCCAATGTCATAAACGGCAACTCAGTCACTCTGCGGTTAGTTGAGTCTGCAACAGCAGAGCCGGATGGCAAGGAGTGGATCGACGATCAGATCCGCTATGTTGCATCTGCCCCCTATGGAATTGCGGGCGGCGAAGAATTCATTCTCTACTTCCCCGGGACGCCTATGTCTGAGTTGACGGACGACGGGAGACAGTGGTATCAGATGCCGAGAGCCTTGAGCGACACGGAGCTGCCGCAGACACTGCCGTGCTACGGCCTCTATAATGTGAATGAGGCAAATGCATTCTTCTCTTTCGACTGATATTAAAAGGGGAATGTCATCTACTACTATTGTGCAGAGTGGACCGTGGCAGCAGAGGGGCTGGCTGGTTTGTGCCGCATGGGCCGTGGCAGTAGAGGGGCTGGCTGGTTTGTGCCGCATGGGCCGTGGCAGCAGAGGGGCTGGCTGGTTTGTGCCGCATGGGCCGTGGCAGTAGAGACTCAGGAAATGATTATTTCTACTGCCGATTACTGCTTGCTGATTTTGTTGTGACAGTCGAGAATCGGGAAAGAGAAATTCTTACTGCCATTTTTGACCGTTGCTGACTGAACCCCTCCCCGTGTCAAGGACACGGAGGGGAAAATTTCTACTGCTTTATTGCTCTGACAGTAGCGGATCCAGAAATGGTTCTTTCTACTGCCGATTTTACGTGAACCCCTCCCCTTGTCAAGGACACGGAGGGGAAATATTTCAACTGCTTTATTGCTCTGACAGTAGCGGATCCAGAAAGAATCTTTTCTACTGTCGTTTTAGACTTGTTTATTCTGCTGTGACAGTAGCGGATCCAGAAATAGTTCTTGCTACTGCCGATTTTACGCACTCTACAGTTCAAAATGCAGTCGTTCGAGTTGGTTTTTCTGATTCGACTGTCATCAAGCTGTGAGAAATACTAAAAGTTGCAGTGTTATCGAGAGCTTTTTGCTCTTACTACTGTCAGTTTAGAAAAATCAACTTTTGAAATGGCAGTATGCAAAGCACATTTTTAGCTTTGTACTGCAATTTCATGTGGCATAGACAGTTGATAATCAAAAAGTCCGTATATAAACTGTCGGCCTTCATCAGAACCAACAGTTCAAAAAAGGAAAAATCTCTTACCTACTGCTTTGCCAAGGACCAAAATCGAAGAGGCATTGTCGCTGTAGACGGTGTCGTTATTATATATGGCAAACATCTACAAATAACCGTCTGCCATATGGTGGTATCGCCCCTTAATGCGTCAGCTCCTTTAAAGTAATGCAAAGTCAGCTGACACGAGCGTTTTTTATGGTAATCTTATGAAAGAAAAAGGAACATTTTACGGTATCGGCGTCGGTCCCGGAGACCCGGAACTGATTACAATCAAAGCACTCAATACAATCAAATCCTGCCCCGTCATTGCCGCCCCCAGAACGGGGAACGGCGATATGGTTGCGCTGGATATAGTATGGCGGACAGGGGTCCTGGCAGGACCTGTAGAGATTGCGGAAGAATCTGACAAAACTGATGAGACTTTACGCGACAGCATGAAAACCGACGAGGCTTCATACAACAGAGCGTCAGCAGATGCTGTGAATTCTAATGACAATAATCCTGAATATACGAAACTGTACCATGTTGGTGACAAAAAGATCCTTGCCATGGATTTCACCATGGACAAGGATCCTGCTAAAAGAATAGAAAACTATCGGAAAAACGCGGATGCCGCGGCAAAGTACCTGGATCAGGGCAAAGACGTCGCGATGGTGACCCTCGGCGATGTCTCGCTGTACTCGACCGTCCACTATATCGCAGCTGAGCTCATATCCCGCGGTTATGAAATCATCATGGTTCCCGGCGTGCCGAGTTTTTCGGCTGCTGCGGCGGCTCTCGCTCTTCCCCTCGCGGAAATGGATGAGCCTGTCCACATCATTCCCTCTGTCCGTAATAACTCTGATGACTATCTGGACCTGCCGGGGACGAAGGTGCTGATGAAGGCGGGGAGGCATTTGCACAGAACGCTCGATGAGCTCGACAGACGTGGGCTGCTAGATGTGACATCCCTCGCTGTCAACTGCGGCATGGAGGATGAAATCCTGATCAAAAAGCTCGGGGACGATGAACCGCTGCCGGATAAGACCGGGTATTTTACGACGGTGATCGTAAGAGATTAGTCAGACGGAGACTCCCGCAGCATCATGGCGATGAGCTCGGACACCCTTTACGACAATGATCGCAGATAATCAGTCAGGAGGAGACTCCCGCAGCATCATGGCGATGAGCTCGGACACCCCGTCCGCAAGCTGTGCAATCGTCTGAATCCGGACATACTCCTTGCCAAAAATCTGATGCACGTTGTCAAGGTGGGCGCTCGATCCAAGAAAAACCGCGGCTGTGCGGATCCCATCCTCCCGCAGATCGCTGACGGCCTTTCTTGCCTCGCGGACTGAAAGCTCGCCTTCATATTCTTTCCCGCCGAGCAGTCCTCCCGATGCGATTGGCATCGAGTCATTCGGACTTGCATCTGTCAGAATGAGCAGTATATGAGACTGCGTTCTGTTCGGATCTTCCTCGCGGATCATCCGTCCGACAGTGCGGAAAGCCAGCGAGTCGCGGTTCCAACCGCCGGCTGTGTAGCTTAGCACACTGTCAGCCCGCTTCTCCGCTAATTCTTTCAACTTCTCAATCACTGTAAATCCACGGATTGTCCGGTAAGACAGGATCTCGAGCGGGATGTGAATCCTCTCAAGGCTGCTTGCAATCACGTAAGCCTCAGCGGCAATTTTCTCCTGGGAATACAGCCGTGACATCGACGCGTCCAAAAGCAGGGTGACACGGAGGTTGTTCTCCGTCTCATCGCCGTCCCGCAGAAAAACATACGGGTCGTGGACCACGCTGAGCCTGTAGGCATTTCGCGCTACAAGCCTGCCTGTGCGGGCTTTTTCCGGCAGGTGCCTTGAATAACTCTCGAACAAAGTGCCGAGCGCTGCCGATAATCTCTTAATGCTCTCATGAATCATGAGGGCATTTTCATTTCGATACTTTTCATTGCGCCGCCGCTGCTCTGCCGACTTTGTGAGGAAGTCTCGCGCGTCCTTGGAGATTGATGTATTTCGTGGAGCAGGGCGGTTATCTGTGCCGGATGGTATCCGGATTTCGCTGGATTTTGCTGTGTTTCTCCCAACATTCACCATTACACTGTTGGCAGTGCCCTCTAAGCTGGAGCTCTTGGTGTGTATCGGTGCACCTGCCAGTGTATCTCCGGTGTTGGTCTTGCCTTTCATCGGTGCGCCTGCCAGTGTATCTTCGGTGTTGGTCTTGCCTTTCATCGACGCGCCTGCCAGTGTATCTCCGGCGTTGGTCTTGCCTTTCATCGGCGCGCCTGCTTCTTCCCCTTTTCTTTGCGGCTTTACCACCCACAGCCTGCAGGCCGCATCCCCATCCGTGCAAAGCGCTTCCTCAAGAATTCTCATCTCCGCACCGCTGTATGCGCAGTCACCAAAACATGCTCTTATATAATCCTCATCTTTTTTATCCGGCGCAAAGCCATACCGCATCCCTGCTGTGTGGGTGAGCAGCACGTCTTTGTCGGTAATTCCTCCTCCGTCAGCTGTCCTGACCATCAGTTTCTCGCTGCTTCCCCGCCGCTTTCCGAAGCCGCGTCTCAGTGAATCCGCAAGTCGAAAGCTTCTCTTCTCCTCGCTCATACCGGGAGTAAAGTGGAAGAATTCTTCAAAGAATTCATTCATGCGGGCAATAAGTCCATCTGTATCCAGTTCTCCTTTGAACTTAAGGAATTCATACATCTTCCTCTTCTTACCTGCAAGGAGAACATGCTTGCCGAGAACTTCCGACCATCTGGCTGCCTGTTGGTCATAGACTGCCATACTCTGCATCTCCACCTGCTGGCGGGAGAGAGAGTTTTGAATGCGAAAGAAGTCATTTGCACGATCAATGCGGAGCTGAGCCAGGATAGGTCTCTCCGGCAGTTCCTTCGCGTACACGCAATTCTCTATCCCAAGCCACAGGAACTCATCGTACTCGTCGGCACTGCGCGAGCTCTTGTAAGAATCAAAGAATGTCATGAGCCGACTCATATCGAACCACTTGACCGCAAGCCCGATGACCATGTTGAAATACATATCGACCTCGCCGGTCGGGTAGAACGCAAGATAGGGCGGCTCAAAATCGTACCGCCCTGCCGCATTCCATATGAAATTTCTTGCACGCCGGGCATTCCCGGTGTATTCACGTCTGATCATACGTCCTACTCATTTTTTATGCGCCGTTATTAGCACTTGTCTTTATCGCGCGTAAGCGTTGATTTCATTTACGCGCCATTTCCGACTTTTGTGGTTTTCGCGCGTATGCGCTAATCTCATTTACGCGCCATTTCCAACTTTTGTGATTTTCGCGCGTATGCGCTAATCTCATTTACGCGCAATTTTCCGCACTTGCTTTTTCTGCGCGTAATGCTTTAGTCTTCATTTACGCGCTGTTTCACACTCTTGTCTTTTCCGCACGTAATCGCCATTCTTCATT
Organism: Lachnospiraceae bacterium; assembly: GCA_045221675.1. Lineage (GTDB taxonomy): Bacteria > Bacillota > Clostridia > Lachnospirales > Lachnospiraceae > Chordicoccus. The sequence goes on along the minus strand of JBGUWZ010000066.1, from coordinate 13,143 downwards.
ACGCGCCATTCTCCTAATCTCTGCTTTTCGCGCGTAAATGCTCAATTTCCATTACGCGCTATTTCACACTCCTGCTTCTTTCGCGCGTAATCGCAATTCTTCATTACGCGCCATTCTCTCAATTCCTGCTTTTCGCGCGTAAATGCTTCTTTGGAGCCACGTCGGTGCAATAATCCATTACGCGCCATTCTCCCAATTCCTGCTTTTCGCGCATAATTGCTTCCTAAAAACACGGCAAAAGCCCTCACTCAAAAACTACTTTTCGGCTCAGCTCAGCCGGGATCCTCGCTTTCACAACATCCATGATGAGCGACTGCTCATACGAGTCAAATGTCTTATCGACGATGCACATCCTAAGAGCCTGCCCGGCTGTCAGCCCCTCGCGAATAAGGCTCAGCGCGTCAAGAAGTCCGCGGAGATCAAGCGCCCGGTCCGAGATTTCGGCCTTCTCTGTCTTTTTCATGAGCTCCATAAAAAGTTTCACGAACTGTGTGCAGATCTTCGAATTGATATCAGGGAAGCTTCTCTTAATCAGCCGGTCAAGATCAGCCTCGCTGATCTCCGGCACAGAGAGGATAGCAAATCTCGAACTCAGAGCTTCATTGAGCTCCCTCGTCCCGGCGTACCCGTAATTCATTGTCCCGATAAAGCGTGTCTGCGGCTTCACCCGAATGAGCTCATAGCCCGGCACGTCGATCGCCCGCCTGAAATCCAGCGCGCTGTGGAGGACCGCCAGCGATTCGTTCTTCGCCATATTGATCTCGTCGAGAACGCCGAAACCTCCCCTGTCTGCGCACAGATAGATCGGTCCCGGTCTGAAAGTAACTCTGGTCCCGTCAAATGTATCCGTCCCTATAAGATAGCTCGCATCCATATTGATATGAAAGGACACGTTCCACACGGGCTGGCCGAAAGCTGCCGCGAGGTTCTCACACAGCACGTTCTTGCCGGTCGCTTTCGGACCGGCAAGCAGAAGGTTCCTGCCGGCAAGAAGGACCGCGAGTGCCATCTCCCAGGTCTCTTTGCCGTAATAATAATACTGGGGTTCCGGTACCCGGTCTCTATATTCACCGCTCACCGGATATCTGCCGCGGAAATCTTCCACCCCCCGGATCAGAGCCTCCGACACACCTTCCTCTCTCAAAAAATCAAGAATATCACTCATAGCACTCTCCTTCTATCAGCCCTCAATAATTCCCGTATGATTTCAACCAGGGCTGCCGGTTCTTCCGCTAAAGTCACGCATGTAAGACAAAAGTGCGGAAAAATCCACCTGCTCTCCCCACATAATTCATCCCAAAATATCTTTATACCCGCACTCCAAAAACAGAGGTTTCACGATCACGACCTCGTCGTGCTCCTCCTGCGACACTTTAACGCCGGAATTCAGGGCCTTCAGGTCCGCCTTCATGAGTTCGTACGCTTCCTTCTTCGTCTTTGCGCGACCGCTCTCGAGGAGCCGGATCATACGCCGGATCACAATCGGGTGCGCGTACTGGGCAGGCAGGTAAAAGTCACGTTTTCCCTTCACGTACGCCCTCGCATCTGCCAGGGCTTTCTCCCAGCCTTTAGCGGTCGCCTTTTTCGAGTTCTGTCCGATCGGCAAAATATTCGTCGCAATCGCAAAGAACACGAAGGCTGCTCCGATGAGCAGGATGTACGGTGCCATAGCCACTTTATGTGCAAATGCATACACCGCCCCGACAATAATCAGCACCCCAAGTACAGCTAATGCCGACACAAGAAGCACGCTGCCGGCCGGTATCTGGTCAACGATTCTCTTTCTTCGAACTGCAATCGACAAATTGTCGGATATTTCCGGTCTTTCTTCGAGGTAGCGAATATCACTGTTAAGTCCCGCAATCTCTTTCCTGACAGGCGCTGATATCTCTTTCTGGGGAGCCGCACTCATTCTGGCAGCTTCTTCCTCAGCCTTTTTTGTCACTGTCGGAATCTCCGGATGGCGCTTTTTGATCCAGGCCAGAATCTTATCGACATCTTCCTCCCGCTTAAAGTTGCTCTGTTTTTCCGTCCCGTCCTTTAACACGACAACAAGATAGGGCATCGTGCCGAACGCCCCCTTGCCGGTAAAGCCTCCGGCGCTCATGGCAACTCTCTTAAAGACCCGCTCGATTTCAGGATACGGCGCGTAAAATCTTCTGGATATGTAGAAGCTTCCCAGATAAAGAGCTTTCTCGCCGGCTCCGCAGGGACCGTACTTTGTGCAGGCCTTCCTGTCTTTCGACAGCTCTTCGGGACTCAGCTCCGTTTTTCCGATTGGTTTTGGTGTGATCAACATATGTACCTCCGATATGGTCTTTCGGTCGGAGAAAACATTTGCAAAATTGCAAATATCTTCTCCGGCCAAAAGAAAACGGGGAACGGAGCAGCCTCCGTTCCCCGCAATGCTATCGTGCATTCAAGCCTCATTCACAAGGCCCTCGCAACTTAGATATTTAGACCTGATACAGCACTTATGCCTGCTTCTTCGCGCTCCGGAGGAAAATGAAGAGGAACAGGATCGCACAGATGATACCCACCGGGTATGCGATCAGCGTGTTGCTCTTCAGTGCCGGGATCATACCGAGGCACTCGGGAGCCATGACAAAGTAGGTCGCGGAGACCGCGCTCATGAAGGTAGCCGGTACTGCGCAGATAAGGTAGTTCTTGCCTTCCTTTGCCAGATACATAGCGCCTGCCCAGAGAACGATCATAGCCAGTGTCTGGTTCGTCCAGCTGAAATATCTCCAGATAACTGTGTAGCTGAGGAAGCCGAGCGTGTTGCCGAAGCCGAGGAATGCGCCGGCGCCGAGGACCGGGATGCAGAGCTTCAGACGATTGCCCATCGTCTCCTGATCGATCTTGAACCAGTCAGCAAGCGTAAGTCTTGCGGAACGGAAAGCTGTGTCGCCGGAAGTAATCGGGCATGCAATAACGCCGAGCATAGCCAGGATGACGCCGACTGAACCCATCGTCTTCACGCAGACATCATAGATCGCTACGGACTGGCCGCCGCCAAGAATTTCCTGCAGACCTGTGTTGAGGCCGCCGGTCACTTCATAGAGTGAGCAGCCCGCTGCAGCCCAAACCAGAGCGATGCAGCCCTCAGCGACCATTGCGCCGTAGAATACGAAGCGTCCCTGTCTCTCAGACTTAAGGCAGCGGGCCATCAGCGGAGACTGTGTCGAATGGAAACCGGAAATAGCGCCGCAGGCGACTGTGATGAACATGAAGCTCCAGATCGGTGTGCCTGCCGGATGCATGCTGCCGAAGTGTGTCCAGATTTCCGGAATTGAATATCCGTTCATCGGAATACCGATGCTGACGCCGACAGCCATCGCGATAAGGCAGATACCGAATACCGGATAAATGCGGCCGATGATCTGGTCAATGGAAATAAATGTAGCGATGAAGTAATAAATAAGAATGATGGCCAGCCATACAGTTGTCTGAGCGAACGGTCCTGTCACGCCCTTCTCAGAGAGAAGCTTGACCAGAAGACCTGCCGGGCCTACTGCAAAAACAGTACCGACCATGACCAGCAGAACGACCGCGAAAATACGCATGATCGTCTTCATGATCGGACCAAGGTAGATACCGATGACCTCAGAGATGGACGCACCGTTGTTCCTCTCCGAAAGCATACCGGCGAAGTAGTCATGCACAGCACCTGCGAAAATAGTACCGAATGTAATCCAGAGGAATACGATCGGTCCCCACAGAGCGCCCTGCAGAGCACCAAAGATCGGGCCAAGGCCCGCGATGTTGAGGAGCTGTACCAGGAACAGCTTCCATGCCGGAAGTACAACATAGTCAACACCATCGTTGATCGCGACCGCCGGGGTCTCCCGGTCATCCGGCGCGAAGATACCGTCAACTACCTTACCGTAAGTGAAGTAGCTGGCAACTAGAAGAACAAGACAAATAAGAAAACTAATCATAAACTCGCCCCCTTTTCATATGTATCTCTTCTTCTGTTGTGCAGAATTTCCTGTTTTCTTATAGGATATACATAAAATCACAGGAATTTCTCTGAGTTATTTTATACACAATCACTATACACCTAATTTTTCAATATTGAAATACCATTTGCAATATTTCTGTTATATTTTTATGTATACCGAAAAAGACTCGACAGCCTCGTTTATAAACCTCCAGAACGATGAGCTTAATCAGACCGGTCTCTTCCCGATCAGCTTTATAATCTCTTTTTCATCATTACCCGGGAAGCAGGTACGCACGCGTTCCATGATCCTGTCCCACGACTCCGCCGGCTTCTCATCATATCTCTCCGTGACCTTTTCATAGCCCCAGATCGCCTCCGGAGGGAGCAGCACGGAAACCGGCATGCCATATTCCTGACCTTTCTTATTCACCCGCCGATGGAAATCGACAATGACAAGATACGTCTGCATCTGGAGTGAAGTGATAATACCGGGAAAGTTCTTCGAACCCTCTTTGCCAAACCCAGCTTTCTTTTTCAGTTCCGTCGATAAAAGCCAATTCTCCGGAAACGTCATATCGCCGTCATCGTCTCTCCCGGTCAGCAGATCCATGATACTTTTTTCGCGTCTGCCCACCAGACCGTCTTCCCACCTGGCATCAAAGTCGTATCCATCGCGCCTCATATTGGCAAAATACGGAAGCCAGTCCACGCTGATAAAGCCGGCCTTGTTGCCGAAAAACTTTCCGTAGGCTACCTGACGGCTTTTCGCAATAATTTCTCTCCACTCCCAGGGATCCTGCTCCGGGTCTCCAGTCCACCAGAAGAGCGGTGACACGTGCTCCTCCGCTGAGAAACCGCTTATATTATTTGCAAAGAGAGGCAGAAAGCCCACCTCATTCACCCAATTTATTAATTCCTGCCATGTGCGTATACGATAGGGGTTGTCCCAGTCGAGGCCGCGCATGATCCATTCTCCGTTTTCGTTCGCCATATTCCAACACTCTTTCCAAAAAGGGCTGCCGATCCGGCAGCCCCTGTCAGTTCTTTATTCTTCTGCTTTATACTTCGCGTACTTAGCCTTGGCCTGCTTCGCGCCCTCCGCAAACAGCGTCTTCGCGTTCTCCGGGAACGTCCGACGCAGCGACGCGTAGCGGACCTCGCCGTCGAGGAACTCCTCGTAGTCCATGGTCGGCTCCTTGGAGTCGAGCGTGAACTTCTTCTCCGCATTCGGATTGAAGCGGTACAGGAACCAGTAGCCCGCGTCGACAGCGCGCTTCATCTCGTCCATGACCTTGTCCGTGCCGCACTTAAGGCCGTGCTCCATGCAGGGCGCGTAAGCGATGATGACGGACGGACCGTCGAACTCCTGCGCTTCGCGTACCGCGCGGAGGCACTGATTGTAGTCCGCGCCCATGGCGATCTGAGCCACGTACACGTTGCCGTAGGTCATCAGCATGCTGCCGATATCCTTCTTCGGCTGCTTCTTTCCTGCAGCTGCAAATTGCGCTACCGCGCCGACCGGCGTCGCCTTCGATGACTGTCCGCCTGTGTTGGAGTAGACTTCCGTGTCGACGATGAGTACGTTGACGTTCTCACCGCTCGCGACAACGTGGTCGAGACCGCCGAAGCCGATGTCATAAGCCCAGCCGTCGCCGCCGTACATCCAGAAGGTCTTCTTCGCGAGCTGGTCCTTATAGCGGAGAATCTCAGCTGCCTGCTGATCTGCCTGCGTTCCGAGAGCCTCTATGAGCTTTTCCGTGGCAGCCGGGGAAGCATAGAAATCATCGTAAGTATCAAGCCATGCATCGATGGCTGCGCACACAGACGCATCGCTGCACACTGCGCGATAATTTTCTACCCGCTCCTTCTCGGCTGCTCTCTGATGATTTACAGACAGCACCATGCCGAGAGAGAACTCAGCGTTATTTTCAAAGAGGGAGTTGGACCATGCCGGACCGCAGCCCTTCTGATTCACAGTGTAAGGAATGCCGGGCATAGCGGAGCCCCAGGCCTGAGAGCAGCCGGTGGCATTTGCCCAGTAAACGCGGTCGCCGTAGAGCTGAGTGAGCAGCTTCGCGTACGGTGTCTCGCCGCAGCCCGCGCATGCTGCCGAGAACTCGAGCAGCGGACGGCGGAACTGGCTTCCCTTGATTGTATACGGATCGAAAATGTCCTCTTTCTCCGGAAGAGCGAGCGCGTACTCCCAGGAAGCGGATGTGTCTTCAGCCTCCGCCATCGGTACCATAGTGAGAGCTTTCTCCTTTGCCGGACATACATACGCGCAGCTTCCGCAGCCTGTGCAGTCGAGCTCAGAGATCTGCATCGTAAAGTACATGCCGGAGGCCTGTTTGCCCATGGCCTTAGCTATCTTCATGCCTTCCGGCATGCCGTCCTTCTCTTCCTCTGTCAGAAGATACGGACGAACGACTGCGTGCGGGCAGACATATGCGCAGCGGTTGCACTGGATGCACTTATCTGCGTTCCAGACAGGAACTCGAGTAGCGATGCCGCGCTTTTCAAATGCTGTAAGACCCATATCCATGACGCCATCCTTGTAGCGCATCAGGCGGCTGATCGGCAGGTCATCGCCCTTCTGCTCATTGATCGGGTCAAGAATCTCGGTGACATATTCCGGAACATTTCTCGGAGCCTTCGGCGCGTCCTGCGCATCCTTCCATTCTTCCGGAATTTCCACTTCCACATAAGCGGTGGCTCCGGCATCGATGGCCGCAAGATTTTTGCGAACAACGTCCTCGCCCTTCGCGAAATAGGTCTTCTCCGCCGCCGCTTTCATGAAGGACACCGAATCCTCCACCGGGATGACCGGCATAATGTTGAAGAAGGCGGACTGCAGGACCATGTTGAAGTGGCCGCCAAGGCCAAGTTCACGGGCAATCTTTATCGCGTCGATCGTGTAGAGGCGGATGCCTTTTGCCGCTATCTCACGCTTCGCCTTGGCAGGCAAATGCTGTGCAAGCTCCTCCGCGTCCCACGGACAGTTGATGAGCAGGCTGCCGCCCGGCTTCACTTCCGACGCAATGTCATACTTCTCAATGTAGGTCGGGTTGTGGCAGGCGATGAAGTCCGCTGATTTTACGTAGTAGGAAGACCGGATCGGCTTGTCGCCGAAGCGGAGATGACTCTTTGTGATACCGAAGGACTTCTTAGCATCATATTCAAAGTAGGCTTGTGCAAATTTCTCCGTGTGGGAGTTGATGATCTCGACGGTGTTTTTATTTGCACCTACAGTACCGTCGCCGCCAAGGCCCCAGAACTTGCAGGCCACAAGGCCGTCGCCGGAAAGATCCAGCTTCTCTGTCTCGGGCAGGGACAGGTGAGTCACATCATCGATAATGCCGATCGTGAAACTGTCAAGCGGCTTTTCTGCCTTCAGGTTGGCGTACACAGCGGCGATCTGTGACGGAGTCGTGTCCTTGGAGGAGAGACCGTAGCGGCCTCCGACCAGGGTCACATCCGCGCGGCCGCGCAGGGCTGCGCACACGTCAAGGTAGAGCGGGTCGCCGGAAGCGCCCATCTCCTTCGTGCGGTCAAGAACCGCGATGGACTTGCAGGTGGCCGGAATGGCGTCCACGAAGCGCTTCACGTCGAACGGGCGATAGAGGTGAACCTGGATAAAGCCGACCTTCTCGCCGCGAGCATTCAGATAGTCTACTGTCTCTTCAATGCAGCCGGAGACAGAGCCCATAGCTACAATCACGCGCTCGGCATCCGGAGCTCCGTAATAGTTGAAAATGTGATAATCTCTGCCGGTGATCTCGTTGATCTTTCCCATGTAGTCTTCAACGATATCCGGGAGAGAGGCGTAATCCTTGTTGCTGGCTTCCTTGATCTGGAAGAAGATGTCCGGATTCTGGACCGTCGCGCGAATCATGGGATGCTCCGGATTCAGAGCGTCTGCACGGAACTTTTCGAGAGCCTCCCGGTCAAGAAGGGCTTCAAGATCCTTGTAGTCCATCTGCTCGACCTTGTCGATCTCGTGGGACGTGCGGAAACCGTCGAAGAAATGAATAAAGGGAACACGGCCCTTGACGGCTGCCAGATGGGCGATGCCGCCGAGATCCATGACTTCCTGAACGCTGCCGGAGGAAAGCAGTGCCCATCCGGTCTGCCTGCAATTCATGACGTCGGAGTGGTCACCGAAGATCGAGAGCGCGTGGCCGCCGACCGTACGGCTGGCTACATGGAGAACGCCCGGAAGACGCTCACCGGCGATGCGGTGCATGGTCGGGATCATCAGCATAAGACCCTGGGATGAAGTATAGCTGGTTGCAAGCGCGCCGGTCTGAAGAGCGCCGTGGACGGCTGCAATCGCGCCGGATTCGGCCTGCATCTCTACAAGGCGGACCCTCCTGCCAAAAATGTTCTTCTTCCCCTTGGCAGACCAGGCATCCGTCTTTCCCGCCATCGGGGATGACGGTGTGATCGGATAAATGGCCGCTATCTCTGTGAATGCGTATGCAATATATGCGGCCGCCTCGTTGCCGTCGACGGTCACATAGTGTTTTTGTCTGTCAGACATGTGAGTGCCTCCTTTAAGCTGTTACAATGCTCGCCGCCTTCTCAAGGCCGAGCTTCTTGACTGCCGCCTCGCGCATCTTGAACTTCTGGATCTTGCCTGCGTCGTTCATCGGGAAACCGTCCACGAATTCGATGTACTTGGGAACCTTATGCTTAGCCATGTGGTCAAGGACGAACTTCTTCATCTCCTCGACCGTCATGGTCTCACCCTTCTTCAGGATGATGCATGCCATGATCTCCTCGCCCATCGCCTGGTCCGGAACGCCGATGACCTGGACGTCGCTTACCTTCGGATGCGTGTAAATGAATTCCTCAATCTCCTTCGGGTAAATGTTCTCACCGCCGCGGATAATCATGTCCTTCAGACGACCTGTGATGCGGTAGTTGCCCTCCGGTGTCCTGCAGGCCAGATCGCCGGTGTGCAGCCAGCCGTCCTTGTCAATGGCGGCCGCGGTAGCCTTGGGCATTTTGTAGTAGCCCTTCATAATATTATAGCCGCGGGCTACGAACTCGCCGATTACTTCATCCGGACAGTCCTCTCCGGTCTCAGGGTCGACGATCTTGCACTCGACTTCCGGGAACGCGCTTCCGACTGTGGTAACGCGGACTTCCAGCGGATCGGTCGTGCGGCTCATCGTGCATCCCGGGGAAGCTTCGGTCTGACCGTAGACGATAACGATCTCTGTCATATGCATCTTCTCGACGACGTCTCTCATAACCGCAATCGGGCAGGGGCTGCCTGCCATGATGCCCGTCCGCATATGGGCGAAGCTCGTCTTCGGGAAATCCGGATGGCTCAGCATGGCAATGAACATGGTCGGCACGCCATGGAAGGCGGTGATGTGCTCATTGTGGATGCAGGCCAGCGAGGATTTCGGTGAGAAATACGGGATAGGCAGGATCGTTCCGCCGTGGGTCATGGTCGCTGTCATCGCGAGGACCATGCCGAAGCAGTGGAACATCGGGACCTGGATCATCATTCTGTCCTCAGTGGACAGGTCCATGCCGTCGCCGATACTCTTGCCGTCGTTGACGATATTGTAGTGGGTCAGCATGACACCCTTCGGGAAGCCTGTCGTGCCTGATGTGTACTGCATGTTGCAGACATCGTTGACATCGACCGCGGCTGCCATTCGGGTGATCTCCTCGATCGGCGTTCTGGACGCGTACTCAAGCGATTCTTCCCATGTCAGCGCGCCGGGCATGCGGAAGCCGCATGTGATGACGTTGCGCAGGAACGGAAGTCTCTTTGTGTGCAGCGGCTGGCCCGGCTTATTATCCTTCATCTCCGGGCAGAGCTCGTTCATGATCTCATCGTAATGGGAATCACGGTAGCCCTGAATCATTACCAGCGTGTGCGTGTCGGACTGGCGGAGCAGATATTCCGCCTCGTGGATCTTGTAGGCTGTGTTCATAGTGACAAGGACCGCGCCGATCTTGGTCGCTGCCCAGAATGTCAGATACCACTGGGGGATATTTGTTGCCCAGATGGTGACCTTGGAGCCCGCTTTGACGCCGAGCGATACAAGGGTTCTTGCAAATTCATCCACGTCGTCCCTGAACTGACTGTATGTCCTTGTGTAGTCGAGTGTGGTGAACCTGATGGCTGTCTGATCCGGGAACTCTTCGACCATAGTGTCAAGGACCTGCGGGAAGGTCTTATCGATGAGGTCGCCCTTTTTCCAGACGTAGCGGCCTTTATGCCGATTGCTCCAGTACAGATGGCGGTTGCCTCTCTTGGTATTTTCATAGGGCCTCATCGCATTTTCAAAATGCGTGAGGATGATCTCGATGTCCTCAAGGCCGGCAATCCATTCCGGATCCCACTCGAGGGACACGAAACCGTCGTAGTTGACGGAGCGGAGCGCGTTCACGAGATCCTGCATGGGCAGGCCGCCCTCTCCGATGAGTTCCGGACGAATCTCCTGGCCGTTTCTTCTGAAGTCATGGATATGTACGTGCTTCACATACGCGCCGAGGTTAGTGATCGTCTCCTCCGCGTCCTCTTTGGCCACGACCGTTGTCGTGTGCATGTCCCAAAGTGCAGCGAGGCGGTCATCGGAGAATCGATTCAGAAGGTCGCGCAAATGCAGCGTGCCCGCATACGCGTCCGCTGTCTCAACGAGGACAGTCACCTTTCTCTCACCGACAATATCGAGGATCATGGACAGGGCTTCCGCGGCCTCGTCCATATTTGCATTTTTCGTGTGAATACCGATGAACTCGATGCCGAGGTTCAGAGCCACTGTTACGCACTCATTGAACTCTCTGATGAATTCAGGTGTCGTGAAATCATTCACAGTGTTCACGCACGGGATCTTAAGATTCTTCGAAATAAGGTAGCGTCTCGTGGCGGCTGCCCTCTCCGGGTTGGACGGGGAAGTTTTGCCTCTGAAGACCGGGCCCTGTATATCATAGAGCTCGATGCCCTGCATGCGCGTAGCTTCAGCGACGTCGCAGAATTCATCCCAGCTCATATTTTTCCAGTTCTGTATTGAAAATGACAGCTTCAAATTTCTTCCTCCTCTCAGGCGGTGCCCTGACTATTCAAGTCTCAGCCTTCCTCGTAAACAATCTTATTCAGAGCGCTGATATAAGCGCGGATCGATGCGCCGATAATGTCTGTGGAAATACCGTTGCCGGAGTAGACTCTGCCGCCCGCGCGGAGCTTGACCAGAGCGCTTCCCATGGCATCGCGGCCTTCTGTGACAGTCTGGATCTGGAAATCATCAAGCTCATAGTGGTGGCCGATGACCTGCTCAATAGCCTGGAAGGCTGCGTCGATCGGGCCGTCGCCGATGCCGACACCGCGGACTTCCTCGCCGTTCCTTGAGAGCAGGAGATTGGCTGTCGCCGTGATCACGTTGCCGCTGTTAATGACATAATTGATAATCTGATATGTGGCCGGGACCTCCATCGCTGTGCTCGCGATGATCGCGTCAAGTTCCTTGGTCCCTACGAAATGCTTCTTCGCGGCGACTCTCTTAAAGGATTCGAACACCTTGGCATTGTCCTCCTCACTGAGGTCATAACCCATCTGGCGGACCACCTTGATTACTTCGGCGATGTCATCATTCTGGTCGAGACAGACATTTGCAATATCACCGAGACCGATATTGGAGAAACGGGATACCTCCTCCTCTTCCGGCTCGAGGATTTTCTTCAGCTGCATGACAGATCTGTGAAGCTCTGTCGTCTTGACCTGTGTCATGATATCGTAGTCATTGCCCTTGACCTGGACGAACTTGGCAAGCTCTTCCATTGTCACGAATCCGTTCGGAAGGACCGTGCACTTCACACCGACCGCACCCTCGCGGACCGCTGCTGCCGCGCACGCGACTGCCATATGCATCGTGTCGCTGATCTGTACGTAGAGCTCGATATCGGCAAGACCCGGGACATTTTCCATGATGCCTTTGACGAAAGCACCGAATTCATCCGGTGTCATGATGCCTGCTGTATCACAGACCGTAACCTTGTAAGCTCCCGCATCGATGGCTGCGTTAATAGCCTGATAGAGAAATTCCGGTTCCGCGCGTGTGGCGTCCTCGGCTGAGAACTCGACGAACTCGCAGTAGAAGCGGGCCTTCGACACCTGCTCTTTGATGAGCTCAAGCATTGCCGGGGCCTTCTTGTGGCACATGTACTCCATCTGGACAGGGGAGACCGGAGCGATGATGTTGAGCTTCGGCTTTTTCGCGCTCTTGACGGATTCCCATGTGTCCTCGATATTGCCGACGGAGATGTCAACAGACGCTGAAATTCTCGTCACGACCATGGACGCGATTGTGCTGTTGGCCAGCTTTTCCGCTCTGCTGTCAGAGATCGGAGCGAGCTCGATCGTGTCGGCGCGGAGCCTGTCGAGGCTTCTGGCGACTTCCAGCTTCTCCTTGAAGGAGAGTTCGCGGCCGCGTACATTTGCCGCCTGTCTGAGTGTCATGTCGATGAATTTCAGTGTTCTCATAATATTCCTCCTCTTGCGCCGTGGCGCTATTACTGGTCGATTGTGGGGGGTGGACTGTCCTGCAGTTTAAATCCCATCGTTTTACTACGGCTTCCGTCTGGCGAAGCAGAGACCACAGGGATTCGGGTTTGAATTATGTCAGCTAGCGCTGACCCGAATCCCGCGACAATTCTCGCAAGCGAGACTTGAATCTCCTGACCTCAGCAGATAGGCTCGTGCACCGCATTCCGAAATGGGCTGTCTTTATTCACACCCTTAATGCTGCTCACATGAAAAAGCCCAGAGGCTCACGGACTTTTCCTGAACCTCTGGGACGACTAATCTTAATTAATCGCGGTACCACCCAGATTGCCGCATAGCGGCCACTCTGCAGCGCTCCAATAAGCGCCTGGTCTTGGTAACGGGACCTTCCGGATTTCCCTACGCAACCGAAGCCTTCAGGAAATCTGCTCTGGCATGAGACTGCTCATCTGCACTCACACCGGCTCACACCAGCCGCCGGCTCTCTGAAGTGGTTGACAGTTCGCATAGTGCCGTCATCGCATCTCAATATCGCTAGTTTAGAATTTTAAAGTAATGAATTGATTTTGTCAACCCAAAATTTAGCTGCCTCCGCCCTTGACACGATGAAACCCGCCAGGAGCAAAGGCAGCAAACATGCTCAAAAATCAAGATTTTGCTGCCTCCGCCGAAG
>JBGUWZ010000065.1:0-34787 GCA_045221675.1 Lachnospiraceae bacterium | reverse complement strand
CACGTCAACTATTGAAACCGCCGTGTACCGAACGGTACGCACGGTGGTGTGAGAGGACGGGGGTTAATCACCCCCTCCTACTCGATTACCGATGTATTATTCAGCAGAAATGGCTTCTGTCGGGCATACAGCTGCGCATGATCCACAGTCAAGGCATGCATCAGCATCGATTTCATAATGCTCTTCGCCCATAGAGATAGCGCCTACCGGGCACTCGCTCTCGCATGTTCCGCAAGCTACACAATCGTCAGAAATAACATATGCCATGATATAATCCTCCTTTGGTAATAAGACTTGGTGTCATCTAAGCTGATTGTATCGCTTGAATGCGGAGGTAGTAAAGACAAACTACATAAAAATTCGCATGAATTTTGATACAGTCGGTTAGGAAAGACAAACCAACAGAGGTCAGCCGTCACCCGAAAATGGCTGCGGGTATTTCGAAGAGTCTTTGGAACACCGCGGGCAAGAGCTCTCGACGTCATCCTGAATGGCATTTGCGCTTGCAATAGTACTTTGCAGGGATTATAATTACCACACGCGGCAAAATGAGAGTGTGTGCTGCCGCAGATCATGACCCGCGAGCCGGCAGAAGATAGCCTGAGGTCAGGGTCAATAGAGAGGAGATTTATTATGGTACAGGTCAATAAAGAGATGACAATTGGCGAGATCCTTCAGATCAACATGAACGTGGCACCGATTTTCTTCGGTATGGGAATGCACTGCCTCGGCTGCCCGGCTTCTCAGATGGAGACACTTGAGGAGGCTGCTATGGTACACGGCGTCGATCCGTCAATCATTGAGAAAGAAATCAACGAGTATCTTGCCGCTCATCCGGAAGAGAATAATGAGGTACTTGCTTAAGGAATAGTATAATTCCTGTTTGAGAAGACAAAAAGACTGCTGCCCGGCATATTTGCTGAGACAGCAGTCTTTTTTTAGGCAGTGCGTCCGGTTGAATGGATCAGACCTAAGGCGTGAAGCCGGCCTCCAGAGCACGAAATGAAGGAACTGTGGCGATTCAGTTCAGCTCGGCAAGTTGTCTTACAGCGTCGGACTTCAGGATGACACGGCCATGTTCATTCATATACGCCTCGGCGGCTGCCCTGTACTTTGTCAGGGAGCCGTATTCGGAGAGGATGTTGACTACACGGTTAAAGTCTTCGGGAGAGTGATCGCCCTTGTGGATCACGAGCAGGTATTCGTTGGTCTTATCCTGCCTGTAAAGTGAGTTCTCGCCGCTGTAGAAGCCCGCGATGTTGGCTGCGGCGCTAATGACCGTATCCATATCAGGGAATCTGAAGCATCGCACAAAATCGACCTTTTCATCGCTGCCTGCAGTGACCGGTTCGACCGCGGTCTCTTTAGTACTCTTGGTTCTGAGCCCGCCGGCTTTTTTCTTGGACTCATAGATCTTGTGGATCGCGTCAAGAATGTCATCCGCACCTTGAGCATCTTTTATGTCTGTCCCCTGATTTTTCGGCATCGTGAACTTGGAAAAACGGGTGTCGAGTTCATCCGGGTCATCTACTTTGGTGATGATCAGGACAATTGTGTCCATGTTAAGAGGAACTGCTTCCACAAAAAGCGGCGCACCGTCCACAGTGAAGCCGAATTCGCGGAATGCCTCCTGCATCATATCCCGAAACAGTTCCTGCGCCTTTTCCGATCCGTATGCAAGTTCGCTCAGTCGGATGCTGCGCTCAGCCAGATCCTCGGATGTCAGTATGCATTTGATCTGATTTTCATTGATTTTCTCAAGTTTCATAAAGACCACTTTCTGATGCCCTGCATTTTAAGCTGTGTGTCCGGGGATAGTCCCGGTTTCACCTGCGAAATTGAAGAGGGTATTCTTATCATTATTATACCCCAGCGCACAGATTACTGTAAACGCCGGATTTGTGATAAGAATGTGAGAATGCATTCTGCGAGCCGCAGTCGAGTGTGGTTTGCTGCCATGGCAGGTAGTGGAAGCAGCAGGAGTTATTCGCAGCGATATCTAAAGATGGTAGAATATTACGGAATTTGCCTGAAAAATGGTAGGATATTATGGAAATTGAAAAAATCCATTGACTAAAATAACCGAAAATTTATAATAACGTCCATGGAAGGCCTTCCCGGGAGATGTTCATCTGCCGATTATAAATTTTCACGAGAATAAGTGCTCTACAGAGAGGAAGTGGTACGACAAGGAAGAAACCCCATAGAATTTCCCTTTAATTTAAAATTTAATAAATATTGGAGTGAATCTGTGCGCTTAAGGCAGATTTATTCCGCATATGCGTTACTATAGGGGGGCATTGCCTGACGACACTACCTGTACCGGTGCGGCACGGCAATGCCTTTTTTTGCTCTTTGCATTTACGAATCGGCAATTAGATGTTAAAATAACTCTAACTATGTCAAGGAATACAATGTGTGAGTAATACGCAGCATGCATTTGATACGAGACGATTTCTGAAAGGCGTGTTATGAAAAAGAAAAAAAATCCGGTCGGGGTGGTTTTGGTCCTTGCGCTGCTGGTGGCGGTCGCGGGAGCTGTGACATTTGTCATTACTCGCTTCACAGGGACAAGAGAAGTGATGGACGGCAGCCGGTATTTCAATATGTCGGGGGAAAATGATATCGGCCTCGTGGTCGATCAGACGGTTTCCGACATGCCTGCCAAAGTGATCGACGGCAAGATATATCTTCCTTATGAGACGACAGCCGGTGAGATCAACGGAAGCTTCTTTGTCTCCGGCGACGAAACAACACTTATTGTGACGACGCCTACCGACAAAAACACGCTGCCGGTCAGTGAGACATCCTCTGACGCCAGAAGCCTTGACGGCGGTGTGTATATAGCGCTTGATCTGGTCAGGGAGTATACGGACATGGACTGTGAGGAGTACGAGGACCCGCAGAGGCTCGTGATCAGCACTGCCCGCGAGTATAATCAGACGAGGGTGACAGAGGACAAGGCAGCCATCCGGTATCAGGCAGGCATAAAAAGCCCGGTGCTCCGATGGGCAGTTGAAGGTGAGAGCCTCAGGCTGGTCGATGAGGAGGATACTGAGGTCGATGGCTGGGCTCATGTCATAACATCTGACGGGTACAGAGGATATATCAGTGAGGATGCCGTGGACGGAACAAGTGAACCGGTCACGATATCGCGTGATGATCGGGGGCTTGTTTATACACACAAGCTGCTTGATAAAAAAATCAATATGGCATTTCACCAGACGACGTCTCACGCAGCCAATAATGTTCTGGCGGATGCCTTAACGAATGTCACCGGCATCAATGTCATTGCACCGACCTGGTTCTTCCTCGATTCGGAGAGCGGCGACATGACAGAGATATCCAATAAATCCTATGTCGAGACAGCTCATAGCGCCGGACTTTTGGTCTGGGGTGTACTGAATGACTTTGACGGGCAGGTGAATTCGAGTGAATCCACACTTGCGGCTCTTTCGTCCGAGCAAGCCCGCGAGAAAATGATCCGAACCGCAGTTGACGCGATTCTCGATGTGAGCGCCGACGGTATATGTCTCGATATTGAGAAGGTTTCTGACGAGTGCGCGCCTTATTTTCTGGAGTTTGTCAGAGAGATGTCGGCGGAGTGCAGGAAGAACGACTTATATCTCTCCGTATGTGATTACGTTCCCCGCTACACCAAAAGTCTGAATCGAAAAGAGCAGGCGAGAGTGTGTGATTATGTGATCTGTATGTGTTATGATGAACATATAAACGGATCTGAGGAGGCCGGAAGCGTTGCATCGCTCCCGTTTGTCGAGAGCGGGATCCGGGATACTCTTCTGGAAGTCCCCGCTGAGCAGACTGTGATCGCGATACCGTTCTTCACGAGGCTGTGGAAGACAGTGAGTCCGGGAATCCCGACGGCAAACGCGATGGGAATGCAGGAAGCGGAGAACTGGATACGATCCAACAATCTGTCGACAGCATGGGACAATGTTTGCGCCCAGGAATATGTTGAGATGAACAGCGGAGATACCCGCTACCAGATGTGGCTCGAGAATAACGCGTCGCTCGAAGAAAAGCTGAAACTTATATGCGCCGCAGACTGCGCAGGCGTGGCTGAATGGAAGCTGGGACTTGAGAAGTCGGAAGTCTGGGATCTTATTTCGGAGTATATAGTAGATTAGGATTATTTAAGCAGGAAGGGAGAATTCTATGGATGATTCGATGTTCAGAACAGTCATGCGCGGTTTTGACAAGGAGGAGGTCTTCGCATATATAAAGCAGATCGAGGCTGATGCCAATCAGAAAGTCGCGCAGGCGAGAGCGGATGTGATCGAGAAGGATAAACAGATCGCTGAGCTGAAACAGCGCATTCAGAGCAAGGATGCAAGATATGAGCGGCTTGAGAACGAAATAGAGGTCAAGTATCGCACGTATATTGACAATTACGAAAAAATCGGATCGCTGGTATATGAATCGCAGGTGAAGGGTGACAAAATCATCGCGGATGCGCAGAAAGAGGCAGCTCGTCTCACCGCTGAGAGCAGGAGCCAGTATGATCGGACGGTAGCCGAGGCTGATCTTGCGGCCAGGAACCGGCTCGACGCAGTCCAGGGCGAGATCGACGCCCGACTGGAGGATGGCAAGAGGCAGTATGCCAAGGTCCAGGAGGACATGAATGAGATCGTAGATCTTATAAATGAAGTCCAGAAGAGATTTATGGTCGCTTACAAGGAGATTCATGAAGTCGTTCAGCGCATGCCTGCTTCCTTCGATGATATTGATTCGGATTTTGAGGGGGCAGCGGCGCATGCTGAACAGACAGCTCCGCAGCAGCCTTCTTATACTGCGGCACCGACTGCCGCATATTCGGAAAAGGCTGATGATGACCTGGATGATTATGACAGCTACGATGAAAATGATTTCGATACTGAAGGCGTACATTTCAGCTTCGATGATTTTATGATCGAAGATGATGAGTATGAAGACGAAGCCGGTTCCGGAACTGCTATGTCCGGTGATATGGTCGGCGACACGATTGATTTCTCCAAGGTGGGAATAAGCGGTGTTCGCCTTGACTATACAGGATCCATGCCGGTCGAATTGGCAGGTGCAAATGCAGGAAAGGTTCCACAGCCGGCCGGAAATACAGGTTCGGACGATGCGCCGGACTATGATTTTGGCGCATTCGCGGACGATGAGACGATGAAAAACCCGTTTGCCGATGAAGGAACATTCCGTCTGCCGGGCGAGAAAATCTGACGACCGGAGGCGATTTTTTGGAGACAGAGTTATTACATCTGGATGCCAAGCATCCGGATCTGCATGAAATTGACAGGGCGGGCAGGATTCTCCGGGAAGGAGGGCTCGTCGCGTTTCCTACAGAGACAGTATACGGACTCGGTGGGAATGCCCTTGACCCACAGGCGTCAATGAAGATATATGCGGCCAAGGGACGGCCGTCGGATAATCCGCTCATTGTCCATATAGCGGATATGGAACATCTTTATCCGATAGCGGAAGAAGTTCCGGAGGCAGCCATACGGCTCGCCGACGTCTGGTGGCCGGGACCTGTCACGATGATCTTCAGGAAAAAGGCTATAGTTCCCGATGAGACCAGCGGAGGTCTTCCGACCGTCGCGGTGCGCATGCCGAACCATCCGATAGCCCTTGCCCTGATCAGGGCAGCGGGCGGTTATATAGCCGCGCCGTCCGCCAACACATCCGGCAGACCCAGCCCGACCAGGGCGGAACACGTCATGGAGGACCTTGACGGCAGAATCGATATGGTCATTGACGGAGGAGAGGTGCGCATCGGTCTTGAGTCCACTATCGTGGATTTCACGGAAGATGTGCCCTGCATTCTGAGACCCGGATATGTAAATGAGCAGAAGCTGCGGGAGATTCTGGGCGAGGTGATGGTAGATCCCGCAATCATAAGTCCGGACGGTATGCATGACCAAAAGCCCAGGGCGCCGGGCATGGCCTACCGCCATTACGCGCCGAAAGCTAAGCTCAGCATAGTGACGGGGGATAAGGAAGCTGTCATAACAAAAATCAATGAGCTTGCGGGCAGGGCTGCCCTTTTGGGGAAGACTGTCGGAATCATCGCGACAGATGAGACGGCAATGCGGTACACAGAAGGTATTGTGCGGGATATCGGAAGCATAGAATCCGATAAGGAAATTGCCCAACATCTTTTTTCTGTCCTGCGCGATTTTGATGATGACGGCGTAGATATTATATATTCCGAAGCTTTTGATACTCCGCGCATGGGCCAGGCTATCATGAATCGGCTGCTCAAGGCTGCGGGACACTCTGTTATAGAAGCGTGATACGTGCATTACAGCCGGATATTTTCTCCCGGCGGAGAAAAATTCGGCTTAAGTATAATGAAAAGAGGAGAGCACAAAATGGGCAAGACAGTAATTATGGATCATCCGTTAATTCAGCACAAAATCGGACTTATCAGAAATATTGATACAGGTTCTAAGGATTTCAGAGAACTGGTCGGCGAGATTGCAACGCTTGAGTGCTATGAAGCGACCAGAAATCTCGAGCTGGAGGAGTATCCGGTCGAGACACCAATGGGCCACACAATTGCGAAGCGCCTTGCAGGAAAGAAACTGGCGATTATTCCGATCCTCCGCGCAGGCCTCGGCATGGTCCCCGGTATGCAGACCCTGCTTCCGGCAGCCAAAGTCGGACACATCGGTCTGTACCGTGATCCGGCAACGATGCAGCCGGTTGAATACTATTGCAAGCTGCCGGCTGATATTGAGGAGAGAGACGTTTTTGTCGTTGATCCGATGCTGGCAACAGGCGGTTCCGCTGTCGACGCGATCGAGCAGCTGAAGAAGCACGGCTGCAAGAATATCCGTTTCCTGTGCATCATTGCGGCTCCGGAAGGTCTTAAGAAGCTTCAGGATGCAGAACCGGATGTCGATATTTATGTCGGAGCGCTTGATGATCATCTGAATGATATCGGCTATATTGTCCCGGGTCTCGGCGATGCCGGCGACCGTATTTTCGGAACGAAGTAATCGTGCTGCCCTGCCGGGGAGGTGAATGGAATGAATTTTAAGCGAGTCGACTATTTGAGCTGGGATGAGTATTTTATGGGTGTCGCTATTCTGGCCGGTATGAGGTCAAAGGATCCGAACACGCAGGTCGGTGCATGCATAGTAAGTGCCGATAACAAAATTCTTTCTATGGGCTATAACGGATTTCCGAAGGGGTGCTCTGATGATGAGTTCCCGTGGAACCGCGACGGCACAGACCCGCTGAGGAATAAGTATTTTTATTCGACCCACAGTGAGCTGAACGCGATCCTGAATTACAGGGGAGGCAGTCTCGAGGGGGCGAAGATCTATGTGTCACTGTTCCCGTGCAACGAGTGCGCAAAAGCTATTATTCAGGCAGGTATCCGCACTGTCATCTACGACAGCGACAAGTACGCGGATACTCCGAGCGTTATCGCTTCCAAGCGAATGTTCGACGCGGCAGGTGTGCGCTACTATCAGTATACGCACACGAACCGCGAAATAAAAATTACACTGTAAAGTAGCCGGGTGAGGGCTGTCGTATTAAGACGTGCCGCGGCTATACATGGCAGACGTTATTTGCAAATGTCTGCCATGTATAGTCGTGACACCGTCTAATACGACAGTTCCAACACCTGATGTTGAAGAGGAGTTAATAGATTATTATGGCTGGAGATAACAAACTGGTATCAGAAATTACAGCGAGGGATGTCGACTTTGCCCAGTGGTATACGGATGTCGTAAAAAAAGCAGAGCTTATAGGATACACATCTGTAAAGGGCTGCATGGTCTTCAAGCCGGCAGGATACGCGATCTGGGAGAATATCAAAGCGGAACTCGACCGCCGGTTCAAGGAGACCGGTGTGCAGAACGTATACCTTCCCATGTTCATCCCCGAGGGACTTCTTCAGAAGGAGAAGGATCACGTTGAGGGATTTGCCCCGGAAGTCGCCTGGGTCACAGATGGCGGAGGAGAAAAGCTTCAGGAGAGAATGTGTGTAAGACCGACTTCTGAGACTCTGTTCTGTGACTTGTACCAGAAGGATATCCAGTCATACAGAGACCTGCCGAAACTCTATAATCAGTGGTGCAGTGTAGTCCGCTGGGAAAAGACGACGCGTCCGTTCCTCCGCTCCAGAGAGTTCCTGTGGCAGGAAGGCCACACAGCGCACGCGACTGCGGAGGAGGCAGAGGAGAGGACTGTACAGATGCTCAATCTGTATGCTGATTTCCTCGAGGATGTGCTTGCAATCCCGGTCATTCGCGGACGAAAGACTGACAAGGAGAAATTTGCGGGTGCCGAATCAACATACACAATCGAAGCGCTCATGCATGACGGCAAAGCACTTCAGTCCGGCACCAGCCACAATTTCGGAGACGGATTCGCGAAGGCTTTCGGCATTCAGTTCACGGACAGAGACAACAAGTTAAAGTATGTCCACCAGACCTCCTGGGGCATGACTACACGCCTTATAGGCGCAGTTATCATGGTCCACGGCGATGATTCGGGCCTTGTCCTTCCTCCGAAGATCGCTCCGACTCAGTGCGTTGTCATACCTATCCGCCAGAAGGCCGAGGGTGTTCTTGACAAGGCAGACGAGATTGCTGCCCGTCTCAGGGAAGCTGGAATCCGTGTCAGCGTAGACGCTGATCCGGCAAAATCACCCGGATGGAAATTTGCAGAACAGGAGATGCGCGGATTCCCGCTTCGCGTGGAGATCGGACCGAAGGATATCGAAAAGGGCGAATGCGTGATCGTCCGCCGCGACACAAGAGAAAAGATTTCTGTGAAAATCGATGATGTTGCGATGGAAGCCGCAAAGCTGCTTGATGCGATCCATAAAGATATGTTCGAGCGCGCGAAAAAGTTCCGCGAGGAGCATACCTACGAAGCTTCTACATATGAAGAGTTCAAGACACTCGCAGATACAAAGCCGGGCTTTATCAGAGCTTTCTGGTGCGGAGACGTGGCATGCGAGAACAAGATCAAGGAAGATACGACCTGCACATCCCGCTGCATGCCGTTCGGAGAGCCGGAGACACCGGAGGACGCAGTCTGTGTCTGCTGCGGAAAGAAGGCTAGAAAGCTTGTCTGCTGGGGCAAGGCTTATTAAATTGACACATAGGAATTACTGAAATTTAAAGGGCTGGCTTTTTCGATATAGCCAGCCCTTACCTGGTTCACAATCAATTTCACAAGGCTTCTCCCTTGCCTGAAAGCAGTGGGGTTTTCGCCTTAGTAATCGAAAGGATCATGTTTATGAATATTGAACTGCCGTCTAAAGTCAGAAACATTTTAGATGTACTCGATGCACATGGATATGAGGCGTACGTGGTTGGCGGATGTGTGCGGGACAGTATTCTCCAAAGGAAACCTGAGGACTGGGATATCACTACTTCAGCGAGACCTGAGGAAGTGAAGGCGCTTTTCAGAAGAACGATTGACACGGGGATCGCTCATGGAACTGTCACGGTCATGCAGGGCAATGAGGGATTTGAAGTGACGACATACAGGGTCGACGGTAAATATGAGGATGGCCGCCATCCGTCGGAAGTTACTTTCACCCCGAACCTTGAGGAGGACCTGCTGAGGCGCGATTTCACGATCAACGCGATGGCTTACAACGAGAAGGCCGGGCTTGTCGACATGTACGGAGGAATTTCAGACCTTGAGAACAAACTGATCAGATGCGTCGGCGACGCGGACGCCAGATTTGATGAGGATGCTCTGCGCATTCTCAGGGCTGTGCGCTTTGCGGCCCAGCTTGATTTTGATATTGAGGAAGAGACACGCGCGGCAATTACGAGACACACGGAGAACCTCAGAAAGGTGAGTGCCGAGAGGATCCAGATGGAGATCGTCAAGCTGCTTACATCTCCGAATCCGGAAAGGTGGGTCGATCTTTACGACACGGGAATCACAGCCGTCATAATGCCTGAGTTCGATGTGGCAATGAATACCCCTCAGAACTCAGTGCATCATATGTATAATGTAGGTGAGCACACGCTGCATGCGCTGGTCGCCTGCAGACCGGACAAGATCCTTAGGCTTACCATGCTGCTCCATGATCTGGGAAAGCCTGCCGCGAGAGTTACAGATGACCGCGGATATGATCATTTCCCGGGCCACGCTGAGATAAGCGCGGAGATCGCCAAGGATATCCTGAAGCGGCTGAAGTTCGACAATGAGACGTCGTCTACTGTAACCAAGCTCGTTAAATATCATGACTACCGTCCGGAACCGGAGCCGACGGCCGTGAGGTGGGCGCTGAATAAGATCGGCGATGATCTCTTCCCGATTTTCCTGGAAGTCCAGTGGGCTGACAACAGCGCCAAGAGCGAGTTCGGTCTGGATGACAAGTTCGACCGGGTACAGGCTGTGAGTGATGTCTATGATGATGTCTTAAAGAATCGGGACTGCGTGAAACTGTCCGATCTGGCTATTAACGGCAATGACGTGCTCGCCCTCGGAGTCACAGGAAAAGAAGTCGGCAGGATCCTGAATCTTGCTCTGAAGCTTGTCGTCGAGGATCCGGATATGAATGAGCATGACAGTCTGGTCGCATTTGCAAAACATGAAATAGAAAAAAGCCACAGCTGATAAACCCGATAAAATCAGGAACTTTTGCGTTTGAGGAAGCACGCACGTCTTTGATTGTTTGTGATTAGATACGCCCATTATCCTTGACATTATGTATTAAAAGAGATATAAATAAGTAAACTCTTGCTGAGGGGTTGACTATTATATATGTAATGTGAAATTAAGGAGGAAGTACCATGAACAAAACAGAACTGGTTGCTGCAATCGCAAATGAAACAGGTCTGACAAAGAAGGATTCTGAGGCGGCAGTTAAGGCTTTTATCGATGTTGTATCCGAAGAGCTCAAGAAGGGCAGCAAGGTACAGCTTGTAGGCTTTGGCACATTTGAAATTTCTCAGCGTGCAGCACGCGAGGGAAGAAATCCGCAGACCGGCGACGCGATGGAAATTCAGGCTTCCAGAACTCCTAAGTTCAAAGCAGGCAAGGCCTTAAAGGATCTTGTCAACGGCAAGAAGTGATATACTGCCAAGGGCAGACCTAAAAAGATGAAAGTCGGGCGGGAGGTTTTATCCTCCCGCTCTTTATTTCAGAGCGAGGCTTAAAGGAAGGGGGGAGAAAGTCACATGAGACTTGACAAGTATTTGAAGGTATCAAGACTGATCAAACGCAGAACAATCGCCAACGAGGCATGTGATGCCGGTCGTGTCACCGTAAACGGCAAAACGGCCAAGGCGTCGTACGATGTAAAGATCGGTGACGTTATCGAGATCGGATTCGGCGAGCGGACCGTCAGGGCCGAGGTGACCCGCATTGTTGATTCCACAAAGAAAGAAAATGCGGCAGAGATGTATCGGTACATTTAACGACACAGTTTACTTTGCCCCTCCGCTGGTGTAAAATGCTTATAAATAAGGGTGTTTAAGGGGTTGATCTTTATGGGGAGAAGAAGGACGAGACTGTCCCGCGAACGAAGGCTGATGAAAAATACGATGCTGATGATCCTGCTGGTTGTCTGCATCCTTTTTGTGGCGCTCTTTGTCGGGGGGTACAGCCTGAACAAAAAAATCGACAGTGCCCTTGCGACAAAGGCAATGCTTGAGGATCAGATCAATGATGAGGAGATCAGGAAGGAAGAACTCGAGGAGCTTGAGGATTATATGAAAACGGACGAATATATCCGTGAAGTTGCCCGGGAAAAGCTCGGCCTGGTGGACGATGGGGATATCATCTTCCGAAAAGATGACGGAAAAAAGTGACGGATAACTGTCTTGATTATGCCGGAGCACGACTGTATATGGCGCGTTGCCATGTGCAGTCGTGTTTCGACTTTAAGGACAGCTTTTTGCGAAGGTGTCAGGCGAAGCGGATGGATCGGAGGATTTATGATCAAAAAAGTTGAGAGATTTATGCGGGAGAATAAGATGACCGCGCCGGGAGATACTTTGATCGTCGGAGTTTCCGGAGGCGCTGATTCTGTATGTCTCCTCTATGTACTCTGGTCTCTTCGAAAAAAGCTTGGCATAGGACTTACAGCCTGCCACGTGGTGCACGGCATACGCGGTGAGGAGGCGGAGAGAGATGCAGCGCATGCAGCGGCGGTGTGCGAGGAGTTCGGTGTTCCGTGCAGGATAGAAAGACGGGATGTGCCGGACATTGCCGCTAAACTGAATATGACGGTCGAGGAAGCCGGACGTTATGTCCGCCGACAGATTTTTTCGCAGCTTATGACAGAGAACGGCGCGCAGAAGATCGCGCTTGCCCATCATATGGATGACCTCGCCGAGACAGTTTTCATGAATGCCGCCCGCGGTACGGGAATAAAAGGGCTTGCTTCCCTCCGGCCGGTGCGCGGATGCTATATAAGACCGCTTCTCTGCGCTGACCGGGCGGAAATCGAGGATTGTCTCATGCGGGCAGGCCTTTCTTACTGTACGGATTCGACCAACCTTGACACAAAAATCACACGCAATGCCGTTCGGCGTCTCCTGCTTCCCGAGACGGAAGCGAGGGTCAATAAAAAGGTAAGGCTCCATCTGGCCGAGCTTTCCCGGGAAGCCGGAGAAATCTCGGATTTCCTGGAGCATGAGTGTGAAGTCAGGCGAAGAAAGTATGTGAAAAATGAGGGGGATGCGTCATTTATCTCTGAGACTTTTCTCACCGAGACTCACCTCATGCAGTCCCTGATTACAAAGAGAACAATTGGCGAACTTGCCGGAACCGAAAAGGATATTGCAAGACGGCATGTTGAGGATACTCTGAAGCTTTTTGCAAATGAATCCGGTCGCCGAATTGACCTCCCGTATCAACTTATGGCTGTGAGGAAGACCGGAGGAGTTGTTATCTGCGGAAGAAAAGAACAGGCTGAAGAGGAGCCGCGCAGAGAGATCGTTCTCGCGCCGGGCTCATTTGTCCTGGAGAACGGAGTCCTGAACGTTAAAATTCTTGAATATGACGGTAGCCCCATTCCACAAAATATGTATACGAAAACGTTCGATTATGATAAAATAGAGGATACTCTTAAACTGAGGACTCGTCTGCCCGGTGATTTTTTGGTGATAAACCCCGATGGGCGGCGGAAAAGCTTCTCCAATTATCTCACGGATATGAAAGTCGATAAGGAACTTCGGAATCGAATTCCGCTGGTCACACGCGGAAGTGAGATTCTGTGGGCAATCGGTATGAGGAGCGGTGAATCCTGCAGAACAGACGAGAAAACGACTAGGGTGCTGGTTATGACTTTTAGCGGCACCGCAATGGAGGGACAAGATGAAAGACAACATTAAGATTATGATAACAGAAGAAGAGATAGAGAAGAGAACACAGGAACTGGGTGAGCAGATCAGCCGTGATTACGCGGGAAAGCAGGTGCATATGGTCTGTGTCCTCAAGGGCGGCGTATATTTCATGACAGCCCTCTCCAAAAGAATTTCAGAGGACGTTCCCGTTTCCCTCGACTTTATGTCAGTATCCAGCTACGGCGATGACACGAAATCATCCGGTATTGTCAAGATCATCAAGGACCTTGATGAGCCGCTGATCGGAAAGGACGTCCTTATTGTAGAGGACATTATCGATTCCGGCAGGACTCTGTATTATCTCATGGGCCTTATGCGCGAGAGAAAGCCGAACTCCATTAAGCTCTGCACGCTTCTCGACAAGCCGGACAGACGTGTGCGCGATGTCAAGGTCGACTATCTCGGCTTTGAGATCGAGGATCGTTTTGTTGTGGGCTGCGGAATGGATTATCAGCAGAAATACAGGAATCTTCCCTATATCGGAGAAATAGTGTTAACGGGTGAGGAAAATTGACGGAAAAACCTTCTAGAAGAATATTGACTTATCTGCTTGCGATATTTGTCCTTGTAATGACATATTATTATTTCGCGGGCAGATTTGAAACAAGAGATTTATATACTTATAAAGAGTTCACGGAAGCCCTCGAGAACGGGGAAGTCGAGTCTGTCACGATTCGGCCGAACTCACAGGGGACGACAGGTCAGATCATAATCCGTATGAAAGAAAATGAAATCCATCGGATGTACGTGACCGATGTCCGTGAAGTTGAAAAGGATGCCTCGAAGTACGATAAAGTCGAGATAGCGGTCGATGACATTCCTTCTGACAACTCGATGATGAACACTGTGTTCATGATGATTGCGGCAGCCGGCATTTTCATGCTCTTCTTTATTCTGATGAACCGGCAGGGCGGCGGGACTAACGCTCAGATGATGAACTTCGGAAAGAGCCGGGCGAGAATGACGACTGCCGACGAGCAGTCTGTCACATTTGATGATGTCGCCGGCCTTGAGGAGGAGAAGCAGGATCTTGAGGAGCTCGTGGATTTCCTGAGGGATCCCGCCAAGTATACGGCTCTCGGGGCAAGAATACCCAAGGGCGTACTGCTGGTCGGACCTCCCGGAACAGGCAAAACGCTGATTGCCAAGGCTGTTGCCGGCGAGGCAGGCGTTCCATTCTTCTCGATCTCGGGTTCCGATTTCGTGGAAATGTTCGTCGGCGTCGGAGCTTCCCGTGTCCGTGACCTGTTCACGGATGCCAAGAATAATCATCCGTGCATTGTCTTCATTGATGAAATCGACGCGGTAGCCAGACGCCGCGGCGCGGGTCTCGGCGGTGGTCATGACGAGCGCGAGCAGACTCTGAATCAGCTTCTGGTCGAAATGGACGGCTTCGGGGTAAATGAAGGCATTATTGTTCTGGCGGCTACCAACCGTGTGGATATTTTGGATCCTGCCATCCTGAGACCGGGACGCTTTGACCGGAAGGTCGCGGTAGGAATGCCGGACGTCAGAGGGCGCAGGGAGATTCTTGCAGTCCACGCAAAGAATAAGCCGCTAAGCGACGACGTTGATCTGGATCAGATCGCCCAGACTACGGCCGGATTTTCCGGGGCGGACCTTGAAAACCTGCTGAATGAGGCAGCCATCTATGCCGCCGGCAGCGGAAGGCCGTATATTATTCAGAATGATATCCGTCAGGCCTTCATTAAGGTCGGCATCGGGGCCGAAAAGCGAAGCAAGGTCATGTCCCGAAGGGATAAGGAGATTACAGCCTACCACGAATCCGGGCATGCAATTTTATTCCACGTGCTGCCGCAGGTGGGACCTGTCTACTCTGTGTCGATCATCCCGACCGGACAGGGGGCTGCAGGCTACACAATGCCGCTGCCGGAGAAAGATGAAATATTTAACACCAGAAGTCGCATGCTTGAAGAGATAACCGTAGATCTCGGAGGCAGAGTCGCGGAGGAGATCCAATTCGGCGATATCACGACCGGCGCTTCACAGGATATCAAGCAGGCTACAGCCCTGGCCAAAGCGATGGTCATGAAGTACGGAATGTCATCGAAGATGGGACTTATATCCTACGATGACGATTCCGGCGAAGTGTTCATAGGCCGGGACTTTGAGAAGACCCGGACCTACAGCGAACGTACGGCGGATGAGATCGATGAGGAGGTCAAATCCATTATTGACCAGTGCTACAGAAATGCCCGCAGCATTATTCTGGAGTACAGGGATGTATTGAACGCATGTGCCGATCTGCTGCTGGAAAAGGAAAAAATCGGCAGGGAGGAATTCGAAGCACTGTTCGAAAACCGCGCTGCCCTGGAGGATGAGGCTTCTGCGTTTATAGGAGAATAAGGGGAGTATACCTGATTCACGGGTCTTTGGGAGTACATCGTGAATCTGTGGAAGAGGAGTTGAAACCATGGAACGAGACGGCACGAAAGAGTATCGTCGGATGAGATATGTTTCGCTGATGCGTCCCGTTTTTCGGAAGAGAGCGGTCTTCAGCGATGAGACCGGTCACTACCGGAGACCGGCGCAGCCGAAGGAATATGATGATGTAACTATCCGCCTGCGTACAATGAAAAATAATGTGGATGCGGTGTATCTGATCAGCGGCTCCGTGAGACAGAAAATGGACCTCGCGGAGGTAAAGGGCGGATTTGATTTTTACGAGACGACACTTCATCTGGGAACGGAAAAGGTCCTGTATTACTTTGAGCTGCAGGTCGAGTCAGCCACGTGCTACTACAATAAGATGGGTATCACGAGAGATCTTAGCGAGCGCAACAGCTTCCGCATTGTACCGGGTTTTTCGACGCCGGAATGGTCTCACGGAGCGGTCATGTATCAGATATATACGGACCGCTTCTGTAACGGGGATCCGACCAATGATGTGCTGTCCCGCGAATACACTTACCTGAACGAGTTCTCCCGGAAAGTGACAGACTGGAATCAGCCTCCGGAGAACATGGATGTTCGAAATTTCTACGGCGGTGACCTGGCAGGCATCATGAAAAAGCTTGATTATCTGCAGGATCTCGGTGTCGAAGTCATATACCTCAACCCGATATTCGTATCGCCATCGAATCATAAGTACGACATTCAGGATTATGACCATGTCGACCCGCATTTCGGGAAAATCGTAAAGGACGAGGGAAATCTCCTCGGGTGGGATGACAGGAATAACCGGCATGCGACGAGATATATAACAAGATCCACAGATCCGGTGAACCTGGCGGCATCGGATGCCGTGCTGGCTGAGTTGTCCGCGGAAGTCCACCGCAGGGGTATGAAGCTTATTCTTGACGGTGTGTTCAATCACTGTGGTTCCTACAACAAGTGGCTGGACCGCGAACTGATTTACGAGAATCAGCCGGGCTATGAGAAAGGCGCGTATGTCGATAAGGACAGCCCTTATCATTCTTTCTTCAAGTTCAACAACGAACATGCCTGGCCGTATAATGAGTTCTATGACGGATGGTGGGGACATGCCACTCTGCCAAAGCTGAACTACGAGGAGAGCAGAGAGCTGTTCGATTATATACTTCGCATAGGAAAGAAATGGGCTTCCCCACCCTATAATATCGACGGGTGGCGGCTCGACGTCGCGGCTGATCTTGGCCATACGCGGGATTACAATCACTTCTTCTGGAGAGAATTCAGAAAAGCCGTGAAGTCCGTCAACCCGGACGCGCTCATTCTTGCCGAGCATTATGGTGATGCAAGCAAATGGCTGGGCGGAGACCAGTGGGACACGGTCATGAACTATGACGCGTTCATGGAGCCGGTATCCTGGTTCCTGACAGGCATGGAGAAGCACAGTGACGAATTCAGAGAGGATCTGCTCGGTAACGGCGAGGTATTTACCAGCGCCATGCGGTATCATATGGCAAGCTTTATGGGACCGTCCCTGCTGAGCGCAATGAATGAGCTGGACAACCACGACCACTCGCGGTTCCTCACACGTACGAATCACATTGTCGGGCGTGTCTCTCAGCTCGGCTCCGAGGCGGCAGGCAAGGGCATCGTTGTTCCGGTCATGAGGGAAGCTATTTTGATCCAGATGACTTTCATCGGAGCTCCGACACTGTATTACGGCGATGAGGCCGGAGTAGTCGGGTTTACGGACCCGGACAACAGGCGGACGTATCCGTGGGGACACGAGGATCGATCTCTTATAGATTTTTATAAGATGGCAATCAGACTTCACAAGAAGTATGAGCCTCTGCGGACCGGGTCTATCAAGGAGCTCGGTTCGGGTTATAATTTTATTTCATACGGGCGTTTTGATGAGGAGGAGCAGTTCGTGATCGCTGTCAATGCGGGCGAGGATCCCCTCCCGGCAGAAATTCCTGTCTGGGAGATCGGAATCACTCAGACGGCCAACACGAAGATGGTGAAACTTCTGTCCACAGACAGAGACGGCTATTCGACCAGTCCGAAAAAGTATCTTGTCACAGGCGGCATCATGACTCTTGACCTGAAGCCTTATGAGGCGATTGTTCTGTATCATAAGGGAACCGGCGATGAAGAAACCAGAAGTATTCTATGATTTTATGAGGTGAGAAAAATGAAGAAAAGAATTCTTGCGACTGCATGTGCTGCGATCCTGTGCCTTTGCGGCTGTGGCGCGGGCGGCGGAGCCGGAGACGCTGCAGCACCGGCTGATGAAAGCACGGTTCCTGTTGTTGAGGAGACTCTTGAAGGGACCGGCATTGACAGGTTCGTGAGCATACCGGAGTACAAGGGCATTGAACTCACAAAAGATGCTGTGAAGGTGACGGATGCAGATCTGAAGGAGGCCTATGACGTCGATCTTAACCAGTACAGGATCGACGTTCCGGATATGGAAATCGCGGATTACTTCTGGGTGACAATGGACTACGAAGGTCTGATCGACGGTGAGAGCTTCGCGGGTTCGTCGGCAACGAATTACGATCTGAAGATTGGTCAGGGGACGTTCCCGGAGTCATTTGAAAGCCAGCTTATGGGACATAAGCAGGGCGACAGTCTGACGATCGATGTCGAGTTCCCCGAAGACTATGACAACCGTGATATCGCGGGAAAAACTGCTGCCTACAACATTACTATCACCCGTGTCTCGGTAGCGCTCGGTGAACCGACTCCGGACTGGACGAGGATGTATTTCGGACAGAGTGTTGACGAGTATAAAGCGGCTAAACTCGAGGAGGTAACAGCTGCTCTTGCGGCCGAGGCCGACACAAAGCTTCGCACAGACGCATGGTTCGCGGTCTTTGATCAGTCGGAAGTCCTTGCTTATCCGCAGGATATGATAGATATCTGGACAAAGTATAGTCAGGAGTCCTATGCCAGATACGCGGAAAAGCTTGGCATGGAGTATGAAGACTTCCTGGCTGAGTACGGAGTAACTGAGAATGCTATCAGTGAAAATGCCAAAAGATATGTGAAATCTTATCTTGTGGCCACCGCGATCATGGAGAACGAAGGTATCGATGAAGACGATCAGATTTATCGTACAAAGAAGAATGAGCTTCTTTCTTCATCGGGCTACGCATCAGAGGATGCCGCTGTGGCAAATGGCATTTCAGGCGAAAATATTGACATGACCGTCCGCTATTATCTGGCATGCGATATCATCATGGATAACGCGAAAATTCAGGGGGAGGATTCCGTTCAGAGCGTGGAAGAGACCCCTGAGGAAAAGCCGAAAGAAACGTCTGAGGAGTCTGTCGCGGCTGTGAGTGAGACCGGTGAGGAGAACACACAGGAAGAGCAGACCGAAGAAGAAAACTACACAGAGGATGAAGAATATACAGAGGAAGATACGTTTACTGAGGATTACGATGAAGAATAATGAGTGATTTGGGTCCTTAAAGAGCACTTTTTCTGTCATGAGTGAAGGGCAAAGAATAAAACTGTCGTACCGTTTGGTATGGCAGTTTTTTTGTTGCACAAATCCTGCAGAGCGGGTATCGCTCACATTTGAGCGCTCCTGCTTCTATTTGTTTTCTTGACATGATGTGTGATACACATTATAATTAACTTTGTGTTAATTAAATTCAAATTATAATAGTATAACTATTATAATTTAAGATTTAACATGATGTGTAATACACAGTAAAGCTGTAGTTTGCTGAATACAGATCTGTGATACTGTGCGGGTTAAATTTCTGTGTTAAAGTGCCTGAGCACGGCAGAAGCACAGTTCTTGTGTGAGCAGATACATTAGATGCAGGGCTAAGTTATATCAGTATACTGGGGAGTGTACTTTTATATAGCAGGGAGACAGGCGTTTCCCAATCCGGAGCAGATCCGAGAGGCAAGAGGGGAAATATGGGAAGGGAGAATATCGAAGCGGCGCTTACTATGGAAATGCGGCGAGGGACGATCGTCCTCGTCTGTCTGTGCTGTCTTGATAAACCCGTACATGGATATGGACTGGTGGAACAACTGGCAGAGAAGGGAATACCGGTTGAGGCCAACACTCTGTATCCTCTGCTAAGGCGACTCTCTTCCCAGGGACTCCTCGAGGACCGATGGGATACCAGCAGCTCCAAGCCGCGCAAGTATTACTGTATAACAGATGAGGGAAAAAGAGTGAGAGACGTTCTGGCAAAACAGTGGAAGCATATGTCCGACGCGATGGAGGACATCATGAAGGACGTCTGATAAATGGAGGCTAAGGGTGGTTGAAAGAATTATTGACAGGTATGTGGCAGATGTCATGAGATACATACCGCCGTTGGAGCGATTTAAGGCTGAGAGAGACCTTAAAGAAGTGATTTACGAGATGCTTGATGATTATATGGAGGGGGAGAGACCTGTCGGGCGGGATGCCCGGGCTGTAATCAGAGCTCTCGGTCCGGCATACTATGTGGCATCGGAATACAATCAGAGGAAAAGAAAAGCAAAACGCAGGAGAAGGATAGCTGCCGGCAGGGCACTGGACCGATTGATCCATGTGATCCTTGCCCTGTCTATGACCTGCGTGATATTAGGTGCGGCGGCTCTTGCGTTCGGGATTACCGATAACATGATCGTTATCTTCACGGGAGCGATGCCGGCATTCGGGCTGGTCATAATAGGTATGTTCAGACCGCTTCCGCCTCAGGACAGGAGACAGCGACGAAAACGTCGGACTGCTGCGGGAAAAGACGCTCATTGAAATACTATACGATTTGGAGGAGAATTTATGGAGTATCGGATCGAACATGACTCGATGGGGGAAGTCAGAGTGCCGGCTGACAGGCTCTGGGGGGCACAGACACAGCGAAGCCACGAGAACTTTCCGATCGGTGTCGGAATAGAGACAATGCCTCGTGAGATAGTGCGCGCATTTGGAATACTGAAGAAGGCGGCGGCACGGGCCAACAACGCTCTGGCCGGCAGCCGGATGACGGCAGAGAAGCTGGAAGCAATCTCTGCCGCCTGTGATGAAGTTATTGACGGAACATTGATCGGAGAATTCCCGCTTGTAGTGTGGCAGACGGGATCCGGCACTCAATCTAACATGAATGCCAATGAAGTTATAGCTAACAGGGCTAACCAGATTGCGGGAAAGAAGCTTTGCCATCCGAACGATGATATTAACATGAGCCAGTCGTCCAATGACACATTTCCTACGGCAATGCATATAGCGGCAGTGTGCTCTATTGAGGACAGACTGCTTCCGGCTGTTGAGACTCTCATCGAAACCTTCAGGAAGATAGAGAAGGCGAATCCAGATGTCGTTAAATCCGGGAGAACGCATCTGCAGGACGCGACACCGATCAAATTCTGCCAGGAGGTTTCCGGATGGAGGAGTTCTCTGGAAAAAGATGCAGAACTCATCCGCCTTGCGGCAGGTCCGCTTCATGAACTGGCTTTGGGAGGTACCGCGGTCGGCACAGGCCTCAACACTCCGGACGGTTTTGACCGGCAGGTGGCTTCGGAAGTGGCAGAAATCACCGGCAGAGAGTTCGTGACAGCCCGGAATAAGTTCCACGCTCTGACGTCAAAGGACGAGCTTGCATTTGCCCATGGAGCAATTAAGGCGACTGCATGCGATATGATGAAAATTGCAAATGATGTCCGCTGGCTCGCTTCCGGCCCCCGCCTCGGTCTCGGTGAGATCACGATCCCCGCAAATGAACCAGGATCGTCAATCATGCCCGGCAAGGTCAATCCTACTCAGTGCGAGCAGGTCACAATGGTTGCTGTCCAGATCATGGGCAACGACGTAGCAGTTGGCATGGCGGCTTCCCAGGGCAATTTTGAGCTCAATGTTTTCATGCCGGTCCTCATTTACAACTTCCTGCAGTCAGCGCGGCTCCTCTCTGAGTCGATACTGGCATTTAACAATAACTGCGCTTCGGGCATTAAAGTCAACGAGGAGAAAATGAGGTACAATCTTCACAATTCTCTCATGCTCGTCACGGCACTGAATCCATATATCGGCTATGAGAACGCTGCCAGGGTAGCCCACAAAGCGTATGATGAGAACACTTCCCTGAGGGAGGCCTGCACGTCTCTCGGTTTCCTCTCCGAGGAGGAGTTTGATAAAGTTTTCCATCCCGAGGAGATGGTCTGAGCGGTTTTTTCCGATTCCGCATTCAGCATACGAATTTTAGGTTTCTTATGTGGTGACCGCCGTATCGGATCGATACGACGGTCATTTCCTGTTGGGATATATTCGTTTTTTTACCCAGAAAGCGGACATATTTGCAAAAAATTACGTAAAAAACGCCAACTTACCCGAAAAGTAAAGTTGTGGTAAAATTTTATATGAAAGAATTGACCGTATGATCCGAAGAAGGCACAAATATCCGGAGTGCCAGGTAAAAAGAGATGAAAAATATAGAGATTAATGATGCTGTAATGCATGTGCCGGAAGGTGTATGTAAAGTAACTGAGATTATCGAGCGTGACTTATCGAGATATGGAATCCGCCAGTATTATGTGCTCGTGCCGGTTTATGACAGAGGTACTAAAATCTATATTCCTACTGACGCAGGCAGTGACAAGATGAAAAGCCTGCCCGAAAAGGACGAAGTTCTGCAGATTATCGATGACATTCCGACATGTGAGTCGATGTGGATCGATAATGACAAGGAACGCATGGAGTTCTTCAACAAGATCATCTCCCGCTGTGACCACAGAGAGATGATGGCGCTGCTCCACACTCTGCGCAACAAGCATGCGGAGAAAGTGCGGACCGGAAAGAAATTCCACAGTGCAGACGAGAGAATATTCCGCGAGGCCGAGAGAATCCTGTTTGGCGAGTTTGGCTATATACTTGATATTGAGCCGAGCAGTGTCGCCGGTTTTATCAGTGACAGACTGGGGACGGCCGTCAACTAAGTCAGAGATTACTCTGCTGTGATATAAGGAAAAAATAAAAGAGGGTTGTCACCTTTTGGCGATAACCCTCTTAATTTATGTCTTCTGATGCAGACCGAATCCTGTGCCCAGTCTCTTTGGCGAGACTTGAACCGGCGCGATCTGTGGCTGCTTTTTTAAAGGTCAGTCAGGCATTCGTCGAGCGCTGCCTCGATGCCTTTTCGATCCATATTCTGGCCGATGAAGACCAGCTTCTGCATACGGTCGCCGTATTTAGGATCCCACATCTCGCGGACCTGCGGATACTTCTCAAGTACGCGGTCGATGGCTGCCTGATCTGCGGAAGCGAGGAAACGGCCGCTCTGCATTTCCTGAATGAGATGGCCTGCTTGCTCGAAGATGTAGCTCATCTCGGGCTCCTCAGCGTACCAGATCATGCCCTTGCAGCGGATGATGGCTCTCGGCCACTTCTCTGCCAGGGAGATCAGCTTCTCGCGGTCGAACGGGCGGCGGCGGAAGTATACGAAGGAACCGATGCCGTACTCCTCGACCTGATAAGAGCTGTCAGCGTTGTGATGATGGTGATGATGGTGGTGATGTCCGTGATGTTTGCCGCCCTCATGATGTTCGTCCTCGTCATCATCGTCATCATCGTGATGGTGGTGATGTTCGTCCTCGTCATCGTCGTCATCATCGTGATGGTGGTGATGCTCGTGCTCATCATCGTCGTCATCATCGTGATGGTGGTGAAGCTCGTGCTCATCATCGTCGTCAACATCGTGATGGTGGTGATGTTCGTGCTCATCCTCATCATCGTCATCGTGATGATGCTCATGTTCGTCCTCGTCGTCATCATCCGGATTCTGGATGGCTTCGATCCAGCCCGCGGATTCCATGGACTTCTCAAGATCGAAACGACCTGTGTTGAGGACGTCTGCAATCTTGACCTTGGCGTAGTTGGCTTCGATAATCTCTGCGCTCGTCTGCAGGCTGCGGACGATCTCCTTCAGAAGGCCGAGCTGCTTCGGTGTGACCATGTCCACCTTGTTGAGGAGGACGGTGTTGCAGAACTCGAGCTGCTGGATGAGGAGGTTCTCGATATCCTCTTCCTCGATGGAATCCTTGGTAAGGCTTCTGCCGTCCTCGAATTCGTCATGCATGCGTGCACAGTCGACGACCGCGATGATATTGTCGAGCTCCATCGGGAGGCCTGTGTATGTGCTCTCCTCGCAGATGTCGGCGATGGTCTGGGCGATCGGGATAGGCTCGCAGATGCCGGAGGCTTCAATGATGATGTAATCATACTTCTTTGTCTCTGCCAGCTCGCGAAGCTGGTTGGCAAGGTCGTCTCTCAAAGTGCAGCAAATGCAGCCGTTTGTCAGCGGTACAAGGTTGCTGTTCTCCTGGGTGACAATGCCGCCTTTTTCGATAAGGTCCGCATCTACGTTGACTTCGCCGATGTCGTTGACGATAACGGCGGCGCGGATGCCTTCGTCATTTGCAAGAATGTGATTCAGAAGAGTCGTCTTGCCGGCGCCGAGATAGCCGGTGATCAGGGCGATCTTTACTGTCTTGTTCGCGCTCATATATGATACTCCTTTCATCATGCCCGCAGTGAATGTGTGGGCAGTTAGATTAACTAATTCAGAATCTATTCTATTTTCGCATCTTATTTTGCTTTGTCAAGACTGAAATTTGACGTTGATTTTACAGGACACTTAAGCTATAATAACCGGGTATGGATACGGATGTGAAATACATGCGCCAGGCTGTGAGCCAGGCGAAAAAGGCATACGCTTTAAATGAAGTTCCGATCGGATGCGTCATTGTCCACGACGGGAAGGTGATCGGCCGGGGATACAACCGGAGGAACACGGACAGGAGCACACTCGCCCACGCCGAGATCACGGCAATAAGGAAAGCCGCCAGAAAAATTGGCGACTGGCGCCTCGAAGAGTGCACGATTTATGTGACACTTGAACCGTGCCCGATGTGCGCCGGAGCTATTGTGCAGGCGAGAATTCCCCGCTGTGTGATCGGATGCATGAATCCGAAAGCCGGGTGTGCGGGGTCCGTCACGAACCTGCTTGAGATGGACGGATTCAACCACAAAGTGGCTGTCACCCGCGGCGTGCTGGAGGAAGAATGCAGCTCTATGCTGAAGAACTTTTTTAAAGAACTCAGAAAGCGGGATGCCGAAATCAAAAAGTTAAAAGCCGCGATGAAAGACAGAGAGATCATAACCGGCCAATCTGATAAGTAATCCGGTCTATATATGGAGAAGTATCGAAGTGGTCATAACGAGCCGCACTCGAAATGCGGTCATCGGGTAACCGGTGCATGGGTTCGAATCCCATCTTCTCCGCTTGGGACGCCACGTTTTGTGGCGTCTTTTTTTCGTAGGCGACCACGATGCACGCTCGCATGCAAAGAGTGGACTTTGGCGCACCCGACATCGAACGCGAAGCGTGGGGGAAAATGACGCAAGAGAAACTCTGAAAAAATATATATTTAGATATAAGGTATGTGGTTTACGATAACTACTTGTGATAGAATGTTCACCGGGAGGAAATAATTATGTTGATAAAGAAGTTTTGCAGCTGTCTTACCATGCTTGCAGCTGCCTCAGCTGTCATGATTGGTATTGCGGCATTTCCGGTCAATGCAGCCGCCGCGGAAACTGCCGCAGCTCCGACGGCGGTTCCGACGCCGATTCCGGTGGCCAGCAACCAGCTTCCTGGCTGGCCGCAGATGTCTGAAATAGAAGCCCGCTCGGCCATTGTGATGGACGCGGATACCGGCGCGATCCTGTATTCTAAACTTATAGATGATAAGCGTTATCCGGCTTCAATCACCAAAATCATGACATGCCTTCTCGCGTTGGAGAACTCATCGATGGATGACATTGTCACCTTTACCGAGGAAGGTATAAAAGAAGCTTATGCGGGCAGCTCTAACTGTGTTCCGGTACTGGGTGAAGAATTTACCATGGAGCAGGCCCTCAACATCATGATGCTGAAATCAGCAAATGACATGGCGACCCAGATCGGTGTCCAAATCGGCGGCAGCGTGGAGGGATTTACACAGATGATGAATGACCGGGCAGTGCAGCTCGGCTGCACCGGAACTCATTTTAATAACTCCAATGGCCTTCCGGACGAAAATCATTACAGTACCGCTCATGACTTCGCGCTGATCATGCAGGAGTGCATTAAAAATGAGGATTTCAGAAGAATCACTTCGACAGCGGTCGTGACGATTCCTCCGACCAACAAGACCTCTACAGAGCGCATTTATCAGAACCACTGCGCGCTGGTCGTGCCGAGTGATTCGCGCTACTATGAGTACTGTATCGGAGGAAAGACCGGCTATACGGACTCCGCGTGGAGAACTCTTGTGAGCGCTGCGGAGAAAGACGGACGCAGATTGGTATGTGTCACTATGAAGTGTGCGACGAAGCAGGACTTCCCGGATACGGTCGCGCTTTTTGAGTACGGCTTCAACAACTTTTCGGTGCAGGAAGTAGACCGGACCGTCGACGGCTACAGGGAGACAGGCAGGGTCACACTGCCTGTGAACGCGTCCATCGACAACACCTGGACGAAGGATGATGGGAACGGAAAACTGACGTATTATTATGAGGAGCAGGTCGTAGGCTACGGAGAGAGGACAAAGGAGTCGATCTTTTCCGACAAAGACGACAGGACGGATGATGCGAAGACCGATACCGTGGGCGGGGTGAACGCGGATGCACAGGGAGAAATTTCTCAGAGCCCTGTGACGGAGGAATCCAAGAGATCGGGCTCGAGCCTCCTTATCATCATTTCTATACTTTTGGTACTGCTTATAATCATTTTTGCAATTCACCTGAGAATTCGGAGAGAGAAGCAGCGGATCAGAAAAAGGAAACGCAGAAGAAACAAAAAAGAAGAGTGAGTAAAAGGGGCTATCTTAGGTGATAGCCCCTTATCATATCTCGCAACTAAAGTAACCGGTATTGCACCGCTATGATTCAAGTCTCGCTCTCGAGACGCGGCGTGGGATTCGGGTCAGCGCCGGCTGACAAAAAAATCCGTGCGCCGCACTCTGAATATGGCCCAACAGACGTTACCTCCCCAGTTAACTCGGCCCAGGCACCCTCGCGTCACACGGAAGGTCCTGCTTAGTGCTGCTGTGTTCCCACCCTGACACGGTTCGCAGGTTCCCGTTGCACGAGACCCAGACGTCATCGCCACTTAAGAAGGGCTGCTCCATCAAGACATACCCTCGGATTGGCATCACCCCTGCTGTAGCGGACTGCAGGTTACAGGGCCCCGCTAATGCCCCGGCTGCACGGATATGTGAAGTATATCTCGAAATTGTTGAATTGTCAAATAGAGATTGTTATCGTATAATATTATTAACTGTTTGGTCGTGTGAAATGGGGATTATATCGGCTTTTCCGGTATTCGGACATGACCTGCAAATCGTGAATAATATCAAAGAAAGAAGGTATGTAAGATGAAAAGAATTGCTCTTCTCACAAGCGGCGGCGACTGCCAGGCTCTGAATGCTACAATGCGCGGTGTTGTCAAAGGCCTCAGCAACAACATCAAAGACCTTGAGGTATACGGATTCCTTGAGGGCTACAAAGGCATGATCTACGGCAATTACAAGCTGCTTACCTCCGATGACTTTTCCGGCATCCTCACACGCGGCGGCACGATCATCGGCTCTTCACGTCAGCCGTTCAAGCTGATGCGCGTTCCGGATGAGAACGGTCTTGACAAAGTCGAAGCAATGAAGCAGAACTATTACAAGCTCCGCCTTGACTGCGTTGTTATTCTCGGAGGAAACGGCACTCAGAAGACTGCGAACCTCCTGCGTGAGGAAGGCCTCAATGTCATTCATCTGCCGAAGACGATCGACAACGATATCTACGGAACGGACCTCACATTCGGCTATCAGTCCGCTATCGATATCGCTACGACCGCAATCGACCAGATCCACACAACAGCTTCCTCCCACGGCCGTGTATTCATCGTGGAAGTCATGGGCCACAAGGTCGGCTGGCTGACTCTCTCCGCCGGTCTTGCATCCGGTGCGGATGTCATCCTTCTTCCGGAAATTCCGTATGACCTTGACAAGGTATGCGAGGCGATTCAGAGACGTCATTCTCATGGCAAGAAGTTTACTATTCTCGCTGTCGCTGAAGGCGCGATCTCCAAGGAGATGGCGGCAATGAAGAAGAAAGACCGCAAGAAAGCAATGGAGAAACTTCTTGAGGAGTATCCGTCCGTATCCTACAAGCTTGCTCACGACATTACCGAGAGAACAGGCTCTGAGGTACGTGTCACTGTTCCGGGACATGTACAGCGCGGCGGTTCACCGGATCCGTTCGACAGAGTGCTCTCCACAAAGCTCGGTGTATATGCTGCACAGCTGATCGAGAAGGGTGAGTACGGCTACATGGTCGCTACTGTTAACAATGAAATCTGCAAGGTGCCGCTTGAACTGTCCGCTGGCCAGCTGAAGGGTGTTGATCCGGAAGACCAGACAGTACAGCTTGCCAAGTACATGGGCATCAGCTTCGGAGATTAATTTATGTCATATGTTGCTCTATACCGCAAGGCCCGTCCGACTGCATTTGATGATGTCAAGGGACAGGACCACATAGTAACTACGTTAAGGAATCAGGTCATGGCGGGCAGGATCCAGCATGCCTATTTATTCTGCGGTACAAGAGGAACCGGAAAGACGACCATCGCCAAGATCATGGCGAAGGTCGTGAATTGCGAAAACCCGGTAAACGGGAATCCCTGTAATGAGTGTGCTTCCTGCCGCCAGATTGCGGCAGGAAACTCTATGAATGTGATTGAAATCGACGCTGCTTCCAACAACGGCGTCGATAACATTCGCGAAATTGTTGAGGAAGTGCGTTACAGACCCACGCAGGGAAAGTATAAAGTGTACATCATTGACGAGGTTCACATGCTGTCCCAGGGGGCGTTCAACGCGCTTCTTAAGACACTTGAGGAACCTCCTTCTTATGTCGTATTCATTCTCGCGACGACCGAGGTCGGAAAAATTCCGGTAACTATTCTTTCCAGATGCCAGCGCTATGACTTTCACAGAATCGATGCGGCCACTCTGGTAGCCCGCATGAGGGAGCTCGTGCAGAAAGAAGGAGTGGAGGCCGAGGAGCGAGCCCTGCAGTTCGTTGCCCGCTCCGCCGACGGTTCCATGCGAGATGCGCTCTCCCTTCTTGACCAGTGCATAGCCTTTTACATGGGAGAAAAAATCACTTATGAAAAAGCGCTGAAGGCCCTGGGAGCGGTGGATACAGATGTATTCGCGAGTCTCACAGCCAGCATAATCCAGGGGGATGCGGGGGCAGCGGTGCTCACATTTGCACAGATGATGGAGAGAGGCCGCGAGGCCGGTCAGTTCGTCTCCGATTATATCTGGTACCTGAGGAACCTGCTTATGGTGCAGACAGAGGAGGAGGCTATGGACCTCGTGGATGCTCCTGCAGACCAGATTCTGAAGATGCGGAATCTGGCAGGCAGTGTCGCGCCGGAAATCATCATGAGGTATATCCGGGTGTTGTCCGAGCTCCAGAATAATATGAGATTTGCGACCAACCGAAGAGTGCTGGTGGAAATCGCGTTCATCCGACTGTGCAGGCCGCAGATGGAGAGGACTGAGGATTCGGTGAGGGACAGGATCCGTATGTTGGAAGATAAGCTCGAAGAGATTGAGATGAACGGTCTTATGATGAGCCCTCCGGATCCGTATAATTATCATTTGCCGGCCATGGAGGAGGAAAAGACCGAGACAGCTCCGCCGCCGAACGCGGCTCCGGAAGATCTTGAGAAGGTCCTTTCAATATGGCCGCAGGTCCTGGAGAGCCTGAATTCGGGTCTGCTCCGGGGCATGCTGAAAGATGTACCGCCGGAATACAAAGCCGACGGGAGTGATAGCAGACTCTATCTCAGGCTGAAGAATTTCGGCACGAAGGCTATGGAGCACAAAAACGAAAATGTGCATAATATAGAGAATGTTATCGAGAAAAAAATCGGCAAACATGTCGATGTTGTGCTTTTAGGTGTTGACGATAAAGAAGATGGGTTGTATAAAGTAACCGTGTCAAAAAATAAAAATGTTGATGATATCCTTGCCCACAGCATTGCCATGAACGTCGAAGTCACTGATGAAGACATGGAATGACATGAGGGCATTGCACTGAAACACGCGTTTTGGCGCAAGAAGCACCGGATAACTGACACATATAAGAGCAATGAAGGAGGAAGTACGTTGGCTAAAAGAGGTGGCTTCTCCGGCGGAATGCCGGGAAACATGAATAACCTTATGAAGCAGGCGCAGAAGATGCAGCGTCAGATGGAAGAGAGACAGGCGGCGCTGAACGAAAAAATCTTCACCGCGACAGTCGGCGGTGGAGTGGTCGAAGTTTCCGTGAACGGAAAAAAAGAAGTGCAGAAGCTTACTATTGACCCGGAAGCGGTAGATCCGGATGATGTCGAGACACTCGAAGATCTCGTTGTCGCAGCTCTCAACGAGGCGTTCAAGAAAGTAGATGCCGAACAGGCGGGAATCTACGGAAATCTTGGCGGCGGCATGGGAGGTCTCGGAAGTGGACTATTTTAGTGGGCACATCAGCACTCTGATTGAACAGCTGTCCAGTCTTCCGGGCATCGGACCGAAGACTGCGCAGAGACTGGCTTTTCATATTATAAGCCAGCCGGAAGACCGGGTGAAGCGCCTGGCGGAGAGCATAACTTCCGCGAGAGCCAACGTCCGGTACTGCCGGGAGTGCTGTACTCTTACAGACGCGGACCTGTGTCCGGTCTGCAGCAATCCGAAGCGGGATAAGACGACGATTATGGTCGTTGAGACTCCGAGGGATCTTGCGGCTTATGAGAAGACGGGAAAATACAAGGGTGTATACCATGTGCTTCACGGCGCGATTTCCCCGATGCTCGGAATAGGACCGGATGATATTAAGTTGAAGGAACTGATGAAGAGACTGGCAGGGGGCGATGTGACGGAGGTCATTATCGCGACCAATTCTTCGCTCGAAGGTGAGACTACCGCTATGTATATCAGCAAGCTCATCAAACCTACGGGAATTAAGGTGACCCGTATCGCGAGCGGCGTGCCGGTCGGCGGAGACCTTGAAAATATTGATGAGGTAACTTTGCTCAGAGCGCTTGAAGGGAGAACACAGCTATGAACAATACGCAACTGGAGATTATTGCCAACAAAGTCCGTCAGGACATTATCGTTGGCACGTTCAACGCGAAATCAGGACATCCGGGAGGATCACTCTCGGCAACTGAGTGCATGGTGCTGCTGTACAATGAGATTATGAACATTGACCCCGCTGATCCGGATAATCCTGACAGAGACCGTTTCGTTCTCTCCAAGGGCCATGCAGCTCCCGGACTTTACTCTGTGCTGGCAGAGAGAGGGTTCTTCCCGGTCTCGGAAATCGAGACCCTTCGTCATCTCGGATCAATGCTCCAGGGACACCCGCATATCGCTATTCCCGGCGTGGACATGTCATCCGGCTCGCTCGGACAGGGTGTTTCGGCGGCAACGGGCATGGCGCTATCTGCCAAGATGGACAAAAAGGCTTATCGCACATACGCTGTCCTCGGCGACGGAGAGCTCGAGGAAGGTCAGGTCTGGGAAGCAGCTATGTTCGCCGGCAACCATAAACTGGACAACCTCTGTCTCATCGTAGATAATAATAATCTGCAGATCGATGGAACGCTGGA
This sequence comes from Lachnospiraceae bacterium, assembly GCA_045221675.1. Lineage (GTDB taxonomy): Bacteria > Bacillota > Clostridia > Lachnospirales > Lachnospiraceae > Chordicoccus. The sequence goes on along the minus strand of JBGUWZ010000065.1, from coordinate 3,349 downwards.
GGAAGTAAATTCCCCGTATCCAATCGATGAGAAGTACAGAGCTTTCGGCTTTCACGTGATCAATGTAGCGGACGGCAACGATTTTGATCAGCTGAGAAGCGCGTTTGCAGAAGCTGCTGAGACAAAAGGAAAGCCCACCTGCATCGTCATGAAGACGGTCAAGGGCAAAGGTATATCATTCATGGAGAACAATGTGGGCTGGCATGGCAAGGCGACCAATGCCGAAGAGTATGAAAAAGCCATGGACGAACTTAAGAGAGCAGGAGAAGAATTATGCCGGAAGTAAAGAAAATCGCAACACGCGTAAGTTATGGTAAAGCGCTTGCGGAGCTCGGCGAGATCCATGAAGATATCGTTGTCATGGATGCTGACCTCGCGGCATCAACTCAGACCGCTATATTCGGAAAGAAATTCCCGGACCGCTTTTTTGACGTCGGCATCCAGGAAGGAAATATGATGGGTATTGCCGCCGGCCTTGCGACAACCGGCAAGAAGGTGTTCGCGTCTTCATTTGCCATGTTCGCTACCGGACGTGCATATGAGATTATTCGCAATTCGATCGCCTATCCGAGACTCAATGTCAAGGTGTGTGCGTCCCATGCAGGCGTCTCTGTCGGTGAGGACGGTGCTTCCCACCAGTGCATCGAGGACATTGCGCTCATGAGAGTCATCCCGCATATGGTCATCATTCAACCAGCGGATGATATCGAGACAAAAGAAGCTGTCAAGGCGGCTTATGAGCATAAGGGTCCGGTTTATCTGAGACTCGCGAGACTCGCGTCTCCGGTGTTCAACACTAACCCGGATTATAAGTTCGAGTTTGGCAAGGGCATTACACTGCGCGACGGCTCAGATGTCACGATTGTGGCATCCGGCCTGCCGGTCACCGCTGCCATGGAAGCCTGCGAGCTGCTTGCGGCGGACGGTATCAGCGCAAGGCTCATTAATATTCACACGATAAAGCCGATCGACGAGGAACTCCTCGTGAAGGCGGCTAAAGAGACAGGGAAGATCGTCACTGTGGAAGAGCACTCAGTGATCGGCGGTCTCGGCGGAGCTGTCTGTGAGGCTATCACAGAGAAGTGTCCGGTCCCGGTCAGAAGAATCGGTCTTCACGATGTCTTCGGAGAATCCGGTCCGGCTCTTGAACTTTACAAAAAGTATGGACTTGACGCTCAGGGTATCTATGAGCAGACAAAGGAGTTTGTAGAAGGCAAGTAAAGTATGCGGAATATTTTCAGTATACTCGGCAATGCGTTCGCGTCATTCAGGGACATGATCACTGAGAGCGAAAAACTGCCGAAAAATGAAATTGATGCATATAGAGTGCGGATACGCAACCACAGGAGAGCCGTGTATATACGCGCGGCTCTTATTATCGTTGTCCTTTTTGTTGCAGCGGTGATTGCGTTCCGCGTGTACGAGAGACGGTCATATGATTCGTATGAGGTCATTTCCGAGGAGACCTCCGCAGATAACATATCGAACTATCGCTATATCCAGGGCAGGCTCCTGCGCTACAGCGCTGACGGGGCATCGCTTCTGAAATCGGATCTCGAATCCGTGTGGTATGTCGCTTATAATATGACGCAGCCCTGTGTGTCCACATTCGGAAAGTCCATTCTGATTTATGACCGGCGAGGATCGGAAGTGCAGGTGTATGATGAGGATGGGAAAGTGGGGTCATTTGCAACTGAAATGCCGATTCTTTACGCATGCTGTTCCAAGTCCGGCAATGTAGCCTGTGTTCTCGAGAGCGGAAGCGGTATGGAGATCGTCTATTATTCTGCGGAAGGCGCGCGGATCGCGACATTATCAAAATCTGCGGAGGAAACCGGCTTTCCGGTGTCGATGGCTCTTTCGGAGAACGGAAAGCAGCTGGCTGTCTCATATGTCACCGCAGTAAACGGTGCAGTCTCGACAAACCTTATCTTTTACAGCTTCAGGAATCCGGACAGCTCTGACAAGATCATCGCGAACATGAATTATTCCGGTATAGTGATTCCCGATATCAGGTATATAAATGATACTGTCGCTGCAGTATTCAGGGACAACGGAGTCTCTTTCTATGGGGGCAGCGGCAGACTGACGGAAAACGCTGCGGTAGATTTCGAAGATGAGGTTGTCAGCACGTTTACGGGCGACGGATTTGCCGGATTTATATTTAGGAACAGAAATTCGACGTACCCTTACCGGATGGAGATCTATAGCGGAAACGGAAAAATGATCTCGCAGACGGATTTAGAAATTGTGTATGACAGGATCAGTGTATGCGGCAGCGAGATACTCCTCAGCAGCAGCTCTGAGCTCGCCATATACACTAAGAAAGGCATATGCCGCTTCTACGGGGGCGTCGAGGAAGGAAACTTGTCCGGAGTACAGAAAATCGGAAGAAAACGATATCTGGTCGTAACGGATATGAACACGAAAGTAATCGAACTTGATTAAAGGACATACAATTTGGGTCCTGCCAATTGAGGGTGTATATGTTTTCAAATTCACTGACGATTGTTGTGATGGCTGTGTGGACGATCATTGCTCTGTGGGGATTCTACAGAGGGGCGATGCGCACAGTCATTTCAATTTCTATACTTATTATTTCAATAGCTGCCTCGGTGTTCATTTCGCCGAGGGTGAATGACCTGTTTATGTCATCGAAGACGATCAACAATGTGGCCATGCAGAGGTCGGAAAAGTTTGTGGATGCCAGGATCAGAAGTCTTGAGAACGGCAGCGGTGACCTTGGCTGGGCAGAGTATCTTCCACTTCCCGAAGGTGTGAGGGATGTTGTCAGGGAGGGGGATCCGGAGGTAGTCGGGATGCTTCTTCAGACAGATACTGTAAGGACCTACCTGTCAGAGCTTTTATCCGGATTTTTGATAAGACTGTTAGCTGTTATAGTGACTTTCATAGTGACTTACCTCGTTATGTGTATAGTGAGGATCATACTGACTCTTGTGTCCGAAGCCCCGGTCATCAGTGGATTTAATCATCTTGCAGGTCTGATCCTGGGTGTGGTCAAGGGGGCAGTTATCATATGGATTCTTTTTGCTTTGCTCCGTTTATCTTATATAGTCGGCGGAGCCGAGAGTTCGCTGCTCGGAGAGGTGCAGGAGAGTGAGGTCCTTTCGGTAATGTACACTTATAATCCTGTTTTTACGATGCTTCCCAGGGTGTTGGGGCTTCTTTGAGGACGGATATGAAATTAGTGAAAAAAAGTAAATTAATACTTGCAAATATGATTTGAGGGTGCTAATATATTTTCTGCACCGCAAAAGAGCGGTGCGGAAAAATAAAAACTTTGATAATAAAACAAAAAAGTTGTTGACAAAGGCTTTTGAGTTTGATA
>JBGUWZ010000064.1:0-8920 GCA_045221675.1 Lachnospiraceae bacterium | reverse complement strand
CACGTCAACTATTGAAACCGCCGTGTACCGAACGGTACGCACGGTGGTGTGAGAGGACGGGGGTTAATCACCCCCTCCTACTCGATTGAAATCATGTGCAGCTTCCGGCTTAATATGCGGATGAATTATCTGCGCTGCCTGCCGTATAGATTCTAAACCACTCCGTGATTTCTTCCAAACGTTTGACCCTGTGCTTCGGCTTGCCGGATCTGGAAAGCTCGTGATTCTCGCCGTGGAAGACGACCATTTTGGCAGGAACGCCTTTATGTTTCAGTGCCGTAAAGAGCTGATATCCCTCCCCGATCGGGCAGCGGTAGTCCTCGTCGCTGTGAATGATCAGGGTCGGAGTCCTGGCATTGCCGATGTACCTCAGGGGAGAGACGTCCCACATCTGGGCAAATCCTTCCTGAGAATAGGGATCGGTATTGCAGGTCTCGCCGCACATAAGCGGCGGAATGTCGCTGACGCCGTACATCGTGATCCAGTTCATAATACTCCTCTGGGTCGCAATGCAGCAGAATCTGCCCGTATGACCGTTGATCCAGTTGCTCATGAAGCCGCCGTAACTGCCGCCGGTGCAGCACAGATTTGCCCTGTCGATATCCGGGTACGCCTCCAGCACATGATCGACGAAGGCCATGATCTGCTCGTAATCGATCCCGCCCCACTGCATATCAAGGTAAGCGAATTCATTTCCTTTGCCGTCCGAGCCGTGGGGATTACAGAACATGACAAAATATCCCTCCGAAGCCCAGTGCTGCATCTCGTGGAAGAAGACCGGCCCGTATGCACATTTCGGTCCGCCGTGGATATCCAGTATTGCCGGGTATTTTTTTCCGGTCTCGTAGCCTCTGGGAGCCAGTACCCAGCCATCGATCTCCTCATCACCATATCGGTCACTATGATACTGTGTGCATATATATTCGGGCTGCGCGATATATTTGCCGCGGAGTGCCGTGACATTGAGCCCGGTCATTTGGCGCAGGCTGCCCTTTTGATCCGCATGATAAATCTCCTGCAGTTTCATGTCATAGAGCCCCATCACCCAAAGGTCGCCCCGCAGGACATCAAAATCATAGAGCGCGCCTTCCTTATTCACGAGAGTCTCTGCGTTCCCATCAAGTCCGATCCGCCGGAGCACGTTGCGGATGCCGTCGACCGCCATATAGTACACATAGTTTCCATCCGACTTGAGACCGCGCCAGCTGCCATACTCAATATCGCTGATCACACCGTCGAAAACGCCCTCGTCCGCCTTACGAAGAAGCGTGAAATCCTTCTCTTCGCCGGCGGTATCGTAAACATAGAAGAAGGGATTTTCGTTTTCCCCGTATCTTTTGCATTCGCTTCCCAGAACGATGAGCTTGTCATTAATCTTTCCCATCTCCATAATCTGGAGATACGGACGCACCAATTCCGTGCAGATTCCGGTCGCAACATCAATACGATACAGTCCGCTCTTATACTCTTCTCTGTTCTCAAACGTGCGTCCAATCACATACGCAAAGCCGCCGATTACCTCGAAGCAGTCAACGGTAAAAAGCGTATCTGTAAGCCTTCTCAGTTTTCCTGTTTTCACATCGTAATGGAAAAGCGTATTTCGGGTACCCTGGGTAATCCCTTCCCCGTTACTCCAGAAAGGAGACTCCGTAAGTTCCTCATAGTCCTTATTTTCCTTGATTTCTTTGAGGACCTTCTTTTTTCCGGCTTCCGACATGGCGTAGTAATCAGGATATTTGACGAAAGTCTGTCCGGTCAGCAGATAATTTCCGTCGGGCTGCTTCCTGAGATCCGACACTGGAATAGGAAATTCATAGGCCTTTCGGGCTTCGCCCCCGCCAAGAGACAGACGCTGAAAAACCGTGATCGGCGCCTCCTCGCCCTTTTTCTGATCCTTGCCCCGCTTTGCCTGGAAAAGAATCGTGTCATTGTCTTCGAAAAAGAATTCTCCTGCCTTGCCGTCCGTGACCAGCTGAACCTCCTGCCAGTTCTTTCCCTCTGCGTCTCTTCGCATCATGAACAGGTTTGAATCGTAGTCATTGTCTTCTTCATTAACGGACGAAACAATATAGGCAAGCTTGTCGCCCTCCGGAGAGAGCGTTAGAGATGAAATGTATTTGTAGTTGTAGAAATCTTTGAGTCCGATCTTTCTCATGTTTTTTTCTCTTTTAGAATTAATTGATTATCATTATTTATCTGGATGCAATATTCAAGTCACGCTTCTTTTCACTTGTTGCAGGCATCTATATTCTATCACAAGATATGGACGGTCAGGACTTTTTAATTCGAGTTCATCCTTTTTCGGACATTCGACACCGGGAAACTGCTCTGCAAGGTCTTCTCTGATATTCAGCAGAAGAGGCGGAGGAGAAGGGAGGAGAAAAAGTGGACTGAGCTTGACATCCTTTGGTTGATATGCTTAACTAAAAGTTGGTTAGTTGTATCTAACAAGGAGGCAGAGTATGGACAACAAATGGAACCGCAAAAATGCATTATGGATGCTGCTGTATGCAGTCCTGTACGCAGCTGTCACGGCAGTCGTCTGTGTGACCGGATCAATCCACCCGATATTCTTCGTTTGTTATCAGATCACGGCAGGACTGCTGCTGTCGCCGATTGTGATCCGCGCATTTCGAAGCGTGCAGGCACCCGGGGCGGCTGTCTGCCTGTTTCTGGGGATATTGCTTCTGCTGCTCATCATAAGAGATGCAGTCATGTGGCATGTGGTGCCGCTGATCGTCATTACGGCTCTGGCAGAGGCTGTCAGGGGAGTGACAAGCTACAGCCGGTTCGGAGATATTGCAGGTACGGTTCTGATGACCTTCTCCAGCTTCGGCTATTATGGCCAGATCTGGTTTAACCGTGCCTATACTTATGAGTGTGCAATAGAAGAGATGCCTGCCGGGTATGGAGATACTCTGATGTCGGTCAGCCCTGTATGGGCATTTCCTGCTGTAGTTATCATTGGTGTTATCGTGTCGGTATGGATTGCAAATGTATCCATGAAGAAGCACAAAGACATTGAATAGCGGAGTATGCAGGATTCGATTGATTTCGGACCTGCTCTCTTTTGGCGGATCAGACAATATGCGCACTGCTTTGATATGACAGGAGGACACAGAGAATGTATATTCATACGCACGGAATAAAGGGAGACCCGGTAATCATTCTTCTTCATCCGATGGGCATTACGGGTGAAAAGATGTATGAAGTGGTGGGCAGTAAGTTTGGCGGGAAGTATTATTTCATCACGCCGGACATGGGCAGCCACGGCAGCGAGAAAAGATCTTTCAGGTCTGCAAAAGCAGAGGCATTCGCGCTACATAACTATCTGCAGCGGAAGGGATTAACACAGATCCGGTTACTGTATGGAGCTTCCCTCGGATGTGCCGTGTCGCTTCATCTTCTTCAATATGGTGATCTGAAGATTGAACATATTTATCTGGATGGAGCTCCGGTTGCCAGATTGGGTTTTGTTATGCGGAAAATTTTTGCGCCGGTGCTGGTATGGCAGCAGGATATGATCATCAAAAACAGGGAAAAGGGAATCTTGGATTTTGTAAAACGCTATGGCCGGGATATAGCGGAGCATATGGCAGATTCTTTCCTTGCCTTTGATAAAGAGAGCATCATCCATATCGGAAGAGACTGTGTGGTGGGAAATACCCCGGTCATTTCCCGGGAGGTCCAAAAGAGAATCAGCTTTGACTGGGGAGAGAAAGAACTGTACACAAAGACAAGTATGCCGCTGGTGAAAAAGCTCTGGCCGGACGCAGAGGTGATCGTGCGTCTCGGAATGGAGCATTGTGAAGCGATGGCACAGGATCCCGATTATGCAGGAAATATCGAAAAGCGGATTACAGGAAAGAGACCTGTTATGAAAAAGCTGCAGGGGCTAAGTGCGGAACAGCTGCGGGAGATATCCCGGCAGATTGCAGAGGCTTTTTATGATTATACCTACAATGAAGCAGACATCGGATTGATAAAATTCATATCTGCCAGAGAAGATATGTTCACTTATATCCATGGAATTGTGCAGGCAGCGTACAGGAGTGGTGTACTGTATACAACATCTGACCGCCAGGAAGGATATCTGATGCTGTCAGGAGAAGGCGCAGGCGGGGCGATTGGTTTTTCGGATGGCATGAGGATGATTGCCGCCGAAAAGAAAGCGCTCGGAGGCTTCCGGAACATGAAGAGGTTCATTGATGCCTGCTTCAGTGACGGCGGGACTATTGAGACCCGTATGCGGAAAGAAAAGAGGAAGTTTCTGCGTATTGAGATGCTGGTCGTTCGGAAAGAATATCAGAGACAGGGTTATATGCGTCAGATGATGGAATACACATACGCATTGGCAGATGAAAGAATGATCCCGGTGATTCTGGATACGGATGACAGAGATAAAGCAGCCCGTTATGAACAGCTGGGAATGAAACTGGATCGGGTGCGAAGCTGTGGGGAACATTTTCATATGTATGATTTGATTCGCGAGTACAATACAAGGGTTGGATGAAAGCCTTTTTTGTTACCCTGAATGGCTTATACCGGCATATTGATTCCGGGATTGCCACAACATTGCACTTTATTAATATTTTAGCAGTTGAGATTCTGCTGTTTTTTATACAGACAGAAAAATTCATTAAAGAGGATATGATACAATGGAGTTACGGCAGAGAGGAAGCACGGCTGAAAACTCCGGCTTTATGTGAAAGGAGGCTGCTAAAAGTGAAGATACTTGTAATTCCAGATGTTCATCTGAAACCATGGATGTTCCAACGGGCATCGGAACTGATGAAAGAAATACCTGCAGGACAGTCAGTAAAAGTGGACCGGGCAGTCTGTCTGATGGACATCGCTGATGACTGGAGGCAGCAATTTAACTTAGATTTGTACGTCCAGACCTATGATTCGGCAATTAAATTCGCGAAAGAGTATCCAGATACTCTCTGGTGCTACGGAAATCACGATGTCTGTTATTTATGGAATCAAAGAGAAAGCGGATATTCCGGAATTGCGCAGTGGACAGTCTGCGAGAAGCTGAGGATTCTTCGGGATTCGCTGCCTGATGACAGTCAGTTGGCTTACCTGCACCGGATCGATAATGTCCTGTTTTCTCATGGTGGTCTGGCGGATGCATTTGTCCGACGATATGTGCCGGACGATAAATATAACGACATCGATACTGTTGTTAATACGATCAATGGCTTCGGCTGTGGAGAAATGTGGCAGGACGCCTCTCCGATCTGGTACCGGCCGCAGTATTATGAAGGGAAGATGTATAAGCCTGAAAAACTCCTGCAGGTAGTCGGACATACACCGGTCGAAGGGATAACGCGAGAAGAAACTCTGATTTCCTGTGACGTGTTCTCAACTTACAGCACGGGTGAGCCGATCGGGACGCAGGAATTCCCGGTTATTGATACGATTACATGGGAGTGTTATGGCGTTCGCTGATTTCTTCTTCCCGGCAATAGTGTCAGGTGGAAGGATCAGATTTTTTTCTAATATTTTCGCACCGCTTGTTTCTTTCGGAAATTAATGGTATGCTTTCTTCACAAATCAATATCGGTCATCGGAGGACAGTACGCCGTAGCGTAGGGGATCGTAAAGCAGATGCTTTGCAGGCCGCCTGTTGGATAAGATGTCGGGTGAGCTCGGAATGAAAGGCAAAAAGGCCTTTTGTTGCCGAGCATTTTTTTATGAAGGAGGCCGGGAAAATGGCGATTATTACACTGACACAGCTTACAGAAGATGACAGGGAACAGTTCATCCTCGATAATCAGCGTGCTTTTAAATATGGCGCGACGGAAGAATTCGGCATGAGGGACAATCATTTTGAAGAGGATGGAGAAATCATTTCCCGGAAAACCATCGAGAACAGTATCGACCATGGAATCGCTTATCGTATCCGCGAGGATGGCAGGATTGTCGGGGGTCTTGTCCTGAAAATCAATGAAGAAACGCAGCATAATGAATTGGAATTACTGTTTGTTAATCCGGGAATTCACAGCAAAGGAATTGGTTATGCCGCCTGGAAGGAGGTCGAGCGCCTCTATCCGGAGACAGAAATCTGGGAGACCTGTACTCCGTATTTCGAGACCAGGAACATTCATTTCTACGTCAATAAGTGCGGGTTCCATATCGTTGAGTTTTTTAATAAACATCACTCTGATTCGCGTCATCCGGAAACCGGCAGCGAATATGAGAGCGGGGATTTTGACGGAATGTTCCGCTTTGTAAAGCAAATGAAGTAATGATTATTGGTATATGTGCAAAAAAGGGGCTGCCGCATTAAGGCGAGCCACCACTATATATGGCAGACGTTATTTGCAAATGTCTGCCATATATAGTGGTGACACCGTCTGATGCGACAGCCCTGTATCGTGATCATGATTGTTGTCAGACAAGTTTACTTGTAGCCTCCTCAAGAAGCCGCATCTGTGTCATTGTCTGCTCCTCGGTCACCAGGATCGGAGCACCGTTCTTGATTGTCTCATAGAGATAATCATAGTAGATACCGTAATCTCCTCTCTCGGACTCGACAAGTTCCTCGTGATAATGTCCTTCTGCATCATAATAGGTCAGAGTTCCGAAATGTTCGGGGGCGTCGAGTCCGAAATCCTTATGGTCTGGCAGATAGAATTTCTTTAGGTCAGCCTCCTGACGATCCTTCCCGGCTTTGACGAACATACCGCGTCTGCCGTAGACCACAAAACTTGGGCGTTCCTTCACTCTGAAGTAGCTGGACTTGACGGATACCTTGAGGCCTCCCGGCATAACATCGTATTGATCCGTTCCCTTATTATAATAAAAGTCCAGATCAAAATAATCGTTCATCCGGCCTGAGCCAAGGAGCTGTCTTACGTCAAAATGCTTCTCATCGGGGATTCCGAAGTAAGAGAGCACCTGATCTACCGTGTGGCAGGCGTGGTTATAGACATAGGAGTCAGCTTTAGTGAAGGCATGTGCGCCTTCCGGAATTTCCGGCCGGTAGTAATCAAAGTGCATTTCGACCTCTGCGAGCTCGCCCAGCTTTCCGGAGGCGATAACTTTCTGAACAGTCAGAAAGTCGCTGTCGAAGCGCCGGTTCTGATAACACTGAAGCATTGCTCCCTTCTCCCTCGCGAGGTCAAAGAGCTCCTGAGACTGTGCGACACTGTGTGTGAAAGGTTTCTCCAGCACAACATTGTGTCCGGATTCGATGACCTTCTTCGCGATTTCATAATGAGCTTCAGGGGGAGTTGTGACGATAATAACATCAAGTTCATCGTCTCCAAGCAGTTCTTCTTCCTTGTCCGTATAATACACGCCGTCCCATCTTGCCCATGAGTCACGAAGGCGTCTCGCGTAAATTGTCTTGACCTCGATTTTATCACCCCTGCGCATGAGGTGCGGAATATGGTATCTGTTCGTACTTTTTCCGTTGCCGTAGTATCCTATTACGAGCTTTTCTTTCATATCTTTCCTCCTTCCGGATAACCTTTCCGGTTATATAAATTAATTTAATTGTAGTTTTCTTATGTCATAACGACAAGATAAAATTGTTTTATTGTGCATTTAAAATACATAAACGCACGGACGAAATCTGTCGCGGAAGGAAACGATTGCTGTGATTATCGGCAAGAACGCCTAGGCGTTCTTGAAAAACAGAGAAGGGCAAAAAAGACAGGTAAATGGGATTATAAAAAATAGTGACTTTTTAAAGGATTCATCGTATAAAAAAATAAACACTTGGAAAACACACTATTTTTATAAAAAACGGAGGTAAATTATTATGTTTAAAAAGGCAGCAGCAATTGCGACGGCTGCAGTAATGGCACTGGCAATGTTCACGACAGGATGCGGGGCATCTGAAGAGAGTTCTATTACGATGGATTTATCCAATGAAAAAGCGGCTGCCATCGAATTAAGCAACGCCAAAGAGGATGACTTTGTACAGGGCGGCTACATTAGCGTCGCAGAGGGCGAAGGAATCGAGATTGTCAGTGACCTGAATGACGAAGGAAAAGTTCTCATAGGGTTCATTGAAGTGGAGGAAGATCAGAGTATAGATGAGCTTCCGGACAGGGACAATGTAAAGTACGAGATGATGATTAGCGGGAAGGCGACTGAGGGCGCCACGCTCGACTCAGGCGAGTATGATCTGATTGTAACCGTTCAGAGCAAAGCCACCGGCAATGTCACTCTCAGTGTAAAACCTGCAGCCAGTATAACAGGTCTGGATGTTGCGGAGGATTCAGAAAATGCGGATACATCGGTACCGGAAGAGACTGCTCTTGGCGGACACACTAATTGGACGCAGGCGGCGACAGCCGAGGAAGCATGTGAGGGCGCGGGTATTGATTCTCTGGCCGACCTGAACGGAACAGAGATAACATTGGGTGTTCTCGGAGAGATGGGCCAGATCACATATCGCTATATGGACGGAGTGGTACAGACCTTCTGCCCTGCAGCGGCAGTTGAAATGAGCGTGATCAAAGGCAGGATTCCATCCGGCACTGATGGAGATGTTTCTATGGACTCCACGCCATATAAGTACGAGTGGACACAGGATGTGGACGGACAGGAAGTGAAGTGCTTTGGAAACCGCGAGGGAGAAGCGACCAAGACAATCTGGACGGCAGGCGATTATAATTATGCAGTCCTTGCCTACGGAGCAGGCGGTGATGATGACTTTGGTCTGAGAGCCGAAGATGTTGCGACCATGGTGAATGCGGCTAAGTGACAAAAAAGTATTGACCCCTGCGCAGCGCCATAGTTCATAGTAAAAGTACCGGGGCAAGGGAGGCTATAAACTATGATGACTGCGACCGAATAGGGGCTGTGAAAAAAGTGTTACCATTCACGGGTTAACCGTTAGCTAAAAAAGCACTTCAATTGGCGAGGTGCTTTTTTTGAACCCTCGGAATAGTGATTAAAT
>JBGUWZ010000063.1:0-34969 GCA_045221675.1 Lachnospiraceae bacterium | reverse complement strand
GACATCATTTGCAAATGACTGCTGCGTGCAGTGCCGACTCCGTCTATATTGACATCTTTTATGCGGTAAGTTCCGATACGATCCGGTCAAAATGCATGAAGTGGGATGCCTTGACAAGCACGACATCGCCCGGTCTGACTGCGTCTTTAATCTCCGGGATAGCTTCGTCGACAGTCGGGAACCACAGAATCTCAGCGTCGGGCTTCACGCTTCGGATGCCTTCCGCAATGTTCCTGGCGAGCTCCCCGACAAGAATGAATGTATCAATGGACATCTCGCCTGCTGCTTCCCCGACTTCGCGGTGAAGGGCCGCTTCATTTTCACCCAGCTCTCCCATATCGCCGAGTATTGCGACCGTCCTCTCCTCCACATCCGAAAGTACGCCAAGGGATGCCTTCATCGACATCGGGTTCGCGTTATAGCAGTCGTCGATGACAGTCATGCCAATGTTTTTAAGAACCTTGAAACGACCTCCGAGCGGCTCAAGGCTCTCAATTCCCGCTTTAATCTCGTCATCCGTAAGGCCGTAGACAGAACCTACGATTGCGCCTGCCAGCGCGTTCATGACCTGATGCCTCCCGGGCACCGGGATCATGACATCAAAAGACCTGTCATCCATATTGATTGTGCAGGAAATGCCCTCGATGCCTCTCGGCTGAATATTATCGGCGTAGACTCTGAAGGAATCGTCACAGCCGTAAAAGATCGGCGCTCTTCCGTGGACCTGATCCACTTTTGCCAGCTTATCGTCCTCGCCGTTCAGCACGACGGTGCCATTTTCAAAGTCGACATACTCAAAGCACTCTGTCTTGGCCTCAAAGACTCCGTCGCGGTCTTTCAGGAACTCAAGATGGCAGGTACCGATATTAGTGATGACCATGGTGTTCGGGCGGGCTGTGCGGGCAAGATCCGTCATCTCTCCGAAATGGCTTATGCCCATCTCAAGAACAGCGATCTCATGCTCATCCGTGATCCTGAAGATCGTGAGGGGAAGACCGAGATTATTGTTGAAATTTCCGGCCGTCTTCAGGACATTGTATTTCCGGCTGAGTACAGACGCGATCATCTCCTTGGTTGAAGTCTTGCCGACAGATCCGGTTATTCCCACTACCGGAATGCCGAGTGAGACACGATAAAATTCCGCTATTCTCTGGATCGCGATCGCGGTCTTCGTGACTTTTATAAACGGATATGCAGCGTCTTTCGGCGCTTTCTCGACGACAACGCACATCGCGCCCTTTTCGATTGCCGACGGCACGAAGTCGTGACCGTCATGGGTCCCTCGCATGGCGATAAAAAGATTTCCCGCAGTGACCGCGCGGCTGTCAGTCGTAACGCCGGTCACCTCATTCTTAAGTATATCATCACAGTTATGAAGAACACCGCCGCAGGAAGCGGCGATGTTTTCGATTGTCATATTTTTCATCTGCATATTCCTTTTAATACTTTGCAAGTGATACTTCAATCAATTTCTCACAGAATGACGGATAATCCATACCGAGGACCGCTGCCTCCTGAGGCATGAGGGATGTCGGCGTCATTCCCGGCAGAGTGTTCGCTTCAAGACAGTACATCTCTCCGTCCGCATCCATCATAAAATCAAGGCGGGCGTAGGACTTCATAAAGAGGGCCCGATAGCCTTCCTCCGCATAGTGCTGCATTTTTCTCGTAAGCTCTTCTGATATCCTGGCCGGGCAGTATTCATCTGTCGCACCGGCAGTATACTTGTTTTTATAATCATAAAAACCGACTTTTGGGACAATTTCGATGACCGGCAGAGCTTTGCCGTCAATCAGGCCGACAGAAAACTCACGACCATTGATATACTCCTCGATAATGACCTCATCCTCGAGTTCGAATGCCTGATCCAGAGCCGCGACGTACTCATCATCATTTTTGGCAATGTATACGCCGACAGATGAACCCCCGCACGCGACCTTCACAACGACCGGATAGGAAAGACCGATATCGCGGATATCCACAGAGTCATAGCCTTTATGGACCGTTGTGCCGTGCGGTACCGGTACATTGCCGTGCTCCAGCATAATTTTTGTCAGGGTCTTGTCCATAGACAGAGCGGAGCTCATATAACCGGTGCCTGTATATTTAATTTTATGCAGATCAAATGTCGCCTGCACCTTTCCGTTCTCACCGTTCTCACCGTGAAGAGCAAGAAATACGATGTCGGCCATACGGCAAAGAGTGATGACATTTGCTCCAAAGAAACTCCGCGATCTGTTGGCGACCGCGCTGGCTACTCTGCTGTCAAATGTATGAATGTATTTTGCTGCCCCGTCAACGTCATAATCTTCCGGGAACGCGTCCATCAGATCCGCATCCTCATTGCCGAAGAACACATCGAGAAGAATGGCTTCGTGGCCACGGCTTCGCAAAGCCTTGCAGACACCTACACCGGAAACGATGGAGATCGCCCGCTCCGTTGAAACCCCGCCGCATAAAACTACTATTTTCATCTGGCTCTCCTTACCATGTCAGCGCAAAATCTCTTCCCCGAGATTTCCCGCATAATTCAGGTCATGCAGGCGGCATAAACGCCCCCTGCACTCCCACATTGTCTCGAACATTCAGTTTATACGGTTTCCCTCTTAAAAGCAAGTCTTTTATCTCAGTTATGTATCAGGCACCCGGCAGCTGCACCAGCACTCCTGCCGCGCACAGAAGCGCGCCGCTGACCATGTATGCTCTGCGGCAAAGTCCAACGCCGTAAGCTCTGCCGGCAAAATAGCCCGCCGCAGTGAAACAGACAGACATGCAGCCAATCACCAGGAGAACTTCCCTGAGGCTGTACTCAAGAAGCCCCAGGGCTGCCCCGGCCATGAGGCTGAGAAGACAGAGGCGGATTCCGAGGATCGCGTCGTGTCTGACGTCGATTTCATCCATCCGATGCTCAATCAGGGTCTTTCGCTCGAACGCGAGGAACAGCATTCTCATCCCTGCCACGACCAGTATGGCACCTGCGATGATGTGCACAAGAAGTATATCCCGCTCCTTAAGATCAAAACTGAGGACCCAGCGGCCGATCAGATGCCCGAGCCAGGTCTCGCCCAACGCGCACACCCCCCAGATCGCCGCCATAACGGCCAGCCTGCGGTCAAATTTCACCAGCTGGGCTCCCCGCGTTGTGAGTTTCCCGAAAATACCTGCGGATATCGCAGCCCCTATGAGAAATATAAAAGCAAATTGATTCATTGCAACCTCCCAGACACCCTTCTGCCCAATCCGTGGACATGATGCCGGCAGACACAGCGGCGGCAGACTCAGCCGACCGCGTCCGCTTTAATAATGAACTTCACAGTGCTGTCCATGTCTTCCGGAGCACCGCTGAACGTGCGGTAGGAAGATGCGGCTTCTTTCAGTTCTTCGATACGTCCGTCGAGGTCCTTCACATCGACTTCATAGAGTTCGGCGAGCTTGCGGATACCTTTCTCGTTAAATTTTACGAGACCGTCCTTTAGTTCAACTGATCCGTCAAAAATCTTCTGCATCCCTTCCGCAAGTTTGTCAGAGCCGTTAAGGAGCTCCTGTGTCCCATCTACCAGCTTCGAATTATTGGCTGTCAATGCAGCCGTCCCTGTGTAAAGTGTGTCAGCTCCGTCTGCCAGGGTCGTGAGTCCTGCAGCAAGTTCATCCGCGCCGCCGGTCAGTGTTCCGTTATTTTCGGCCAACCGGGCTGTACCTGACTGCAGCGTCTTTGTGCCGTCAGTCAGTTTTCCAAGGCCGTCTGCCAGAGCAGCCGCGCCGTCTGTAAGTGTTCCGGAGTTTTCGCTAAGAGCACTCGTACCGGCAAGGAGTTTTGATGCGCCGTTATCGAGGGCTGCCGCTCCTTCACCAAATTCACCGACGACATTTTTTGCGACAGATACAGCAACAGAAGATGCCGTCTTTTCAGCTATCGATCTCGCCGTAGACACCGCAGATGTGCCGACGACACTCTCCGCCGTCTGCTTTGCGACTTCCGGAATCACCTGTCTTGCGACGGAATCCGCTGTCTGTCTTACAGCTTCCGGCACTGCCTGTTTCGTAACATTTTCCGCTGTCTGTCTCACAGCTTCCGGCACTGCCTGCCGTACAACACTCTGTGCGACAGAATCCGCCGTCTGTGTAACTGCCTGTTTCGTAACATTTTCTGCTGTCCGACGGACAGCGTCCGGAAGGATCTGTCCTGCGACACTCTCTGCCGTCTGCCTTGCAACCGTCGGAGCCACCTGCTTATAAACGGATTCCGCCGTCTGATCGGCGATCTCCCCGGCAGCGCTTAGAACAGTTTCCTCTGCCGCCGTGGCTGCTGCATCCGGAGCCACAGACTGCACGGTACTTACGGCCACTTCTCTGGCTACATTTTCCGCAAGAGCTTCCGCTGTGCTCTGGGCTGCTATTCTTGCAGCTTCCGGCACCGCATTCCGGACAGCTTCCGATGCTGCTCCCGACGCAGCCGCCGATGCAGCGTTTCGAAGTGTTCCTTCTACTGCACCGGTCTGGCTGATTGCGGAAGCAATCGTATCTTCTGAGATAGAAGAGCGGATTGCGTCCGCCGCCTGCTCCGCACCGCTCCGGGCTGCTTCCTGCATCTTTTCACCGACAAGTCCCGACAGCTGAGCGTTGGCCGAATCCACTGCGGAGCTTGTATAATCTCCTACTAGGCCGGCCGCCATACTCTGGGCTTCTTCCTCACTGCAGCCCTTGGCAATATAACCTTCATACAGGGCGGAATATATAGCATCCATTCCCGGCAGTTCTATGCTGACACTCACATCCGATGAATCCGCGCTGACTTCCGGTGCCGCGATCTGACTTCTCACAGCTTCCGCCGCGGCGGAAGCCAGTCCGTTTGTCAGTTGACCGGCAGCATCTGAGAAATCTGCAGCAGCGGCTGCCGATGCTGCACTCTGGCCGATTGCGTCAGCAGAATTATCAATGTCTTCCGTGGCCTTCCGGGCAGCTTCTTCACCGGCCATGGCGGCATTCTCTGCCATGGCTTCTCTAGCTGCCGATGCAGCCTGGTCTCCGACAGACTGAGCGAGTGTGTCCATAGAGGCTTCCGCAGAAGCTCTGGCTTTTTGGCCGGCCTGCGACGCCATTCCCTGAAGCTGGCTCCGCACAAGATCAGCCGAGGCCTGACCAATGCCGGCAGCTCTCTCATCCAGTGTCTCATTCACAAAAGCTTCGGCGTTATCACCTGCAGTTTTCACAGCCTCATCCACATTGGCAGCTTCTAAAGCGGCGTCACCTGCAGCTTTCGCAGTCTCATCCAAAGTCTCCTGTACTTTCTGCACAGCAGCCTTACCTGCATTCTCCGCCTGCATATCCAGCGTCTCATTAAGGGCAGCTACAGCCTCCTTTCCTGCACTCTCCGCCTGCGCATCCAGATTTTCCTGAACTGTTCCGAGAGCCTTTGAAACGATACCTGAAACCTGCTCATCAAGACCTCCCATTGCAGCTTTATGCGCCGCCTCACCGGCAGCTTTCACCTGAGCGGGAAGCTGCTCTTTGGCCTGTGCTTCCGCAGCGTCTCCTGCCTGCTTTGCAGCAGCGTCACTTATATAAAGGAGTTTTGCGGAGTCGTCAGGGAAGTTTTTCACTGTCTCGTTCAGTTCCTTTGTTCCGGCCGCCAGAGCTTTCATGCCCTCATTGATTTGATCCGCGCCGTCAGTATAGGAGCGGATGCCGGACAGCAGCGTTCCCGCTCCGTCCCCGGCGCTCTGCGTGCCTTCAAGAAGTTCCCCAGCTCCGTCATTGACGGCAGATACGCCGTCCGTATACGTCTTTATTCCGGATGCCAACTGAGCCGCTCCGCTCTCGGCGCTGCCCGCGCCGTCACTCAGCTGTTTAGCCCCATTGTTCACCAGGGAGACTCCGTCTGTATATTCGCGAATACCGTCGAGCAGCTGCTTCGTACCGCTCGTGAGGGCCGGCATATTTTCATTTGCCGTCCCGATGCCGTCCGAAAGTACCGACGCCCCGTCCGCGACCTTGTCACCGGTCTTTGTGATGTCGCTGACAGCCTCGTCCATGTCGGCGAGCAGAGCTGCGTGGTCTTTTTCCAACTGCCCGTCATCCTCGCTGCCCGGGAAATTCGAAAAGACCATTGTCATGCACATACCGACTTTGAAGCTGCTCGCGTCCATGTTGATTTCGACTGTCGACGGGATATCGATGTCATCGATCCTGTCTTCAATCTCATCAGCCTTATCGTCGTCTTTACCGCTGTCGTCTCCGAGCTCGCTCTTTAATTCCTTTATGTCTGCGCCAAGAGTCTTCACCCGTTCTTTGGAGTCTTCCTTTACGCCCCGAAGGCTCTCCATGAGTCCCGGGAAGCCCATTCCGAGAACGACGGTGTTCCTGCCTTCAGAGATGACCGTCCCGTTGTCGACGGTGACGTTCTTTACGTCTTCATTTGCAAATGTCATCCCCGTCACCGCGGTGAACGGCACATAGACGTCATTATATTTTTCATGATTTTCATACTTGATGCGAATCGTCACTTTACCGGATTTTCCGGCAATTTCCTCCGGCGAAATCTCCTGCCCGTTCAGATAGTAGGTAATGCCGGCGCTGACAGGAGGCTGCTTCGTGGTCTCGCCCTGATAATAAACGTCCTCTCCGCCCGTACTCCAGGTGTACTCCTCCCCGCTTGCGCTGTAGACGGCGTCACCTGAGGTGTTGCTGATATTAGTGAGGGAAGTCGAATCATTGACAGCCTTGTTTCCGTCGGTATTTCGCAGCCAGTTGCTGACTTTAACATTCTCCGTGTTGCCGCTTGCGTCTGTGAACACGTATACTGTCTCCTCCTTATCGACGCCCTCGACCGATCCGGTGCCGACCGCAGCTGCGATCGTATTGGCAAGGAGTTTCTCCTCCCCGGATTTCTCCTCCTCGGATTCCGTCTCTGTCTCCGCCACCGTCTCTGTTTCTACTGTAGTCTTTGTTGTGCCGCAGCCCGCTGTGCTCATTACCATTACTAAGACCAGCGTACCTGCGAGAAGTCTTTTAACAATTTTATTTTTCATAACTTTTCTCCATATGTATCACCCGCTGCCATGCTGCCGTTTGAGGTCTCACCCTTGCGGCTGTGGATCAGCTGTATGTTTACTTCCATTATGCTTTTTTATCGATTCCGGCAAAAAGCCCATGCTCGTCCTTACAATGACCGGATCCATGAACAAAAGAACAGATGGCAGTACAATGAGGACTGTAGCCATAGAAATCATTGCGCCGCGCGCCATAAGCAGGCAGAGCGACGAGATCATGCTGATATTGGAATATAGACCGACGCCGAACGTCGCCGCGAAGAACGAGAACGCGGAGACGATGATACTGGTGAACGACGTCCTGTGAGCAATCATGACAGCCTCCTCCTTCGTTTTTCCGGCTGCCCGCTCTGTCTGGTATCGGCTCGTCATCAGTATCGCGTAGTCGACCGTAGAACCCAGCTGTATCGTACCGATGACGACCGAGGCGACAAACGGAAGCTTGGTCCCTGTGAAACCCGGAATGCCCATATTGATAAAGATTGCAAACTCGATGACCAGGACCAGGAGCACCGGCAGACTGAGCGATTTGAAAACGAAGAAAATAATAATAAAGATCAATCCGATCGACGCCCAGTTGACGACCCGGAAATCGTGGTCTGTGATCCTGATGAGATCCAGTGTGCACGGGGCCTCGCCGATCAGCATGCCATTTTTATCATACCGATGAAGAATGCTTCCAAGTTCCGTGACCTGCCGGTTGACTTCATCGGAAGCGGTCGGATACTCACTGTTAATAAGCATGAGTTCCCAGTCCTCAGAGACCAGCGCGCTCGTAATCTTCTCCGGCAGTACTTCACGCGGAATGCCCGGACCAAGCAGAGCGTCAAGGCCGATAATGCTCTTTACGCCGTCGACTTTCCTCATCTCGTCGCACATGACAGCTACCTTCGACGGCTCAATATCGGAATCGACCAGGATCATATGTGTTGCGCCCATGTGGAAGTCCTCGTCGAGCACCCGGTTGGATACGACCGAGGGCAGGTCCTTCGGCAGCGTATCATCCAGCTTGTAGTAGACGCTCGTGTGCGTGTAGCCCCAGACAGCCGGAATCCAGATAAGCACAAAGAGCACAAGGACAGCTTTGTAGTGACGCTGAATAAAGTCAGGTATTTTTTCAAATTTCGGCAGCAGTGGCTTATGAGCTGTCTTCTCGATCGCCTTTTCAAATGTGAGTATCATGGAAGGCAGTATCGTGACACAGCCGATCACACCGAAGATAACGCCCTTCGCCATAACGACGCCGATATCCAGACCGAGAGTAAAACTCATGAAGCAGAGCGCGATAAATCCGGCAATCGTTGTGATAGACGAACCGATCACAGACTGCAGCGTCATGTTGATAGCGGCGGCCATGGCCGACCGGCTGTCTCCCGGATACATCTGCTGTTTCTCCTTAAAGCTGTGCCACAGGAAGATTGAATAGTCCATTGTGACACCGAGCTGCAGAACTGCTGCCAGCGCTTTTGTAATATAAGAAATCTCACCGAAGAACCAGTTGGAACCGAGGTTGTAGATGATGCACATTCCGATCGACAGCAGGAAAAAGATTGGAGCCAGGAATGTATCCATTGATATTCCCAGGATGATAGTCGCAAATATCACTGCCAGAAGCACATAGATCGGCTCCTCTGCATTTGCAAGGTCTCTTGTGTCCGTGACAATGCCGGAAATGCCTGCCAGATATACATTTTCCGCGGCTAATTTCCGAATCTTCGTGATGGCTTCCATTGTCTCATCCGCGGAAGTTCCCGTATCGTATGTGACCGCCATCAGCGTCGCGTCGCCGCTTAGGAACGCGTCCTGAACATCCTGCGGAAGCATCTCCACCGGAGTCGACAGTGAAACAAAACTGTCGTACCAGATGACGTCTTTTACATGCGGCACTTCCTCGATCTCCGCCTTTAGAGAGGCCACATCCTTAAATTCCATTCCCCGCACGACGACCATGGACACCGCTCCCTGACCGAACTCGTTAAGCAGAATATCCTGACCGACCATCGTCTCGATATCTTTCGGAAGATACGTCAGCACGTCATAATTGATCCGGGTGTTAAGATACCCGATTCCGGACGGTATAAGAAGCACGACCGCCGCGATGAGGATCACATGCCTCAGCTTTACGACCCATTTGCCAATTCCCTTCATGATCCACCTCTTCTGAACTTTTTCTTTCTCATTTTTCGGTGAAAAGTATATAAAAAAGGGCTGAATACCGTAATATTCAACCCTTCAGCCATGTCAAGCCAATTTTTACAGATGGAAGAAAATGTATATCCATCCTGTTCATTTTTATTAGAATGTACTCTGGGTGAGTCTCACGCTCACGTTCACTGCAGCTCCAGAACTACATCCCGAAGTGACCTTGTTGCTATATACTCATACATTGTCGCCACTTCCTCCGGCGGCATCGTCATACCCGCTTCGATCCATTCCAGAACGACAAATGTCATCGCTCTGGCATAATACCTTGCAATATACTCCGGCGTCATCCAGGCATGTTCGCCCTTTCGCCCGCCCGTGTGCTCAGTGATAATGGCAAGAAGCAGTCTCCCGATACTTTTCTCCACGATTTCGGCAAATGAATTCTGCCCCTCCATCCTTGCCACATGCGTATAGAATTCCTTTTCTTTCTGCATATTCGTAAATATGAGAACGATCGCTTCCCTGAACATCTCATTCTGCATCAGGATCCGGACAGGATCCAGAATCTCCGTGCGCATGATCCACTCAAGAAGCTCATATTTGTCCTGAAAATGATTATAAAAAGTCACACGTATAACGCCTGCACCGTCCGTGATCTTCTTGATCGTTATTTTTTCAAACGGTTCTCTGACCGCAAGCGCTTTCAGGCTGTTCGCAAGCCGGACCTCAATGCTGTCTGAAGACTCCATAGTGCCACACTCCTTACAAGATTCCGGTATAGCTCGCACCGGACCGCTTTATTATAGCATTTGAAAGAATTTCGGTAAAGCCGACTTGTGAACAAAAGCGGGACTAAGGTATTTCTGCCTGACCATCCGCCTGTTTTTTCTGCTTATGTAAATAATGATGAGACACTTGCAAATGCAATCTCGGCACTAAGAATTTTGTTACATTCAGCAGTAAGAATTTTGTTACATAAGGAATGTACAATTATCACTTTCGGGTTTTGTTGATTATGTGCAAAAGTAAAATTTTCATAAAGATTCTAAAAGAATTCTAATCAAATTATATTGAATTTATGTATGTTAACGGCTATAATTTATCTAAGTTTACCTCAGAAGCAACAGTTTCTGAGTGGGCTTTGTGCATAAGCACCAAACACACATGACACTATTAATTAAGAAAGGGAGGAAGAGTAGATGGTAGGTATTCTTCTCGCTACTCACGGAGATTTTGCTGACGGTATTGCAATGACCGGCAACATGCTCTTCGGTGAGCAGCCAAACGTAGCAGCTGTTACCTTACAGCCAAGCGAGGGCCCGGACGATCTCAGAGCGAAAATGCTGGAGGCTATATCCACATTTGAAGATCCTGATAACGTTCTGATCCTTGTCGACCTGTGGGGCGGCACGCCGTTCAACCAGTCCAACTTCATCATTGACGGCCATGAGGACAAATGGGCGATCGTAGCAGGCCTTAACGCTCCGATGCTTATTACCGCATATGCCAACCGTGATGACTGCGAGACTGCTCATGAACTTGCACAGAGCATTCTTGAAGAGGCACGTGACGGCATCAAGGTCTATCCGAAGGACCTCGAGCCGGAAG
Organism: Lachnospiraceae bacterium; assembly: GCA_045221675.1. Classification (GTDB taxonomy): domain Bacteria; phylum Bacillota; class Clostridia; order Lachnospirales; family Lachnospiraceae; genus Chordicoccus. Next base: position 24,167 of record JBGUWZ010000063.1, on the reverse strand, counting down.
ACACAGGAAAGGCAGCAGTCGCAGCCACAAACGCTCCGACTGGCGCTATTCCTCCGGGAACAGTTCTCGGCGATGGTCACATCAAGATCAAACATGCCCGTGTTGACACCCGTCTTCTTCATGGACAGGTCGCAACAAACTGGTCCAAGGCAATCGCTCCGGACCGCATCATCGTTGTATCTGACAACGTATCTCATGATGATCTCCGCAAGCAGCTCATTATCGAAGCTGCGCCTCCGGGAATCAAGGCTCACGTTGTTCCGATCCAGAAGATGATCGATGTTTCCAAGGACGTTCGTTTCGGCGACACCAAGGCGTTCCTTCTGTTCGAGACACCGCAGGATGCTCTCAAGGCAATTGAAGGCGGCGTCGACATCAAGTCACTGAATATCGGCTCCATGGCGCACAGCCAGGGCAAGATCGCGGTCAACAAGGTTCTTTCCCTTGACGCCAAGGATATCGCGTGCTTCGAGGAACTCAAGAAACACGGTGTAACTTTCGACGTCCGCAAGGTCCCGGCAGATGCTCCGGAAGACATGGACAAACTGATCCAGATTGCAAAAGATGGTCTGGGCATTAAGTAACAATTGAATCTTTATACAAACAGGAGGAATTGAAATGTCTGGCATTTCTATGATCTTAGTTATTCTTGTGGCATTCCTGGCCGGTGTCGAAGGTATTCTCGATGAGTTCGAATTCCATCAGCCGCTGGTTGCCTGCACACTGATCGGCATTGTGACCGGACAGCTTGGTCCGTGCCTTGTCCTTGGCGGTTCTCTTCAGATGATGGCTCTCGGCTGGGCTAACATCGGTGCCGCTGTTTCCCCGGATGCTGCTCTCGCATCTGTCGCTTCCGCTATCATCCTTGTCGTCGGCGGCCAGGGCCAGGCAGGTGTTGGTACAGCTATCGCTGTTGCTATCCCGCTTGCTGTTGCAGGTCTTTTCCTTACAATGGTCGTCCGTACAATCTCCGTCGCTGTTGTTCACCAGATGGATGCAGCTGCTGAGAAAGGCAACTTCGGCTCTATTGAAATTTGGCAGTACATCGCTATCTGCCTGCAGGGTCTCCGCATCGCCATCCCGGCTGCCTGCCTCTGCGTCATCCCGGCTGAAATCGTTCAGGGCGCTCTGCAGTCCATGCCTGAATGGCTGACAAATGGTATGGCCATCGGCGGCGGCATGGTCGTTGCCGTAGGTTATGCGCTCGTTATCAACATGATGGCAACTCCGGAAGTATGGCCGTTCTTCGCACTCGGTTTCGTATTTGCAGCTATTGGCGATCTGACACTGATTGCACTCGGTGTTATCGGTGTTGCTATGGCTCTCATCTATCTGCGTCTCACAGAGAACGCAGGTGCTGCTGCCGGCTCTGCCGCAGGCACAGGTGATCCGCTTGGCGACATCCTTGACGATTACGAATAATAAGGAGGAACCAAAAAATGGCAGAAACACTCGAAAAAAAGGTTAGTTTAACTGTAGCCGACCGCAGAAGCGTATGGCTTCGCTCCACTTTCCTCCAGGGTTCCTGGAACTATGAACGTATGCAGAACGGTGGCTGGTGCTACGCTATGATCCCGGCTATCAAGAGGCTCTATCCTGAGAAAGATCAGCAGTGCGCAGCTCTCAAGAGACATCTTGAGTTCTTCAACACACAGCCGTTCGTTGCATCTCCGATCCTCGGTGTTACCCTCGCTCTTGAGGAAGACCGCGCTAACGGCGCTCCGGTCGAAGATCAGGCTATCCAGGGCGTTAAAGTCGGTATGATGGGACCGCTCGCCGGTGTCGGCGATCCGGTATTCTGGTTCACCCTTCGTCCGATCCTTGCAGCTCTCGGCGCTTCTCTTGCTATCTCCGGAAACCTCCTCGGCCCGATCCTCTTCTTCGTGCTCTGGAACGTTGCCCGTATGGCATTCATGTGGTATACACAGGAATTCGGCTATAAAGTCGGTATGGCCATCACCAAGGACCTCTCCGGCGGTCTTCTCGGCAAGGTCACAAAGGCTGCTTCCATCCTCGGTATGTTCATCCTCGGCGCCCTTGTTATGAGATGGGTTTCCATCAATTTCGTTCTCAAGGTCTCCGAAGTACAGCGTGCAGCCGGTGCTTACATTGACTGGGATGCCCTTCCGGCAGGCGCAGAAGGAATCCATCAGGCACTGTCTCAGTTCGCCGGCGGCCTCAGCCTTGAGCCGACCGTTGTCACAACTCTGCAGGACAACCTGAATTCTCTGATTCCGGGTCTCGTTCCGCTTCTTCTCACTCTGCTCTGCATGAGACTGCTGAAGAAGAACGTCTCCCCGATTGTTATCATTCTTGCACTGTTCGTTGTCGGTATCGTCGGCCACATCATCGGCCTTCTGTAATCAACAATACGGGGGACCCGGCAGTATGCCGGGTCCCTTTTTTCATCTGAGGAATAATACATGGCAAACAAGTTCAAGAAAAAAAAACAGGCCGATGCAGGCGAGTTGAAATCCCTGAACACACAGATCGACTTCACTGCCAAGGCGACCGCTTTCCACGGGATCAATACCTATGGGGTCGTAATGGTCGGCGACCGTGGCATAGAGTATTATAACGAGCGGACTCTCCAGGACTACATCCAGATCCCCTGGGAAGAGGTCGAACTCATCATCGCGTCAATTTACTTCGGAGGCCGTTATATACCGAGGCTTGCCATTAGGACTAAGAAAAACGGCGATTTTCCGTTCGCGATCCGCCAGCCGAGAGCATTCCTTCGGGCATGCAGAAATCATTTCCCGGCGGAGAAGATCGTTCGTTCTCTCACGTTCCGCCAGGTGCTCGTGAGAAATGCGAAGTGGCTCGCCGGTAAGATAACCAAAAAGTGAAAGAAGGACGGTTCTTTTCACGTGAAATTACAGGTCCGAAAGGCTGTAGCGCAGTTCCGGAATACGCCGCAAACATCATCTTCATCGAAAAACGCAGGTCCTTTCTGTGAGCTTAAAAAGCTAAAGCTTTTTGATCTCACAGGGAAGTACCTGCAATGCTTTTCTCACGAAGATGGATGCTTTGCGTCGTAAACGGAGTGTGAGTACAGCCTTTCTGATCTTATTATACGTGAAAAGAACCGTCCCTCCAGTACCATAAAAGTGTAAATGGCAGGGCTTAATTCCCCTTGTCAGTTGCACTTATTTTTGCGTCAATTAGAAAACTTGCGTGCGTCCGGATTGTCGATCCACAGGCGATTCTCCTTGTAGAACTCACCCTCCGGCAGCTCCTCGCCGCTGAGCTTCAATATCTCCAAAACGGTCTTTTGCTGAACTCCCATATAGTTCGCGATCTCATCGACCGTCGGCTTCGTGCCGAGCTCCTCCGTCATCGCGTCAATGCTCTTCGACAACAGCTCCACCTGGGCGATCAGCTGCTTATCCCTCTTATCAAGCTCCCTCTGCTCTTCAATTGCAAATGCGATCTGCGCCCGTATCGCCTCCTCCACGGTCTGTGTGAGCGGCAGCGCGTCAAATGTATCCTCCGACTCAGCGACCATATTGAGACCCATAAGAAGCCCGACATAGGCCTCCTGAGTCAGATCTTCGATCGGAACCGAGCCGTCGCTCATCTCGAGCGCAATTCTCACGGCTTCGGGCATGAACGCTTCTATCAAAGCGGCTTTCTGTGATTCTGTCATTATGCTTCTACTCCATCCTTTGTCTATTATTATTCCGGTCAAAAAGCAGCGTATTCTTCTGTCGGAATGACTTGTTCTACTTCATGACTGCTCATCTGAGTCTGAAAAAGGCTGCCGCTTATCGGCGGCAGCCCTCAAAACTATCTGTATTTACTTGGATGCAAGAACTGTCTTCTCGCCTTCCGGATCAACAACAGATGTGCAGAATCCGCAGCGTACAGCATCGATCGGGATCTCAGACTTGCAGAACGGGCAGACCTTTGTTGTCGGAGCTTCCGGAGCCGGTTCCTCGCTCTTCTTCGCAAGGCTGCTTGCCTTATTGAAAGCCTTGATCATCATAAAGATGCAGAACGCAACAATCAGGAAGTTGATGACCTTGGTGATGAACACGCCGTAATTGAGCGTGGACGCACCGGCTTCCTTGGCTGCTGCGAGAGTTGCATAATCCTGACCGTTCAGAGCGACGAACCAGTTGTCAAAGTTAATGCCGCCGGTGATCAGTGTGATGATCGGCATAATGACATCATCGACAAGTGAAGAAACGATCGATCCGAAAGCACCGCCGATGATAACACCGACTGCCATGTCAAGAACGTTGCCTCTCATGATGAACTCTTTGAATTCAGCAACTAAACCCTTTTTTTCCATGTTACACTACCTCCTCATTATTCACGGGTATTGCGTTATATGCCTTATGAACTATCCCCAAAGACCCGTGCTTAAATTACGTACGGTACTATTAAACCACGATTTACCGCGATAAACAATACCAAATTACGCACGAGAAGATCAGATTTCCTCGAATTTAGCGTGTGCCGGGACCTTGGTCATCATCTCGACAAGCCTTGATGTATCGCCGATCAGGATAGCGCCGACAAGGCCGCCGTCCTTGAAGGTGAAGCGCTCATACTTCCCGGGCTTGTTGCTGGTAAAAATCTTGTAGGAATCGTCATCCGCCGAGCCCTGATCTCCGATCGCGAAGAGACTTGTATTCATGCCGTTGAATGTGAGGCCCGGAGTATCGAAGTTGTAGCGAACTACATCGCCGGCTGCATTTGCGCCCGCAACGCGTCCCTGCTCCATAGCCTCGCTCCAGAGAGCATAGTTGATTCCCTCAAACTGTGCACAGTCTCCTGCTGCAAATACATTCGGCTGGTTCGTTCTCATCCTGTCATCGACGACGATGGCTCTCTGGACCTCAATGCCCGCAGTCTGGGCAAGCTCAGTGTTCGCTCGAACGCCGCAGGAGACCACAACGAGCTGTGCAGGCACTTCTGTGCCGTCTGTGAGAATAACACTGTCCTTTGTAATTTCCTGCGTTCCTACGCCCGTCAGTGCCTTCACACCGGCATCCGCAACGCTCTTAGCCAGTATCTCGGAGGCATCCGCCGTCAGCTGGCGCTGCAGCAGCCTGTCAGCTGTCTCAAGGACAGTCACATTGAGACCGGACTCGCGGAGCGACCACGCGGCCTCGAGTCCCAGAACACCGCCTCCGATAACGACAGCATCCTTGATATTCGGAACCATCTCGCGGATCTTCTTAACATCGCTCTGATGCCTGATCGTGACGACATGGTCCTGATCCGCACCCTTAAACGGCGGAACGAAGCACTCAGCTCCGACCGCGATGATAATCTTGTCGTACAGGAACTCAAGCGGACCCGCCTTCACGGTCTGGCTGTTCGTGTCGAGATAGACTGCCGATTTATTCAGATAGATCCTTACCATGTTCTCATCGTACCAGTCCTCATGCTCGACCTCGAGTTCTTCCTCCGAAAGATTCTCGTTGAGTGCTTTGGTGAGCATCGGACGGTTGAACGGATACTCCTTCTCGGCAGAGATCATGAGAATGCGGCCTGTGCGGTCGCGCTCGCGTATCGCTTTGGCTGCGGACAGCGCTGCGATACCGCCGCCGAGAATTACATAGTGGTTATTGGTGTCCTTTACCTTGGGCTTATCGTCCTCATCCACCGGGACAAAGTACTGTTCTCCGACCCCGCAGACCGGACATGTTTCAATAGACGCGTCAAATACAGCTCCGCATACAAGACATTTTACCAGCATATATGTACCTCCATATTAATTTTTCCAAATCTCATTTTCAGCCCGCTCTCACTCACATCTGCCTGCCGAGGCGGAAAGTTTTATGAGTTAATTATAATTTTTTTCTTTCATTTTCGCAATAATTATACAAACAATTCGCAAAATACAAAAGAAACGCCATCACATGCATGATGAACAGAGCCGCAATTATGGGAAACACCGAGACACATTTGCGGCATTGACCTGTGTATGATACACTTAAGACATCAATAATGCGAGGTAAAAACAATGAAAAAATTACTGATCGCGTCCGATATACACGGATCCGCTTATTACTGTGAAAAGCTGATGGAAAGAATAAATGAGGAGAATGCTGACCGCATATTGCTGCTCGGTGACCTTCTCTACCACGGCCCCAGAAATGATCTGCCGAGGGACTATGCGCCTAAGCGCGTCATAGAAATGCTGAATTCCCTCACAGGCGACCTTATATGCGTAAGAGGCAATTGTGACACTGAAGTTGACCAGATGGTCCTTACTTTCCCGATCATGGCGGAGTACGCCTTCGTCACTGTCGGGGACGAAAAGCTCTTTGTGACCCACGGTCACCATCACGGTGAGAAAACACCTCCTCCGCTGAAAAAGGGCGATATTCTGTTGTGCGGTCACACACATATCCCTGCATGCAATGCATATGAGGACTTCACTTATATGAATCCCGGCTCGGTCGGCATTCCGAAAAAGGGATCCCGATACAGCTATATGACGTGGGAAAACGGCGAATTCTACTGGAAAGATGTGGAGACCGGTGAAGTCTATCACACAAGAAGCCGGGGCAAAATCGAACTGCCCGGATGAGACGTAAAAAGGCGCCAAAGTATCGTCATGACTCGGTACTTTAACGCCTGCCTGTTTCAAGAACGCTTCCGGCGGCCGCGCTATCTTAGCTTTTTCCTCTACATATTCGCACTAAATGCCGGCCATACCGCGGCATGCCGCGATACTCTTGCGGAACCGGAAGCGATATCAGTATAATAATACGCGACGCTTCCGGATTCAAGAGAAACGCCGGCGAAAATGAACATAAGAACATATATCGAGGTTACCACATGAGATTTTTAATACAGAGAGTTTCCGAGGCCAAAGTAACAGTAGACAACGAGGTGATCGGAGAAATCGGAGACGGCTTCTGCGTCCTGATCGGAATTGCGGAAACCGACACTGAGGAGATTGCAGATGTACTGATAAAGAAGATGACCGGTCTTCGGATCTTCCAGGATGAAAATGATAAAACGAATCTGAATATTGATACAGTCGGGGGCAATCTGCTGCTCATCTCCCAGTTCACGCTCTACGCAGACTGCAGAAAAGGCAACCGGCCGTCCTTCGTCAAGGCCGGCTCACCCGAACATGCCAATCGGCTGTATGAGTACATCATAAAAAGGTGTTCCGAACATTTTCCAAATGTACAGCGAGGAAGTTTCGGTGCCTACATGAAGATCTCGCTTGTCAATGATGGACCGTTCACAGTCATGCTCGACTCTGATGAGCTTGTGAGGCCAAAGACAGCAGGAAATAAATAAATGTGGTGCGGGATTCGGATCCGCACCGATTGAAAATACAGCGCCGCGGAAATCATATCCCGCGGCGCTTTTTTCATCCTGTATTCAGATAAACAAGTCGAACAGCATCGTTACTGCTTCGCCCTTTTATCGGGAGTTCCCGCGGAACTTCCGATGAGATTTATTATGCCTTCTTCTTGAAAGCCTTCATCGCGATCAATAAGCACAGCAGACCTACGACAACATCTGCGCCGTACATGATCTTCTTCCAGGAAGCCATGCCTTCGTTCAGATTCTCCGGATAGTAAGCGCGGCTGTTGGCGACAACATAGAGGATGTTCTTCGCTGCTGTTCTCATTGCCTGCTGCGCACCGTTGGTATCACGGAACTGAACATCATTGGTGGCTGTCGGATAGTTGACCAGCATGAGGTCTGTACCGTTGCGGATCGCCTGGTCGGAGCTCATGTATCCGTAAACACCGAAGTAGTCAGTCTCTACGAAGCCCTCAAATCCCCACTCGTCGCGGAGGACCGTCTTGCAGAGCGAGCTGCTGCCGCCTGCCCAGCGGTTGCCGATGTAGTTGAAGGAGGACATAACTGCAAGGCAGTTCGCATCCTTAACGCACATCTCGAACGGCTTCAGATAAATCTCACGGATTGCCTGCTCACTCGACCATGTGCAGACCATGTCGCATCTGTTCTGTTCCTGATCATTCAGTGCGAAGTGCTTCATGTATGCATATACGCCGTTCTCCTGTGATCCCTGGACAGCCTTTTCGGCGATGTATCCGGAGAGGACACCGTCCTCTGAATAGTACTCGAAGTTACGTCCTGCAAATGCAGTTCTGTGGTTGTTCATAGCCGGCGCGTACCAGCCGGAGACATCCATCTCATTTGCCATCTTGCCGATGGAATCGCCGAACGCATAAGCCAGATCCTTGTTCCATGTTCCTGCAACGACAACGCCTACCGGGAAGCCGATGGAGCCGACACCGGTGAAGTTGTTGTTGATGGAAGCCGGGCCGTCGCAGTCATTTGTGCGCACCTTACCGACGGAATCAATGGAGTTCGTCTGATAGCCGCCGAGAGAGATAACTGCATTCATGTCGTCAAGGGTCAGCTGATCCATGAAAGCATCCCACTGCGGATCGTCCTTATCGAGGCCGACCATGTCTTTCAGCTTCAGATTGTTGGAAGCGCCCGTCGTGATCGGTTCAGCATCCGGATCCTCATCCTCTGCTGTCGCTTCCGCTGTCAGGTAGTTGCTGATGTTGTAGAATGTGGACTTGGCATCTTCGGAAATCTCGAAGGAAGCCGGAGCTGCTGTGGCCTTGTCGTAATTTGCAAATTTATCCTTGCGGGAGAGATATGTGATATCGCCTTCAGCATAGTCAAACTGATTCTCTGCTGTAACCAGGTCGCTCTCTCTCTTGTTGTCGCCTGTGTACTTAACTGTTTCAGCGACTTTATATGTCTTGCTGTCGATGATATTGTGAGCGTCGGAGTTGATGGAGATAATATAGTCACCCTTCTCAAGAACATAGCCGCCGGCGTCTTTAGCGTCATAAGAAGCCATGTCTTCCACACTGAATGTGATCTTGACCTTCTCGGATGCGCCCGGATCAAGAAGGGATGTCTTCTCGAACGCGATAAGGTTAGCGGATGCCTTCTCGATACCGCCGTTCGTGTAAGGCGGATTGTAGTAGACTTCTACAACGTCCTTGCCCGCGACATCGCCGGTATTCTTTACTTCAACTTCAAAGCTGATCTTGCCATCTGCTTCAGTGATATCGCCCATCTTCTGCTCGAATGTCGTGTAGGAGAGGCCATAGCCGAACGGATACTGGACTACTTTGTCATAGTCGATAAAGCCTTCCGCCGCAGCTGTCTCGTAGAACTTATAACCGACATAAATGCCTTCGACATAGTTGACGAAGCCCGGGGTTGCTGTGGACTCGGTGCCTGTGAAACCGACGGATGTGTAAGCGAAGTCATCCATGTTCGTATAATTAAAATCACCAAAGTTGTTCCACCACGGAGTAGCCTTGAGGTCGTAGACATATGTGTCAATCATCTTGCCGGACGGGTTAACTTCACCGCTTATGAGCTTGCCGAGAGCCTTCATGCCGATGTGGCCCTGACCTGCTGTCCAGAGAACGGATTTGATCTGCGGGTAGTCATTGACGAAGCCAAGTTCGAATGCATTTGCGCCGTTATATACAAGAACGACTTTTTCGAAGTTCTTGCATACGAGATCGATCATCTCTTCTTCTCTGTTGGAGAGCTTAAGATAATGGTCACCCTCGTCCCAGTCGTTTCCTTCGTTCATGGAATCATCATAGACACCTGCCGTATATGTCGTGCCGTCCTGGTAAGAACCGTCAACGACAGCGGGCATGTCAGCCGGAAGGTCAGCACCCTCACCGCCGGAGCGGGAAATGACGATCATAGCTGTGTCTGAGAATGCCTTCGCGTTGGCAATCAGGTCATCTGAATACTTGGAGACATTCGGCTCCGGAAGTGTCCAGTCCTGTGCCCACATACCGACGACAGGACGCTCGGGCTGATACTCTGTGTAGAAGGATGTCAGCTCTGTGTTCGTCTCGAAGCCGGCATCCGCAAGACTTGTGAGAATGTCCGTTGTCGGGTACGCATCGTTCAGAGCACCTGAGCCGGCGCCGCCAAGGATCGGTTTCGTTGATGCCCAGCCGAAGACGTTCAGCTTGGAACCGGACGCAAGCGGGAGCAGATCATCATCGTTGTTCAGAAGGACAATGCCCTCCTCGCCGATCGAGACCGCAAGCTCTGATGCTGCATCGGATGTTGCGGCATCGATTGTTCCGGATCCGCTGATAAGGTCAAGCATCGTGCTCATCGGCCCTGTGCAGATCATGTTGACAACGACTGCAAGACCTGCCAGAAGGCCGATTCCGGCTACGCCGCGGATCTTGCCTGCGTGCTTCTTACTGATCATGCCTGCCAGGATCAGCAGCAATAAGCCGGCGACTAAGATTACGCCTGCCGCTACCAGGTAAGACTGGATCGAGTTGATGACGTTCATGACATCATCCATGTTAATAGATAACATACATTTTCCTCCTTTTCTTTTTCACTCCTTCATGGCCGCTTACATCCACTCCGGAATGTATTACACCGTGCCATTTGGCCAGACACGAATCTAGCCTAAATTATATCAAAAAACTTGACCGTTCACAATTTTTGTCATGAACGGTCATAATAACGACATAATCAGTTTGCCATAGTTCGATCAGGCTGCTCTTGCGCTTCGCTGCCGGCAGCAAAGCATCCATCTTCGTGAGAAAAACATTGCAGGTCCTTCCCTGTGAGATCAAAAAGCGTTAGCTTTTTAAGCTCACAGATAGGACCTGCGTTTTTCGATGAAGATGATGTTTGCGGCCGACTCATTAACCCACGTGCAGCCTGTCTATTACGGCCAGTCTTAATTATTACTCGGCTCCCCCTCCGGGAAGATGATCTTGTTGACAAAGAAGAAGATCAGCATGGAGACACCGCCGTTGAGGACGGTAGTTCCGATGTTGTAGACGAAATCCGGCACGAACATACCTGCCACCGCGACCCAGACACAGTTGATTGAGTTGACGATGCAGGTGATCACGCAGAAGGCAATGAAATACCAGAAGATCTGATAGGCCACATTGCCCTTGCTGCGGAACACGACGTTTCTCTGGATCGGGAAGTTGATGACCTCGCCGATGACCATGGCCACCATGTAGGCGCAGAAATACGGAAGTCCGCCATGGGCAGCGTCGTAGCCGATGATGTTCCACTTGAAGGTCTCGCCGAAGAGAGTGACATCAATGCCCGGAAAGCCGAAATCCACATTCGGCAGGCTCGTAAAAAGCTTCGGCAGGAACTGAAGCATCAGGTACTTGAATACCGTAATCAGATTGCTGACGATGACGAAAAGACCGCCCTCGCGGATCCACTTAGCCGCGCCGGGATGTTTTTCCGCAAAATTATTCCAAAATCCCATATAATCCTCCAATTATTCTTTCCGCATGTGTATACAAAACGGGCGCAACTCATCAGCCCTTCAGCTTCTTCTCGTACTTCTTATTCAACTTGCTGTTCCTGAAATATCCTCCGATAATCTGGCCCAGACCTCCGAAGAAATGTCCGTTGACGACCTTGACCATGCCGGCCACCATCTCCTGGCTCACGGCTCCTCCGGTCATCTTGCCGATTGCGCGGAACGGCATATTGTAGATGAACAGGATATTGAGGTCCGGTTTTCCGGCAGCGTCCGCTTTTCTCTTCTTGCCTTCAAGGACGCCGTAAACTCTTCTGCAGAGCCAGCTCTTTGAGTACTTCAGCTGGCAGATTGCGTCGTTGGCTGTGAGCTCACGAGTCCAGGACCCATCCGGAATAGGTCTGCCGAGAAGTTTTTCATACTCGCTGTTCGGCACCTTGGTGATATTTCCGCTGAAATAGGACGGCATAAGGGACTCGTCATACGGACTCGGCGCTCCCTGCTCTGTGACATCAATATTTCCGCGAAGTCTTATATCCGCCGAACTTGAACCGACAAGGATCTCATAGTTTCCGCCTTCTACTGCCCATCCGTCAATATCTGTATTCCAGTAGCGGAATGTCATATCATTAAAAGGAATCTTGACAAGCCTGCTCTCCCCGGCTTTAAGGAAGACCTTGGCAAATCCCTTCAGCTCCTTTGCCGGCCTGTAGACTTTTGCTCCGGGAAGTCCTACGTAGAGCTGGGCAATCTCCGCACCGTCCACGCTGCCGCCGTTCTTTACCGTGAAGCTGACGCCATCCCTGCTGACCGCAAGATTACTGTATTCAAATGTTGTGTAGGAGAGACCGAAACCGAACGGATACTTCACAGGCACTCCTGCCGTGTCATAGTAGCGGTATCCGATGAAGAGGCCTTCCCGGTATTCAGATGTCCTCTCTTTAGCGGGATAATAATTGTAAGCCGGGGTCTCCTCAAGCTTCACCGGGTAGGTCTCAGCCAGCTTTCCGGAGGGATTCACTCTGCCGGTAAGGATATCATAAATAGCCCCGCCTCCGGCCTGGCCTGTCAGATATCCGTGAAGGATTGCCGCAAGCTTTTCGTCCCACGGCATCTCGATGGAAGATCCGCCGGAAAGAATACCGACGATATTCGGATTGACCGCGTAGATGACCTCAAGAAGTTCAATCTGAACCCTGGGAAGTCTCATATGGGTTCGATCAAGACCCTCCGACTCGCTCATCTCGTCAAGCCCGAAGAAATAGAGGACAACGTCCGCCTTCTTTGCGGCCTCCACGGCCTCGTTCTTTAAGGCTTCATCCGGATCTCCGTTTCTTGTGTAACCGCGAGATTGGGAGACGATTTCGAGCGCGGTTTCATTTGCCGCAATGTCGTTAAATGATTCCAGTTTGGTCGTATTGACGACAGACGAACCTGCGCCCTGGTATCTCGGTGCAAATGCAAAATCGCCGATCACAGCAACCTTCGTTCCCTCCCTGAGCGGGAGGATAGCACCGTCATTCTTCAGAAGGACTGCGCATTCTGACGCAGCGCGCCTTGCCAGCGCGTGATGACCTTCTACGTCGAAATCAGAGGAATGACCTTTGGCCGCCTCTGTCGTCTCAAGGATCGCGTCCAGAAGGTCGTCCACGCAGATATCGAGCTCCTCCTGTGTCATACGGCCGGTTTTTACGGCCTCCACGACCTGGCGGGCAGAATCGAGACCGGGATTCGGCATTTCAAGATTGGAACGGCATCTGATTCCCTCGACGTGATCGTTGGATCCGCCCCAGTCTGTGACGACCATTCCCTCGTATCCCCAGTCACCGCGGAGAATATCGAGAAGAAGATGGCGGTTCTCATTGGTGTACTCACCGTTGAGCTCGTTGTAGGAAGTCATGATGGCCTTAGCCCCGCCCTCTTTGACAGCGATTTCAAATGCTGTGAGATAAATCTCGCGAAGCGTTCTCTCATCGACGACGGCGTCCATGGCCATACGGCGCTCTTCCTGGCTGTTCACTGCAAAATGCTTGATGCAGCTGCGCACGCCCTTGCTCTGGATACCACGCACGTAGGACGCGGCCATCTTACCCGCCAGATGCGGATCTTCTGCAAAGTATTCGAAATTACGGCCGCAGAGCGGGCTTCTCTTCATATTCATGCCCGGGCCGAGAAGAATATGGACATCCTCCGCCATAGCCTCTTCACCGAGCGCTTTTCCGATCTCCTCGCCGAGTGCCTCATCCCAGCTGTTGGCCACAGTTGCCGCTGTTGGGAAACATGTTGCTTTCAGGGATTCATTGAGGCCGAGGTGATCACCGGCTCCCGCCTGCTTGCGGATTCCGTGAGGTCCATCGGAACAGTACATGGACTCGATGCCAAGGCGCGGAATCGGCCAGGTCTGCCATTCGCCCTGTCCGCCGAGTATAGCGGCTTTCTCTTCAAGGGTCATCCGTTCAATCAAATCCTTGTGTTTCATGAAAATCTCCTTCCTCTGTATTGCAGTTCTTCGCGAATCCGCAGCACTTTTGTCTTTCCAACGGGCAGATCCGCAGCCAGTATCATCTGACAGATTGAGCTTAACATATCGAAGTCCACGTATCAGGACCTCGTTCGGGATATGAGCCCGAGCCGGCTAATATCTCACACTGTGATATTAGCAAAATTTCATGAAGTCCGACGGATTTTGGCATAAAATGTATGAAATCGGGCATAAACGTCATTTTATGCCGGCATAGGGATGAGGGCTTTCATCTCGAACTCATCGTTACGCTGTGTCCATGTCACGCTTCCACCGTACTTTTCCACCGCCTTTTTGATACTCTTGACTCCGTAGCCGTGATTTTTCACATCAGTCTTGGTAGTCACCGGCAGACCGTTCTGAAATTCCACCTGGGTCTCACAGTAATTGGAAAGCATGATAAAGAGAAAACCCTGTCGTTCGCTGACCTGCAGGTGTATAAGCCTCTTGGCCGGTTCGGGAATCAGTGCGACACATTCAATGGCATTGTCCAGAGCGTTTCCAAAAATACTGCAGATATCAGTTACGTGCATAAAGCCAAGGAGCCGCCCGTCCGCTACGCAGGTGAACTGAATGTGCAGGTTCCTCATTGTCAGGGTCTTGCCTGCGATCATGGTGTTGAGGACCGGATTGCCTGTCTCCTGTTCCGGCTTATAGGCCTGAACTTCTCTGGACATCCTGTCGATCCACTCTGTCCTCTTTTCAGGGTCGATCTCCGCGCGGAGACCTGCGAGCTGATGCTTCAGGTCATGATATTTTATATTGATCATCTCAATACTGTTAAGATAATTCCTGTATTGTTCATACTGGGATTTCAGCACAGCGTTCATTTGCACAAGCTCAGCTTCCGTGTGCAGCTGCCGGATCCTGGCCTGATGGGCATAGAGGATTGTGAGACCCACCAAATCGATGATTGTTCTGACATTGAAAATATCCGAGGCATACGTAGCACTGAAAGGAGTCCCGGGGAGAATGAAGCTTAGGTTGCTGAATGCAAATACAAACGCAGCCGTAAGACATGCTGAAACCAGCTCCTGCCAGGATACTTCCTTTATGATATCACCGGAATTGGCCCCGGCCCCCAGCCAGTACGTAACGGAATTGACGACAATGTATATGACCAGCATGATAGCTGCCGAGGCTGCGATCTGAACACCGGAGTCATCAAATATGATGTGATTGCCATTAGAATCAAATCTCGATAAAACATAATATGTAATCTGCCAGTTGAGGGATGCGGAAAACTCCGCGATGAGAAAAGACGAAGCGCAGTAATAGCCCGCTGTTATAAGAGGCACATTGCTGACATCATAAATAAAAATAAGCATAAAAAAGACTGCCAGACACATGCACGGTACCCACAGGGCGACCGGTACGTCGTCTGTCAGTATGAGGAACGTCGATTGGAACAGAAGGAAAAAGACAGCCTTCGCCCAAAATTTCAGGTCACGCGGGAATCCGATGATCACAAAGCAGGCTCCCAAAGCCGCCATCCACTCCGCAATCCCGGTATATAATCTCGGAATATCCTGGAATGCCAAATTCTCACCTCTTTACTATCTTGCACCGATATATTCGGTCAGGGCTGTCATGAACTCATTCTTTCTCGCCCGACTGATCAGAAGCTTCTGTCCGCAGACGAGGCAGCACCCATCGAGCACTCCGTCCACATGACAGAGATTTACCAGGTAGCCCTTGTTGCTCCGGAAAAATCCGTGGGGGACAAGTGTATCCTCCACACTCTTCATCTTATCACGCACTTTATAGTCGCCCTGAGCCGTGTGGTAAATAATATTATGTCCTTCGCTCTCGACATAGTAAATATCCGAAGACCTGATGCGGAGCATACCCTGGGCTATACTGATCACGACCATATCGTCGCCGTGTTTTTCTGCCCGGCTTACCGCCCGTCTCAATTTTTTGGCAAATGAAAAGTAGCTCACCGGTTTCACTATGTAATCCAGCGCGTCGACGTCATACCCCCGGACTGCGTAATCGATTCTGTTCGTAATGAACATGATAATGACCTTCTGATCCACTTTGCGGATCTCCTCAGCCGCAGACATGCCGTCCATAAATTTCATCTGTATGTCCATGAGGATAATATCGTATGAGCCGTCGTATCCGTTCACGATCTCATCGCCGTCCCTAAAACAGGTCGTGCGTATGGATTCTCCATATTCACGCTGATACTGGTCGACAAACTGCAACAGCTGCTCGACATACGCTTTCTCGTCTTCCACTATAGCCAGTTCTATCATTTGCTGCTCACCATCTTTCAGACTCATGTCCACTTGGCAGGTTCTCATGTATGTACTGACAGAGCATAAGCCCTGCCTGTTCATCCGGAATAGTTCAGGATATTTTAACTGCTATTACCATTTTACCATATCCATGTAAAAATTCACCTCTATCTTTGACCGGGACACCACTATGCTATATAATGTTGAGTGCAGGCTCGGCACACCCGGTCATATGTAAAAGGAGAGGTGACCGCATACATCACAGCAGAAGACAGCGAGACTTGAATTCGGAAGGAGTAATACTATGAAATTCACATACCCTGCAGTATTTAAAAAGCTTGAGGATGGGAGCTGGCATGGTCGCTTTGTCGACCTTGCAGGTCTCGAAGTGACCGGCTACAGCCTTGACGACGCAATCCGCAACGCAATCATTGAGGAAGGTGACTGGATCCGGCTGGAGCTCTCGGAAGATGAGCCCGAGATGCCTCTCATCACGGACATTGAAGATATTGAACTTGCGGAGGGAGAGATCAAGAGGGAGATCGCCGTCAACGTGAGATTCTACGAGGGATGGGATGAATAAAATACGTGGGCTGCCGCATTAGACGGTGTCACCACTATATATGACAGACATTTGCAAATAACGTCTGCCATATATAGTGGTGGCACATGCCTTAATGCGACAGCCCATTTTTATGTAACAGTTCAGACGGGCTTTTCTTATGTTACGTTACCGGAGCAAAGCATCCATCTTCGTGAGAAAAACATTGTAGGTCCTTCCCTGTGAGATCAAAAAGGCTTTAGCCTTTTTAAGCTTACAGAAAGGACCTGCGTTTTTCTATGAAGATGATGTTTGCTCCGGTTTATGGAACTCGGTTGCAGCCCGTCTGAACTGTTACCTTATTACAGACTGAAGAGATCCAGCACCATCTGGGCTGTCTCCACCAGCGATGTTCCCGTATCCATCGCTGTCTTTTGTATATACCTGTGAGCCTCCGGCTCCGTCATATTGTTTCTTGCCATGAGGAGCGCTTTGGCAGCCGAAAGAGTCTCCATATCCTCTTTTGATCTCGCTTTCGGACGGGATTTTCTCTTCTTTATCCGGATTTCCACCGCGTTCTGCATCATCGCGACCGTCTGCACGAGGTCGCCCGCCCGGGCAGGCATCGGCAGACATACCAGATCGTTATCCACCAGCTGCGGCAGAAGGTTCTCCCGCGCCATGAGCAGCATCTGAAAGTCTTCGGGCAGATTCTCCCGAATCTCCGTGTACAGCATATCCGTCATCTGATATCCACAGATCACAATTCCGTTTCTCAGGTCATCAAAAAGTCCGATTGCCTGCAATCCGGTGCTGCAGCATGCGGTGACCGTAAATCCGTGACGCTGAAGAATACTTCTGATTTTCTTCGCGTCATCCAATTTGCGAAAAACCACTATTATATTAACCACTGGCAGTCCCCCCGATCACATCTAAAATCATAAGGTCACTTCACAAAAGTACCTCAGATCTTATTCAGATACTGCCTGATCTCCCACTCGGAAACCTGTTCGGAATACTCCTCCCACTCCCTCTTCTTGGCCTCGATATACTTAGCGCACACGTGATGCCCAAGAGCTTCCCTGATAAATTCATCTCTGTCAAATTCATTCAGGGCTTCAATAAGTGTCGCGGGAAGCTGTTCTACGCCCAGCTCCGTGCGCTCTGCCGCCGTGAGGGCTGCAACGTTTCCTCTGACAGGTGATGGCGGCATGATCTTGTTGCGGATTCCCCAGAGTCCTGCCCTAAGGCATACAGCCAGCGCCAGATAAGGATTGGCTGCCGGGTCCGGACTTCTCAGCTCAATGCGCCTGCCTTCTTCCGAATCCGCATAGGGAATGCGGATGAGAGGGCTGCGGTTCTGTTCGCCCCACGAAATGTAGACCGGGGCTTCATAGCCGGGAATGAGCCTCTTGTAAGAGTTGACCAACGGATTCAGAATCGCGCTCATGCCCTTGATATGCTTCATGATACCGCCGATAAAGTACATGGCCTCCTCGGATATCTCCTCGGGATTATCCGAATTGGCAAATATATTCTTCCCGTTCATATCGTGCAGAGAAAAATTGAGATGCATGCCTGATCCGTCCACACCGGCTCTGGGCTTCGGCATAAACGTCGCGTGCAGGCCGTGCTGGCGCGCTATTGTTCTGACCGCCAGGCGGAAGGTCTGAATATTGTCCGCCGTCTTCAGCGCTTCATCATAGTGAAAATCCACTTCGTGCTGGGCGGGAGCGCCCTCGTGGTGACTAGTCTCGATCTCGAACCCCATGTCTTCCAGCGTGAGCACGATATCGCGCCTCGCATTCTCCCCAAAATCGACCGGACCCAGATCAAAGTATCCTGCCATCTCCCGGGTATTCGTCGTCGGATTCCCTTCGTCATCCGTCTGGAACAGGAAGAACTCGCACTCGGTCCCGACATTGAGGAGGTATCCGTCGCTCGCTGCATCCTCGATCGCTCTCTGCAGAATATATCTTGAGTCGCCCTCGAACGGCGTCCCGTCAGTACGCCTGACATTGCAGATCATTCTCGCGACCTTGCCCTGCTGCGGCCTCCATGGGAAAATTGCAAATGTGTCAAGGTCCGGCACCAGAAACATATCCGACTCCTCAATGCGGGCAAATCCCTCGATCGAAGATCCGTTGAACATGACCTTGCCTGAGAGAGCCCGAAGGAGCTGTGCCGGGGTGATCGCGACATTCTTTAAAGTCCCGAACATATCCGTGAACTGGAGACGGATAAAAGCGACATCCTCCTCCCTGACCATATTTACTATGTCTTTTGCAGTGTAACGACCCATAAAATATCCTCCTGATTGCCGGACATCGGCCCTCACCGAGGCCGCATCTTATGTCCGGATTTAAAAAAAGAAGGTGCCAGAGTCCCAGACCCTGAAACACCTTCGTTCCGACTTTATTGTACGACCGCCGCCGCTCAGTGTCAAGCGGCAACTAATTCTGATCAGGCTAAGTGCGAAACAGTGCGCTCAGCTTTCGTCCATCATTTGACGACCGCAAATGTATACTCGCCGGGCTTTAGCTCGAACTTTGCACACCTGATGCCGTTCCTTACTTCCATCTCGGTGAACGATGCACCTTTCATGAGCTTCATCCCCTGCGCTTCAGCCTCACTGACCGGCAGATACAGGACCGCTTCCGAACCTGCAGGAATGCTGCACGTATACTCTGTCATTCTGCCGCCCTCCGCTGACCACTCTGAGGTAATGGTGCCGCAGCGCGAGTCAAAGCTTCCTTTTACATGGTTAATTCTTCCCTGACCGTCAACAAGCGGCTGAAGAATTATTTTTGAGAAGCCCGGCTGCGATGAATCCTGGGTGATGCCGGCCATATAGCGGTACATCCATTCAGCAAATGCCCCCTGTGCATAACTGTTAAAAGAAAGCTCCGCAGACTCATCGAAACCGCCATCCTTCGTGTAAGCACTGCTCCTGTTCCACATGGTAGTGGCACCGTTTTCTACCTCGCTCAGCCAGGAATCCTCACCGAGTCTCAGAAGCATCTCATAGGCTAAATCAGTTTGACCGTTGTCCGAGAGCACCGGAAGAAGTACATGCAGATCCGTGATTCCGATTGTCAGAGAATTCTCAGGCTCTCCGTTCCTCATTGCATGGTTCGTGTTCCTGAAATCCGTAGCGATGAGGCCGAGCATGTGATCTCTCTGTTCAGCTGTATTGTAGAGGGACAGCTTGAGTGCCCATATGATGGCAGTCTGAGAATTGTCCATGACTGCGCTGCCGTCAGCCGCACGAGTCACCCCATCCGCCGTCGATGACAGGATATTGCCGCTCGCATCGACATATTTCTCGATAAATGCCTCCCGGCCCTGTCCGAACATCTGCTGGTACTTGCCGAGCTTGTTGCCGCTGCCGTTCAGCTGTGCCATGAGCTGCATGATCAGAGATGTGTACAGGCGATAGATCTGATTGACGCACTGCAGGGAAGCACCTCGGATTCCGAGCCGCTCCGCCAGAATGCCCGTGTCATAGCCCTGCTCACTGACCGTATCCATATAGCTGTCCATCTCATTGAAATATTTCTCGATCAGAGATGTATCACCGGTCTGCTGGTAGATCTGCCACGGAATAATGATCACTGCGTCGCCGTAGCCGGCAGCCTTCATCCGGCTGATGGCTGCATTTGCGTTCGGAGCCTCGATTCCCTTGTCCCCATCTGCGAGAATATCCACATAATTATTGTAGAAAGCATAAGAATCAAAATTGTAGAGACCTGTCACAGAGAACACTTCCGCGTCGGCAGTGAAGGCTGTGCGCACATCGCCGTTCGGACTTTCCACCGGGACCGAAAGTGACGATGAGAGCTGGCTCCATGCCGCGTTCTCGAACAGCCGGTTCACCTGCTCATTATCAGTCTCAATATAGCCGGTCCTTGCACCAAGGCTGGTATAGGTAGCTGCTGAAATCTTTTTAATGGTTATGTCCGCATCCGCTGTGATCTCGACGTAGCGGAAACCCTGATAAGTAAAGACTGAGCGGTATCTCTCATCCTTCTCCGTGCCGATACGGTAGATATCCGTTGCGGATGCATTGCCGTAATCACCGATATACAGAGACCCTCTGGGACCGGTCGTATCGATCTCATTTTCACGAAGGAGCGATTCAAGATATGCCTCAAGTTCCGCATCGTTTACATCGCCGGACGTATCCGCCGCTGCAAGCCCGGATTCCGTATCAGACAGACCGGATTCAGTAACGTTCGGAACCTGCCCGGCAGTCACGCCGGATTCATTTTCATACAGGGTCTCCTCAAAGGATCTGCCCGATTCATCCTCATACTGCTCTTCTTCCGTGGAGCCGGCAGTTTCGTCTTCGTACTGTCCGGCTTCCGGGGACCCGACGACCTCATCTTCGTACTGTTCTTCTTCCGAAGAGCCGAGTATCTCATCTTCATACTGCTCTTCTTCAGTAGAACCGACAACTTCTTCGTACTGTTCTTCTTCGGTAGAACCGACCGGTTCGTCTTCATACTGCTCTCCTTCAGCAGCACCGACCTGAATATCCTCATCGCGGTCTTTCTTCGTCGACCCGATCAGGGGAGTGTTCTCGAATGACACCTCATCATATTCCGTCACCTCACTGCGGGCGGAGAGTACTTCCTCATCCTGAGTAATCCGGGTCGTTTTCGCTCTCGCCATGCCGTCATTCAGCATATTGGAATGGCGGATATTGATCATTGTCCCCGGCACGCCCCTCACAGTCATGTCAACAGAGCCGGATGCCACCTGACCAAAGTCTACGATGAGTTTATCCCCGGCAGTCAAAGTGATGTCATCATCCGGATCTGTCTCATGCGGGACCACTGCTCCGAAGTCAGTGCCTGAGGTTACCTGTGTTTCATTTTCAGAAGTATTGTAAGTATATGCGCTGACCGGTTCACGCTCAAGCTCATCGGCTACGCGGATCAGCCCGGCCCCGGAAGATCTCAGATCTCCGCGGTACTCGCCCGCCTCGACTCCGTTCCAGGCTGCAACGCCCATCTTGTAATCCGGCTCGTTCCAGCCCTTCGCCCTCTCAACGACGACACCGTCATATATTTCGCCGGAATAGAGGTCATTGGACCTGGTCGGGCTGTCTGTGCTCGAATACCAGTTATCCTCACCGGTAGTGATTGCCTGGGTCGTGCCGTCGGCATAGCGGATCATGAGCCTTGCGATAGCCCCGAGTTCATTTGCGGAATTATCGGGACCGAAAGCCGGTCCGTAGTTCGCCATCCTGCCGATCTCTCCTGCGTACCAGCCGTTGCCGAGCTCGATACCGATGACAGCATCGCCTCCACGGAAGCGCCCGCCAATCATATCCGTGACATCATACGTCTGATAGTTGACATAAGAATTGTAGTCAGTCCAACCGGGCGCCATCAGGTACTCCGTGCCATTCGGGCCAAGGACCTTCTCGCCGTTTATATAAGCGTTATATACACCCATCGCGGAGACATACAGATAGGCTCCCTCGATCCGCATGTTCTTCAGCTTCTGCTCAGTCCGAAGAACCGGTGCACCCTCGTTTCTGCCGCCCTGCTCGGGAATGATCCAGCCCGCGTCGGCAAAATCGGTGTCCGTGATAAACATGGCCGGAGCGGATTTCACTTTCCACCCCTCGCTTGGCTCTACTGTGACAGTCCACACATACTTCTTCTCTTTCTCGAGACCGAGGTAACTCTCTCTGACCAGGCCGGATTCCCTGCTCTTTACCACACCGCTCGTCCAGACAAGCGGTCCTCGCTCACTGCCCTCATAGACGTTAATGCAGTAGGAGTTCTGCACCGCGCCGCGATGTACGGAATTAAGCTTCCAGCCGAAGACGAGCTCGCCGTCACTCTCGATGCCGGTCGGATCCGTCTGATAGTTCAATGTTAAATTGTCTACCGTCGTGATGGCCTGCACCCTGTATTCTATGATGCCTACAAGTCCGACAAGGATGACCATCAGGAAAAGCAGCCGTATAGCCCGGATCCGGTAATTGCGGAGACCTTCGATACGTGCTTTCTTTGACATTTTCTTTCGTCTTGGCATAGTGCGCCTCACCTGTTTTGTCGCATAGTTTCCCATATTGATAGTCTAACATAGACTGAAAATTTCGGCAATTGTTTTAAACTTTTGATTGCAATGGGGCATAGTATTCTGTGACAGTTCAGACATGCTGTTGCGGAGTTTCAAGATCCGGCGCAAACATCATCTTCATCGAAAAACGCAGGTCCTACCCTGTGAGCTATAAAAACGCATTCGCGTTTTTGATCTCTCGGTCGGCCCTGCAATATTTTTCTCACGAAGATGGATGCTTTGCTGCCGGAATCGTAATGTAAGAACAGCCTGTCTGAACTGTCGCATGTTCTTTGTCGCACACACCTCGCCTAATTCACGGGAATAAACGTTGAGCAAATGGAAAAGGTCCTGCATGCTGAATTTTCAGCACACAGAACCTCACCGTAAGATATATCCCCGAAAGAGACCCCTCATACTTCTTTTTTTATCTCAGTGGGAGACGACCTCCTTTCCTTGTGGAGGCAGGTCAGCTTTTATCCCGCTCATTCGCATCTGCGGGTCAAATTATCAATATCGGGCACCCTTGACCAGACTGCTGATCCTCTTGTAGAGAAGGAACGTAACAAAGCTCACGAGCACACCCTTAACAATGTTGAACGGCGCGACGAGAAGTATTGCAAATGTTGCAAGATCCGTAACAGACGCATTGATTGCCGTTCCCATTCCGACGATTGCTTCGACAGGCATGCCGAACGCTGTAGCGTATGTCGGCAGGAGAACGAACGCGTTGATGAAGCAGCCGACAATGGCTGTGATGATCGTACCTGTCATCATACCCATAATCGCGCTCTTCTTAGTCTTCTTCCACTGATAGATGATACCTGCCGGCACAACAAGCGAGCAGCCGATGACAAAGTTGGCGAACTCACCGACAAACGCTGTCTGTGTTCCCTTGATGACCGTCTTGACCGCAATCTTGATGAACTCAATGGCGATGCCGGCGATCGGACCGTAGCAGAAAGTGCCGATCATGACCGGGACTTCAGAGAAGTCAAGTTTGTAGAAAGACGGCGCGATCGGAAGCGGGAACTCGATGAACATGAGTACCGCAGCGATGGCCGCGAACATGCCGCATGCTGCCAAAGTGCGTACACGGGTCGACTGTGTGTTTCTCTGCATAACTGATTCCTTTGTTGACATAGAAAACTCCTCCATAAATTTGTGTGGCCGTACGGCCTTCTTGCTGCACAGGAGTTCTACGAAAGAAAGCCCCGGATCATAAGACCCGGGGCTTTGTGCACACTCAAAAATATGCTTCTTCTCACATCCAGACTATACTGTCGGTATCGGAATTCGCGCACACGCGTCACCGATTCATTCACCCGAAGGTGGTCGCGGACTATACCGCCGGTGGGGACTTGCACCCCGCCCCGAAGAATTCCTGTATTGGTTTTTGTGAAAATTGTTTAACTAATCTTCACAAAACCTATTATATAGGGCTTTGGGGGATTGTCAATATCCTGCTGATTCTATTTTACCTTTTTGGTTTTTAATGACTCCTGTCTGCTGAATACA
>JBGUWZ010000062.1:0-10626 GCA_045221675.1 Lachnospiraceae bacterium | reverse complement strand
TGTTGTCCGAATCAAATTCCAGCTTCAGAAGGTGCCTGAACTTATAGCCCACAAATCGCTGCTTGTACTCGCCCCTTTCCTTGTAGGATTCATACTCAGTGTCAACTCCGAAGTTCAACGTTTTGAGATCTGACCGCTCAAATCCAAATGCGGCTATTAAATCTTTAAGCTTTTCTGTATCGCGGCTGGAGCGCTGTAGCGTCTCACCGTATTCCTTATCCCTTCCCTCAAGTGTGATGATGATGCGTGTCATATCGGGGTGGATCTTCATTTGCCCTCTACCGGTCACCCGAATTGTTCTCATATTACTCATTGTCTTTGTCCTCCTTTGTTTTGATGATCCAAGTATAACGCATATAAAATGGAGATGGTCGTATGTCAGGCGACAAATGCAAAGGATCGGAGATAGTTCTATTATCTCATTTTAACCAGCGAGGGTCTGGAGGCACCATGATTAAAGTATAGCCGTTTTGACAGAGAGGGCTTTGGATAATTATTTTCAGAGAAATGTTTCCAATAACAACAATCTACATATCCGACTGTTTTTTCATTGGGCTTAATGTGAGTATGATATGATGAGTTACGCACTAGAACAATAGTCGTAGTAATGATATACTTATAAAAATAATGCGCAAAAAATCTGATTAACATAGCCTTACTATCTAAGCAATCACTAAACAGTAACTGCATATATATGAGGTACTTACAAATGGCAAAAACATCTTTTAAGCCTTATGAAGGTGATGAGAACTATGTATTTGTCAGCTACGCTCATAGCGATAGTGACGATGTTTTCCCCATCCTTGAACGGCTGAATTTGGAAGGCTATCGCATTTGGTATGATGAAGGGATTTCACCCGGAGAAGAATGGCCAGAAGTTATAGCAGAACATGTAGCAAAATCCACCATAGTTTTATCTTTTTTATCCCCGAACGCTAATGCATCAAAATATTTTCGCAGAGAAATAACTTTCGCAATCAATGAAGATAAACCAGTCCTCGGCATCATTCTTCGTGAAACAGACATGACACCGGGAATCAAACTGCAGTTTGATTTGCAACAGTGGATTTCGAAATATGCTTATTTAGATGATGATGAATTCTACGAAAAACTCTTTTCGAGTCCGCTTTTACATTTATGCAGGAATAGTGATGAGCTTCTTTTGCCGGCAGTACTCAGTCCGACTACTCCTCACATGGAAGAATTATCCTCAGGTGCATATGGCTCTTCTGAGCATCCAAATTCAGACTATAAAATAGATGCAGAGAACAGTGGCCAAGGATTCTCAGAAAGACCATTCTGGCAGCGGTTGGGGCTACTATCATTAGTACTTTTCCTGTTCCTAGCTATGCTGATTGCAGCATCTGTTATATATGTACACAATTCCGGGACAAAAGTCGATGCAACACCTACAGAAGCAGTCACTGCTTCAGAAGATGAGGGGAATCAGGCTGTTGAAGAATCCAGTAATTCAGAAGTACACGTAGTAACAAGTACGCATGGTCGAAACGGGCTCCCTACTCCTGAAAAATCTCCAAGAGAATTATTGGAATCAAATTTCAAACTAAAAAACATTCCCCCAGAAATCTTTTGGGGAACTCTTACCTGTATAGAATCCAGTGCCGATGATCTAAGCAGCTTTAGTCTCACATATCAGACAGCGAATGACATTGAACTTGAGTTGATTGCATTGCCTCTTTCTATGACGGTGTCCGCAGATGAGCCTGATCATATGATTCTGACTTTTCAGGACAAGTATGGTGTGACTTATAATTTTATTGCAGATTATACATTTGAAGAGGGACAGCTCAATCTTTCTAAGCCCAGTGATTATACACTAAAAGAGACTCCTATTTTCGAATTAACTGACAATCTCCAATTTGCGGTATATGTCAAATATACTAATATCATTCTATATTATGATGATCAGTATCGCATTTATGAAAATCTGGGGCGAGGTGAAGATACTTTAACTCTTCAGGGAACTGCCTGTTCCGAGAATGATACTTATTCGGGAATTCTTTCTGTAGATATTGATGCTGAAGATAGAATTGAGGGTAAGGCTTGCCAACTATTCTTTGAAAATGGTGGCTACTCAACCGACGCAATAATAGAGAGACCTCAAATCTTACCCGGACTCTCCAGTGATTATGGATTTGGCTATTCATTTGACTCAACTATCAGGGTCAGTATGACTGAGGAAATCATTCCATATAATGGGCGTTTACAGGAAAATCATCGTCAGGAATCCTATTTACTTGGATATATCAATACCTATCCATATGGTTTCATAATAAAAGATTTTGACAATCATTTCTATCGCTATCAGGATCCGGTTATGCAATTAAATGAATCACCGGAGTCCACGGTGGAATAATTAGCCTGAATCGACCGGTAAATCAAATCACACATTTTTTCGGGGGCAGTAATATTCTGCCCCTTCTTTCTGTGCAGTGTGTAGGTTCAGAGAAGCCGGTATTACAAAGTCACAATCAACTGCTCCGCAATATTTTTCTCCAGATGGTCCCCCATGAAAGAAATTACTCGTCGTATTCGCCCTTATTCCTGGAATCATCAAAGCGATCAATCACCTCCCGCATATCCTTCGGCAGCCGCTTCCTGCACTCATCCACCATCTCCGCGGGTATACAATATAGAGCCTCCGCCATCCCGCCTGCAATGCAAGTCAGTGTATCGCAGTCTCCGCCGAGGGATACAGCCGTGCGAATAACATCCTCAAAATC
Source organism: Lachnospiraceae bacterium (assembly GCA_045221675.1). GTDB lineage: Bacteria > Bacillota > Clostridia > Lachnospirales > Lachnospiraceae > Chordicoccus. The sequence goes on along the minus strand of JBGUWZ010000062.1, from coordinate 7,882 downwards.
TGTCCCTTCCATAAAGGCTGTGATCGCCTCCGGCACCGTCTGCTGGCATGTCTCCACGTGATAGTAGCCGGGACGGATCTCATCACATGTGCGGGAAAGGTCATAGCCGAACTCGCTGATTATATATTCTTTGATTTCTTCCTTGAAAGCACCATTCCGGGCAAGGAAAATCGCGCTGGCAGTTGCCTCCGCTCCCTTGATGCCCTCCAGGTGATTGTGGGTCACTTCGGCAATCAGACGTGCCATGTGCCTGGTTTCTTCCAGAGTATCGTACAGCCAACCTGCAGAGGATACGCGCATGGCCGAGCCGTTGCCAAAGCTCCCATACGGCTGCGGATTCTTTTTGCTAAGCCAGCGGTAAAACATTCCGCCGTACCCGGCGTTGGGATAGCGCCTGCCCCACATTTGCATGGATGCCACCAGTGCCTCCTTGATTTCATCATCGCTCTTTCCGATCGTGTCCATAAGAGCCTCTGCCACCGCGATGGTCATCACGGAATCATCTGTAAATTCACTACCTCGGCCAAAGAGCGGGAATTCCTTTGTCTTTGGGCTTCTGTCAAATTCATATGGTGCACCGATCATGTCTCCCATTATTGCTCCGATCATATCATTTGTCCTCCTTTGTTTTTTATGGTTCAAGTATAACGCATATAAAATGGAGGTGGTCGTTTGTCAGGCGACAAATAAAAAACAGCAGGCCTGACCGGCCTGCCGCTGAAATCTGAGAAAGACTATATGTCATTTTTTAAGATTGTAGAAGAATTTCATCATCTGACCGCGCGTGCACGCCTTATTGATGCCATACGTTCCATCGCTGAAGCCCTTGGCGACGCCATTCTGAGAAGCCCAAAGGATAGCTTTGTAGTAAGGATGGTTCTTCGCAACATCTTTAAACGGGGACTTTGCCGCCACTTTCGGGTTTGGCTTATTCTTGCAGCGCCATATGAAAGTCATGATCTGGCCGCGTGTGCAAGACTTGCTAATACCAAATGTTCCATCCGCAAAGCCCTTGGTAATACCCTTCTGCTCTGCCCAGAGAATCGCCTTATAGAAAGGATTCGACTTTGAAACATCGGAGAATTTAGATTTCGCCCACTTTGGTGACGGCTTACCTGCCAGCCTCCAAAGAAACATGATTGCCTCTCCGCGGGTGCAGGATCTGTTGATGCCGAAGGTGCCATCGCTGTAGCCCTTGGTAATTCCAAGATCCGCAGCCCAGTAAATCTCCTTGAAAAAGGGATGCGACGGATCCTGTACATCGGAAAAAGCGAACTTGGGCTCATCTGCCTTACTGATCTTAAAGCTGACTGTCGTCTCTCCCGTGAATCTTCCGATACCGGTCACAGTAATTCGTGCCTCTCCCGGTTTCACGTTATCGGCATACGAAAGCTCATAATCTGTCCCTTTCTGAAGCGTTTGTCCGTCGTAGAAGACCGTAATGACGGGCCTTATTTCCTTTCCGGTATATACCTGTTCCTTCACGGAAGAGATCTCAGCTTCCCGTATGTCAGTAAGCTGATAGTCTTTTGTGTATCCGCGTATTCTGAAAGCTCCCTGATTGTAGTTTCTAAGCGCATTATCTGTCCATGTATCCGAACTTGCTTTTTTAAAGAAACACTCCCCCGCTTCATAGGATGAAACATATCTCGGAGTGACCTTAAGTGAATAGTCGACCCATGGAGTGATATAACCATTGAAAGTAAACACTAAAGCATAGGTATCACCCGGATTCAGCGTGAGCGGTTCCGGCAGTTCAACGAAACAATATGTCGGTTCGTCAACATTTCCGGTGACAGGTTCCGAAAGCATCGGTGTTCCGCTGGCAGGATTTGCCGCATCTGTCGGATTAAGATAGACCTGAAGCTCATAAGAGCCCTCCGCGTTCATCATGCTGAAGGCAGCTTTCGTAAGAAGCTGGGGGTATTGTGCGTCATCGGGGACCTTATAGACATTTGCGAGCGAAGTTCCCGGGGCAAATATTGCCGGTAAGTTATATGTACCTCCATCATGCATATAGACATGCCAGCCATGATCAGCCGCTTCTATCTCACATGCATATACAGTCTTCTCCGGGTAACGGTAATCATACGAGAGCCAAAAATAGCCGTCAAGCCCCCATTCGGAACCGTAACTGTTTTTTACCAGCCAGGCGCCGTCATGTTCCGGAACCGCTTCAGCGCCTTGATATTCTGTGCCGTCGGAATCTGTCCACGTATCATAATTACCGAAATTATTTCGGCTGTACTGATCATCCCAACCTACGATCGCTACCATGTGCGCTGCACCGCTGTCATTATCGGGATCATAGTAGGCATAATTGTCATAATTCAAATACGGAGGCGAAAAATCAAGCTTCGCGGTAACCGCACCATAATCCATGACCATCTGTTTAATTTTGTCGGTCTCTTCGTACTCCGCCGAATGAGTCGCTGTCAAATGAAGAATATCTTTCTCACAGGCATTTTCATACGTATTGTCAAGCATCGTTTCATCAAGGAATGCTTTATAATCCTGATCCCCGCGATAGTGCTCTTCATATTTGTCAATCAGCTCCTGGTAGGGTGCGACGGATTCTTCAACGATTCCGAAATATGCTCCCAGTCTCTGGTATAAGTTCACGCATTCGTCCCCGGTATCCAGATAGCTATAATAATAATCCCAGGGCACCTGTCCCGAATAAGTGGGATAAATTCGTTCGTCGCCGTCTGTATTACCAAGCGGATCCGGAGGGTTGTGACCGGCATAGAACACCAGGTGCCTTTCGGAAAGATCGAGGTTGTCTTTTGTCATTCCTTCCAGGACATTATTCTTCAGCACGTAAGCCTCCACAGCCGAAATGGTCGCAAAAGCCCAGCATGTGCCAAAATAGTACTGATCTTTGACCGGAGTAATATAGCCCAAATCCACAGAACTGTATTGCGCGGGGAGAGGCTCGGGGGCACCTGTGAGCTCTTCACCTGTGCTGTCTTTGTCTGATGATCCATCGTAGTATTCCGGCGCCTCTTCCTCACTGCTTTCCGGGACTGGTTCGGAGGCGAAATCCTGTAGGGCTTGAATGCGCTTTATACGTTCCGTATCCCGGATACAGGCTTCATGCGCTTCCGGCGAATGCATTTGGACAGAGACATCATCCTCCGGGATCTCCGCAGCACTTATAGTGTCCGCTATAATTATAGCCGGATGGCTGAAAGCGATCAGTCCGGCAAGGACCAATAAACTAAGCGACCTTAGTACATGCTTTAAGCCGATACTTGTAATCATTTCACAGTGTCCTCTTTTTTTCATACTGTTTTGTCCTCCTTATCATAAGCTTCGATGAGATAAACAGAAACACTCTTCTTAAAGTATCACTTGCCGCACAAATTTTTATCTGCCTGTTGTAAATGTATTATACCATAGTCAGATGTCTGTCACCCATATACCAGGAAAAAACCCCTCCAAATGACTCTGATACTTTTGAGTCTTTCTGGAGGGGTTTTGTAAACTGAAACACTGATTAGCGAGTATTCTTCTTGATCAGCTGATTGCCATCGAGAAACATATTCTGAAAGGTGTCTTCGCCTTTATTTGAAATTATCAAATCGTGCAATCACCTCCAGAATATCCTCCGGCAGGCGCTTCCTGCACTCATTTGCCATCTCCTCCGGAATACCGTAGAAAGCCTCCGCCATGCCACCGGCAATGCAGGTCAGTGTGTCACAGTCCCCGCCGAGGGAGACAGCCGTGCGAATAACATCTTCAAAGTCTGTCCCTTCCATAAAGGCTGTGATCGCTTCCGGTACAGTCTCCTGACAAGACTCCACGTGATAGTAGAAAGGACGGATCTCATCACAGGTGCGGGAAAGGTCATAGCCGAACTCAGCGATGATATATTCTTTGATTTCTTCCTTGGTGCGGCCGTTCCTGGCCAGGAGGATTGCGCTGGCTGTTGCCTCCGCCCCCTTGATTCCCTCCGGGTGGTTATGGGTCACCTCGGCAGTCAGCCGTGCCACATGTCTGGTCTCTTCAATGGAGGTGGTCGTTTGTCAGGCGACAAATCAGGGACGGCCCTTCACGTGGATTTTTTCACGCGAGAACCGTCCCTGATGCGTGAGGCTTTGTTCTGCCCGTCAATACAGCTGCGCTATTATCTCCGCGCACTTCTCGATCCCGAACTCACCGCTGTCCAGGCAGACATGGTAGTTCTGCGCATGTCCCCACTTCATGTCTGTGTAGAACCGGTGGTAAGCCGCTCTCCGCTTATCCTTCTCTTTGAGCCGCTTCTCCGGACTCTCCGCCCGCTCACCGTACTCCTTGACGATGCGCTCTGCCCGCTTTTCCATGCTCGCATGAATGAATACGTTCAGGCAGTCAGCCTTGTCCCGGAGGACGAAATCCGCGCAGCGGCCGACGATCACGCAGGGGCCTTCATTTGCAAGCTCCTCGATGATTCGGCTCTGAATGCTGAACATTTTGTCCTGATTGGTCAGACCTGCGCTGCGGTCCGCGAACACCGCCGAGAGCCATCCGCCTGTCCCGTACTCTACTTCTTGTTTTATATATTCCGCGGAATATCCGCTCTGCTCGGCGATTTTCTCGATCAGCTCCGCGTCGTAGCATGGGATGCCGAGTTTTTCCGCGACCAATTTTCCGATTGTTCTTCCGCCGCTGCCAAATTCACGGCTGATTGTGATGACTCTGTTTGACATAATTGTAGTACTCCTGTTGGTTTTTTATATGTTCTTGCTATAAGAAATACAGCTATGACAAAATCCTTCTTAAATCATATTTACGACGATTCCGCAAGTGAAGCTCACATGGTTCTGTTGTCATGAGAATTCGCCAGGCTATTTTTTAATGCTGCCAAATTAATATTAACATATGAATCGCTGTGCATCATACAAAAAGTAGCAGTCGTTATAAGTGAAATCTTTTTTTATCTACTGAAGGCAAGATTGAGGGCTGTCAGTCATCTTTGGTCCATGCGGCGTTTCATGACTGCCCGGGTTGTATTGATGGCAGTAGATTTCATTGAAATCTTCTTTTATCTACTGAAGGCAAGAATTATGGCTGGCAGTCGTCTTTGGTCATCGCGGCGTTTTGTGACTGCCCGGGTTGTATTGATGGCAGTAGATTTCAGTGAAATCATCTTTTATCTACTGAAGGCAAGAATGATGGCTAGCAGTCGTCTTTGGTCATCGCGGCGTTTTGTGACTGCCCAGATTGTATTGATGGCAGTAGATTTCAGTGAAATCATCTTTTATCTACTGCTGGTCAAGATTATTTCTGTGTGAAGGCACTAGACTTGGCTAAGAACGAGCTAATATGACTGCCTATGGAATAGGATTGAAGTCTTGTATGGCACTGTACATATGCATTATCTGACAAAATCGACTGCTGATCACAGCTTAGGCAGTCGCACACAGACAAGCTTGAAAAGAATGACTGCCAACTCGAAGAAAAATCACGGAGCATATCAAACCGGCATGACATAATTTTTGCCAATTAAAAAGGACTGCCACAACAACGTGACAGCCCCGTAAAAATCGTGCTTTTTTATCATCAATACGACTTAAACTTTTCACATTTTCCAAGGAACAAATTCTATTATTCCCTCATCTCTCCCCTAAGATTCCTCTCCATCATCTTCTTTATCGTCTCATTGTCATAGCCACAGCTGAAAAGGTAATAGAGTTTCGCGACCGCTGCCTCCGTCGTCATGTCGTATCCGCTGACTGCCCCCGCGCGGGTGAGGCCGCTGCTGGTCTCATAGGTGCCGAGATAGACTGTCCCCTGCGGGCACTGGGAGCAAACGACGAGCACCGTGCCGTTTTTGGACGCGCGATAGATGATCGGCAGGAGCGCGCTTCCATTGCCGGGTATGTTGCCGGCTCCAAATGTCTCGATGACGATGCCGCGGAGCTTTTCGGTCATGATTTGCTCGAACAGCGGGAACTGGATTCCTGGAAAGACCTTTATTACGCCGATCGGGAAGCTCTCAAGCAGCCGAATTCGGAGCGGTCCTTCCGACTTTGGCCAGAGCGCGTCCGAATTGTAGCGAATCGATATGCCCGCTTCTGCAAGCAGCGGGTAGTTGGGTGAGTGAAACGCAATGAGCCCATCAGCCGAATACTTCATCGCGCGGTTCCCGCGCAACAAATGTCCGCCAAAGTACAGACACACCTCATGCACATACTCGTCCGCCGCGATCAGAATGGACGTGATCAGGTTGTCGCGGCCGTCGCTCCGCACCTCGCAGAGCGGGATCTGCGAGCCGGTGAGAACGATCGGCTTGCCGAGATTTTCGAATATGAACGAGAGCGCCGATGCGGTGTACGCCATCGTGTCTGTGCCATGCAGCACAACAAAACCGTCATAGATGTCATATGATTCGGCAATCAGTTTCGCGATTTCGTTCCACTCGGTGACGGTCATATTTGCAGAATCAAGCAGCGGCTCCTTCTCATAGAGCTCCCATTCCGGCATGTCCGGTGAGTGCAGGGACGGGATGGAGTCGAGCGCGGAGCGGAAGTAGCCGCTTTTGGGCGCGTAGCCGTCGGGCGTGCGGACCATACCGATGGTGCCGCCGGTGTATATAATCAGAATTTTCTTCATTGTCTGCGTCCTCTTTTTATGGTCTGGCTGGGTGCTTCGCTGTTCACATTATCGTATATCTAAGAAAATTATAGCACAGATTTGTGTTTTTGCCGCCCTTGTCCCTGACACGTCTTCCCAAAAGCAGCGTATAAATTGGCACACCTGTCGATTTGTGGTATATTTATCAGAGAATTTTCGATAAGGAGGCACCATGTCAGCAACAAGCGATTACATCAGACAGGATTTTGGAGACGGCGACACCCTGCGGGACAAAGGGCTCTCTACGCCCTCGGATGTCGAGCGTTTTGACAATATTGTTTACGGGCCGGATAAAGAATGGAATGTTCTCGATGTGTACCGCCCGAAAGCAAGCAAGGGTAAAGTTCTGCCGGTCATCGTCAGCGTCCACGGCGGCGGTTGGGTCTACGGTGATAAGGACAGATATCAGTTCTATTGCATGGAGCTAAGCCGGCGGGGATTTGCAGTCGTGAACTTCTCTTACCGACTGGCGCCGGAGACGGTATTTCCGGCTGCGCTTTGCGACACAAATATGGCATTTGAATGGACTCTCTCCCATGCTGAGGAGTATGGGTTTGACATTGCAAATGTATTTGCGACCGGAGACTCTGCGGGAGGCAACTACCTCGCTCTGTATGCTGCCATAGCGACCAATCCCGCTTACGCTGCCAATTTCTCTTTCAAAGTGCCGGATAAACTCCACCTGAAAGCAATCAGCCTCAACTGCGGCGTCTATCAGCTGACGGATTCCGCCTATGTTGACCACTTCTCCAAAGACCTCATGTGGGATGTCTTCGGCCGTGAGCCGACAGCGGAGGACTTTGCTGTCATCTCACCGTATCTTCATGTCACGGAGGACTATCCGCCGGTGTTCCTGAACACTGCTGTCGGGGATTTCCTTAAGAATCAGGCACCGTATATGGCCAGGAGTCTTGCGGAGCACGGAGTTCCGTTTACTTACAAATGCTACGGCGACCGCGAACATGATCTGCACCACGTGTTCATGCTGACGATCAGGAAGCCGGAGTCGGGGCCGGCGATTGATGAGATTTGCAATTATTTCATGCGGTTTTTAGATTAATTCCAGATTCGAAAGACCTGTTATGAGATCTCTGCCAAAAAGTTCTGCTAATTTTTCCATTTTCGTATCAGGTTCCCGAAAAAACCGTAGTGCAACTGATTTTGAATAGTTCACATTTGGTGAAGCTCACATGGATAAATCCACGTGCTTCCATATGCGGCTCACGCCGCAGGGCCGCTTTAGGCGGCCGGACTAACGCACCTG
>JBGUWZ010000061.1:0-44185 GCA_045221675.1 Lachnospiraceae bacterium | reverse complement strand
GGATAGGGGGCCAATGGACGGTCCCGCATACGTACGGCCGGCCGGAAACGGTCCGAAAGGGGAAACCGGCACGACGGTCAAATATCACAAGACCCGGAGGGACTTAAAGCCCGAAGGGCTTTGATACCACCTCCATAGGACGCGGCACAGCACCGCATGGGGGTGGAGGTTCATCCTTATAGCATATCTGATAATATTACGAAGTACTATATTTATAAACCTGAAGAGGTCACATATGATATTGCATGTACGGCAATATATAAGTCTCTGAATCCGACGACACCGACGCCGAAGCCGACGAAAACACCGACGTCGAAGCCAACAAAGACACCGACGCCAAAGCCGACGAAGGCTCCCGTACCGACAGGAAAGCTGTTCGATGATGTGAAGGATCCGACACATCCATACTATAAAGCGATTTACTGGGCTGTCGGTCACGGAGTGACGAAAGGCTATTCAGGGACGAACCTATTCGGCATTAATGATTCATGTACGCGAAGCCAGGCCATGATGTTTATCTGGCGAATGGCCGGAAAGCCGGAGCCGTATTCATGGGTCAGGAATCCATTTTCAGATATAAATACCTCTCATCCTCACTTTAAGGCTGTCATGTGGGCATATCAGAATGGAGTTGCCAAAGGTTTCAGCAACGGGACATACGGAACGGATAAGCCTTGTACCAGAGGTCAGATCATGACATTTATATGGAGATATGCAGGCCGGCAAAATCCGAAATCGAATGCTAATCCGTTCAGGGACAAACTTACACCTGCATATCGTACGGCGATTTTGTGGGGCAACGAACTTAGAATCACGCACGGCTATTCGGATGGCACGTTCCGTGATATGGCTCCATGTACGCGTGGACAGATTGTTACCTTTTTGTATAGAATTAAAAATTGGGCTTATAAAGGAAAATAACAACCGGGTTGAAGAGGGCAGGCGCAATGTATGATGAATCCAATATCGCGCTTGCCTATTCCTTCAGAGATCTTACATTTTGTCCTGTAGGTTTTGGACGTGCATGACGTGGCGGCTGGTTATAAGGTAAATGGTAAATAACAAGTGTCTTTGGCATAGTTGCCATTTTCTGGATAATGATTCTTAAGAATCTTGTTGCAGATTACCTGAACTGACTCTAATCCAATCTCGCTAGGTGTCACTCAGTCGCCCAAGTTGATGTCAGCGGTATTTATAGTTCGAGCTGAGTATCACCCGCGCACGATCCTTCGACAGGAGATACTCAGCAGGACTGACCTAATCATTCTCTGGGGAACTTTGTGCGCACATGGCAAAGACATGTAGTACGTGCTTGCTTCATACTTGCCGGTGTGGTAAAGGGACGCTCCTCATCAGACGGATCCCAGAGTTCCTTTTGTTCGTCACAGGGAGATAGGAATTCGGAAGGCATCCTCCTGGTCAGTTTATGGAACGCCTTTCTGCATAGTTCGAGTTCGTCCCTGATCTCATCAAGTGCGGCACTCAGGCAGGAGATCCCTTCCTCCAGGTCAGACTGGATCTCATCTAGGGATGCCATGGCGCCGCCGATGGAATCATTGACATCCATATGCACTTCATAGAGCTCCTCAGCCGTTGGTGGTGATGACAGCATTATACCCCGCCCCCTTTCAGCATCTCATGTTCAGTGACGTACTGCACCATATGTTCATCAATAAGCCGTTTCTGCTGCTGGGAGGCATACATGAGGGTCTTCTCGCAGACCCGGTTGATCATACGCGGGATGCCGTTCGTGGATTTGAACACCTCGTCAATGGCACGGTCGGTGAAGATGTCCTTCTTCCCGCCTGCGTACGCCAGATGGGAATCGATGTAGCGCCCGGTCTCCGCACGGTCAAGGTGGCGGAGCACGATGTTCATGTCGATGCGCTGGCGTATGGCGGCATAGTTCTGGTAGCGGAGCTTCTGGTCCCACAGTTCCGTCTGCCCAACCAGGATGAGGCCCATGGGGCTTTCGGAATCGTACTTGTAGTTGAGCATGAACCGGAACTCTTCCAGGGTCTCCTTGTCCAGCAGGTGCGCCTCATCCAGCACGCAGATCACCTTTTTGTGCTGGACCCCGCGGATGATCTCCAGCTCCCTCTGGAGCTGGTCCTTCGCGGCACCGCGGTAGAAACGCGGCTGCAGGCCGAGCTGGTTCAGGAGGCCAGAGTAGAACCAGCGGGGCGTCAGCTTGGAATCCGCCAGGTAGAGCATGATGTAATCCTCCCCGGACAGGGTGCTCTTGAGCGCGCGGATCAGTGTGGATTTCCCGCATCCGGGGTCGCCTGTGACCAGTATGAACAGGTTGTGGTCCACCCCGTAGAGGAGCCTGCCCTGTGCCTCGTCAAAAAAAGAGGGGATATAAAGGCTCGTTACAGGGATGTTCTTGGCGAAAGGTGTATTTGTCATCTCGAAGAAGGCTTCATACATGGGCGCCCACCTCCTTCTTCCTGTAACTTCCGAAGGAGATCGCGTCAGCGGCCATCCGGTTCTCCTCGTTGTAGCGCTTCTCGAGCGCGTCCAGGAACCGGGATGTTTCCGGGATTGTGCCCGTCATGGCGGCCGGGACCGGTGGCTTCTTCTGCGCATGTGCGCTGATCGCCACGCGCTTCGCCCTGATCGGCTCCATTCCCTGGTAGTTCACCGTGATCACGCTCGTATCCAGTGGGTCATAGGCGATTCCGACCTTTGCCCCGGCAAGCGAGGTGCTGGCCTCATACATGAAGCCGCCAAAGGAGAAACATCCCGCTGCGTCGATCGTACGGTCCTCGTGATGCATAAAAGCCTCTCCGACCACGCCTGTATCGATGAATATAAGCTCACGGCTGTCCCGGTTCCATTCCTGAAGGGGGGAGATGCCGCCGTCAGGCACGCTGACATCCATGGACTCATAGTATTTGCGGATCCCGTCATGAGGCTCTTTCTGGTAATCCTGGTCGAGGAAGATCTTCCAGAGCCGGTTGAGTTCCTCCAATGTATGGACTTTTGCTATCCGAATCTCCTCGATGAACCGGTCGACGACCCTGTGGAATTTCTCGATTTTGCCCTTGCTTTCGCCTTTGCGGGGCTTTGCCCTGAGGAGGCGGATGCCGAGCCGCGCGCAGCTCCTGACCAGCTGCTTGGAGATGTATTCCTTCCCATTGTCCGTGTACCCGCAGTCAAATTTCCCGTACTGGAGGATGGCCTTATGGAAGGAGTCTTCCACGACGGAAGACGATTTGTTGTCATAGAACTCCGAGTGGAGGATGTACCTTGAATGGTCATCGATCAGGGAAGAGAGATACGTATGTACCAGTTTCCCCTCTTTTGTCCTGATATCGGGCCCGTGTTTGATATCCGCCTGGAGCAGCTCCATCCTGTGAGGCCTGCAGAAGCGTCGTGAGGATGTTTCCCGGGCTTCCGCATAGCGGCGCATCTGCTTTACACCGAGGCCCGCATTGAACAGGTACCGCCTCAGCGTGGACTCTTTGACCACCCCCGGCGGCGCCCAGCCTTCGATCTCCAGGATCTTGATGATCTGGCGGGCGGACCGCTTCGGCACCTCCCTCTTCAGGACGATCGCCTCGCCGATGATCGCGTCCCAGTTCTCCGGCAGGCGTGCCGAGCGGCGCGTCTTGCGGTTCGCGGGGCGGAGCCCGGCGAACGCACTCTCACGGTAGCTTTTCTCGTACCGGTAGATCGTGCGCAGGGAAAGGCCGCGGCTGGACGCGATCTCGCTGCGGAGCTGCATCCGCTTAGCATTATCCATCTCCGGGTCCAGCAAGGGGCTGATCATCTGGAAGCGTTCAAGCGCGGCGGCATCCTGCCAGTCTGTTGTTTCCTGCATATACATGTACCTCCTTTGGTTGATGAGGTCAGTATATACGGGCGGTCCCGGGACAGCGAACCCAACTCGTTACATGGGCAGGGATGGCCTCAGTGGCAACAGGCAACCGCCGCTGTTGTAGACAAAACGTATTGTGATCCTCAGCCACATGTCGGTCCGTCCGCGTAGCCGGTCCAACAGGCTGCCTGTGTCAAATAAGAGCTCCTCGCTGAAACCAAGGACAGTATAGCCTATGTTCCGGAAGATACCCTCTATCCGGTCCTGGTTGAACAGGAGCCAGGCCTTCCAGTGGCGCATGGTCTGTACACTGGGAAAATCGACAGGGGATTCTTCCGTGATGACTTCCTCGAGGACATCTGTGACAGCCTCTGCTTCATAGTGCTTATGCGGGACCATGAAGTCGGGAAGCATACGGCGCATAACACCGCAGGCCTTATTGGTGCATCTGCCAAGGGGGATCCAGTACCACTCCTTTTCGCCGGTATCCTCTTTCCGGACATGGCGGTGCACATGTGCCCTGTAACCAAGGATCCCTTTCCTGCATTCGGGACACAGGCACGCCTCGGTGCTGTCGATGATGGGTTCTTCATTTTCGCTGTAGCCAACGATCGTATACTCTGTTATAATGGGCATGGTTATGAAACCAGTCCCAGGGCAGATACTTTGGTCGGTATTAGGGTGCCCTGGGACTTCTCTTTCTATAGACTGCCATGACAGTATATAGAACAATCCCAGGACATTCAAGCAGAGCGTAACGATGTCAATTTAAGGAGTTGCAAACAAGAATCTTAAGAACTATTACTGGGAGGAAAATGAAAACTATGGACATCTCGTTAGAAGTGAAAAATTTATCAGCGAATCAATAATATGAATGTTTTCGAATATGCAAAAGAACGCTCCGTGGAGGGGCGTTCTTTTTTGTGCTTTTGAGGCTTTAAAGAGTATTAATCAGTTGCGAAATGCTTGGCGTTGATTCTGTGATGGATTCGATAAAGCTAGAGTGAGTAATTGGTCTGGCGAATATGGTTTAGTTCACACTTTTTCTGAGTTTCAGGAGCTATGCGGTAGGTGGGGTGCTTTGAACGGGGAAGCATTATTTCTACCCAGAGCCACAGGAAAAGGAAGAACCGCCATGCATTGGTGTCAATGCCCTTGAACGGGCAAGCATCATTTCTACATTTCGCCCCGGAGAAACAGAGTACGACGCAGACGAAGGTGTCAATGCCCTTGAACGGGCAAGCATCATTTCTACACACCGACGACCGAACCCGCAACACCGACGACCAGTGTCAATGCCCTTGAACGGGCAAGCATCATTTCTACTTAGAGTGAAGAAGACCGGAGTCGATTTAGTCAGGGTGTCAATGCCCTTGAACGGGCCAACATCATTTCTACGAAGATTATTCGTTAACAGTTTGAGTTGATTGAAGGTGTCAATGCCCTTGAACGGGCCAACATCATTTCTACATCTCTCATGAGTCACCCGGAGATCGCAAAAAGGGTGTGTCAATGCCCTTGAACGGGCCAACATCATTTCTACGAGGTATAGGAAAGGATGTATTATGTATTCATTAAGGTGTCAATGCCCTTGAACGGGCCAACATCATTTCTACTGGCTACGAGAAGTCCGAAAAGACGTCTAGCGGTTGGGTGTCAATGCCCTTGAACGGGCCAACATCATTTCTACAGCGGCATCGGCGGACGACAAAGCGGCATCGGCGGACGGTGTCAATGCCCTTGAACGGGCCAACATCATTTCTACGGCAGAGGACGAGTACACAGACAAGAACGGAGTGAAAGTGTCAATGCCCTTGAACGGGCCAACATCATTTCTACGAGGTGAGATTATGAAGAATAATGTAGCTAGAAGAATGTGTCAATGCCCTTGAACGGGCCAACATCATTTCTACCCTACCCCTCAAAATTTGTTGATTTTATGCGGCTTTCCCGCCTCATTTTCCGAGGTATTTTTCTGAATATTTTGATAATAGCGGATTTTCATCTAAAATTCTGGCTGTTTACAATTTGTTCATATTTGCGCATCAACTTTTAAAAATGGACAGACTTATCGGGGCACGAACTTCATTCAAAATCCGTATAGCCAGCGCTCAAAATGCTGCCTCCTTCTGTTAAATGCCCTAAGGCTCAGCCTGTGAACCAAAGCTCTCATCCAACTATCCGGACAGATCCGTCTGCGCAGAACCAGATACAACGACCTCGCTCTCCGCATAAGACCCACAGTATTATCCATCTGACAGGTGCGCTGCATTTGCAACTACCTTTTTTCAATGTACAGCTCTATAATAGCATAATTTCAGTCAAATTCCAATGGGTGAGCAAGGAGGATAGGGAGTTTCATGTTTACTTTCTGAGTCGAAGCTGCTGCCCTTGATCTTGCCAGGTTTCTCCGAGTCAACGCTGGTGGCATCAAATTCTTGAGTTCTTGGAATGATTGCTGCCTTTGACCGAAGCATGTTTCTTCGAGTCGACGCCGGTAGCAGCAAAATCTTGAGTTCTTGGGATTATTGCTGCCTTAGACCGAGGCGTGTTTCTTCAAGTCAACGCTGGTGGCATCAAATTCTTGATTTCATGGAGTGATTGCTGCCTTTGATCGAGGCATGTTTCTTTGAGTCAACGCCAGAAGCATCAAAATCTTGATTTCATGGAATGATTGCTGCCTTTGACCGAGGCATGTTTCATCGAATCTTCGGCGGAAAAAACAGAGGCAACTAATCCCTCTGGAAATCCAGAATCAGTTGCCTCCGAAAAATCAGTCAAACCCGCCCTGCTTGCTGCATGATAGTCGGCAGACAATAAGCACCTTACCTATTTTTCAAGCACATACCCATTTATAATCAAGTTCTCAATCTCACCTGTATCCGCATTATAATCCGCACTGAACCAAGTGATCTTTAGATCGTAATGCTCATCAAGACTGATAGGACCGAACTCGCTCAAATTGAATGGTTCATACTGCGAGGAATCCGTCTTCTCAGATCCGAACTCCTCAAGGACTTTTACGAACTCTGACAGGTCCGCCGTGTATGTCACAACCCCGTCGACTGACAGTTCAACGGTCGAAACCGGCTCAGTCCCTTTGCCGTCAACGGAAGTCAGTGTCTTATAACCCGAAATATCAAACCCCACAAGTTCATCATTGCCGTTTAAGTAATAGGTCCTGCGGTCGGAGTCCGATGTTCCGTAGCATGAATTGAGTATTTTCTGCTCGTCTTCAGTAAATATCTGATTGATGAGTTCTTTCCCTCGATAGCCACAGTCATTTAAGAGAACCCTGTAAGAAGAGCCTGCTGTCTCAGCCAGCTCAGAGCTAATCAGCTCTTCACTGATCTTAATCCCGGATAGCCGACTTAATTGAGAGCGTGCGCAGACAGATGTGTAATTTGCAAATGGCACCAGCAGCGCAGTCACAACAGCCAACGCTGCCACCCAGAGGATCAGGGCGATCGCCTCCTTTTTGAGCAGGCGCTGAAACAAATACAGCACCATATAAATGAGCTCAAATATTACGAGTGCAACTCCGAAATATCTGGAAGGCGTGATGCCGTAATCGCCGATTCGGATCAGGACGCTCCATGCCTGCAGAAGGATGCAGGGGATGAAGACAAAGGGGAGGACTTTGGCGATTTTGCAGAAGATATTGTCTTCTCCGATTCCACATGCCAGCGTCCATATCACCATTCCTGCGGCAAATAAGCTTGTGATGATGGCGAAGACGGAGTTGGAGGGGATGTCATTTGTAACAAATATCTTGATAATGTAGATGTAAATGATCGCCATGGCCAGGATGAGCATGGGTTCAAGCACGTACAGCACACAGGCTTTGGCGAACTTCCCGACGCCGCCCTTTTTGCCCGACACCACAAGGAGCATGGCGGGGACGTAAATGCCGCCGGCGAGAAATATCTCCACTCTGCCGATGAAATTATGCGTGTGAAAGATCAGCGTGTCGAAAATCAGTATGATGATGGCGAGGCCTGCGGCGAAAAGTCCGTAGACCACACTGGTCCTAACGAGGCCGAAGAATGTTTTTAAACAGTAGGATTCAAAGCTGTCTCCCTGACGACGGTACATGTGGTAGATGGATGCGAGACCCAGGCATGCGAAATAGGAGACATAGAGATCTGTAATGATTTCGTTGGCCTTATACCATGGCATCCCAAGGAAGACTTCGCCGCTGGAGAATTCAAAGTATTGGAAAAATGCTGACAGAAATGCTGCGATTACATAACTCGCGATTCTGAGCGCTCGCTTGTCCCTCATGTACTCTTCAGCAAAGAGAGCCTGAACGGAGAGGGCGGCGAGGAATACGATGATTCTCTCGCATATTTCTGTGTCGAAATCACAGTCGATGATGACGGCTGCGATGGCGGCGATGATTACGATGCTGCCGAGGGTTACAGGGTACTCTTTGAAGATATTTGCAATCTTTAAGGCAGCGCTTTTGAGTTTGGCGGCGATTGAAGTTTTACTTTTTTTCGATGATTCATCAGGAAAGGTACCGTTTATGTTCGGATTTTGGTCGTTGTAATTCATAGACATTTTTCCTTGTTCATTGATTGATTTTTATTTCAGTGGGAAAAGCCCCACGCTAATGCAAGCGGTGGGGAAATCAATATCTTGTTTATCTCAGTGGCGAGTCAAAATCCCTCACTGATATAAACGCTAAGCTACACAATGCTCCAATGGAGCTTTGTTACGCATGCTCAGGCACGTTGCGACAAAAACACCGAGGCATTCTTAAATCGCGATCTCCGATCGCGCGAGCTGCCGGAGGCTTAATCTTCAACAAAGGGCTTTAAACCCATGTTGAAGACGAGGTGGTTCTGCACATTCCTCATAGACTTACGTCACGAGGATCCTGTGTTGAAGATTGAAGTGATTAACACAATATCATATTTCTGTGATTTTTGTATGAATTGGGAAATGCCTTAATGTGTAGATTTCGTAATGCCAAAAGTGTAGTTGTCAGAGGATGATTCTCGTTGATGATTACGCGTATTCTTTAGAAAGTGCAGATGTTGAGTTGCTCTTTTTCACGTTTAGATATCAAGGTGCTCTTTATCGAGTGCAGATATCGAGGTGCTCTTTAGTGAGCTAAGATATCGAGGTCCCCCAAAAAGGACTGTTATTGGTTGTGACAGTAGAAAACCCAGTAAGAATTATTTCTACTGCGGTTTATCTTGTCTTGATTTGACGTTACAGTACAGAGTCAAGAAATAATTGTTTGTACTGCCGTTTTTGAGTGATTTTCGGTTCAAATTGCAGTCGCCTAAGCTATTTTGTTGAAACTTACTGTCATAAGAGTACTTGAAAACGATCAAAGCAGCAGTATATTAAAAACTTTTTCCTTTTACTACTGTCATTTTTGAAAAATCATGTTTGAAAACGGCAGTACAGAAATCACTTTTTGTTTTTGTTACTGTCAATTTATGTTATCCCGGCAGTAGAAACTCAAAAAAGCGAGATAAGAACTGTCGGTCAAAATCAAGAAGAACAGCTCAAATGAGACAAATCATCTCTGCTACTGTTGCCCCGGCAGTGCCCGGCAGTAGAAACGCAAAAAACGAATTATGAGCTGTCGGCCATATCTCAACAGCTCATAAGAGAATAAATCTATCACATGATCAACTTCGGAATCAGCTGAATTGTATGCAGGTCCCTCTCCTGATAATTCGGGTCGACCCCTGTGACAGCCGTCTCCCTTTTATCCAATTCAGGAAGCTTCTCCCACGGAATCAGGCAGGCATGGGTCCGGCCGATGCGGTTCTTCCCAATCCTGATATTGGTAAACCCTTTCTCTGCCTTCTCGCGGGTGTAGATGGCTGCGCGCTCGTTCCATTCTTCTTTTGTCATTGTCCGATAGCGGTGGGCAAAGTGGAACGCGCACCATCGCTCATGCTCTGTACGGCAGAGGGCTTCTTCCTGTTTTTCTGTAAGATTGAGGCCGTGTTTCAGCACTTCTTCCCTTGTTGTTCCGGCCATATAAAGAAAGGCAGGAACGAAATCGGCGGAAGCCTCAGAGCTCAGACGGCTGAAATAATCGCATGCGAACCAGTTTTCTTCTACCGTTTTTCCGTTATCTCCGCTGTACTGATGATTCAGGTCCATGGCATCCTTATCAAGAGCTTCTCCCGACACAACGGCAAGGTTATAAAGCGGCCAGGTCTTTCGGACAATTCCGTCGGTCTCCGTTCTGATCTCCGTCACTTCCGATGAACGGCATGAGACCAGATAGGCTTTGGGATTCGCTTCGTGAAGGATGTTGGCATAGGAGAATTCCAGTTCGGAATCTGTCTGACCTCCCGTTGCGATGACGACGTAATTAAGCTCCCCGGCATGACGGTTGAGATAGTCAAAAGCCTCTTCACTTCGTCCGTCTTTATCTGAAAATGTTATATCATACCGCTCCAGCATCCCCTCATACATGATTTTGAAGGCACCGCTTTTTGATTTCCCCGCCGAGTCAAAAATCATGGCTGAAAAATGACTGCCGTAAAACTGTCCGTTCATAAGCAGTGCCCTCAGTGCTGCCTGCCCCATGCTTCCGAATCCGACGATCATGACATTGAAATCGTCGGTCGTACGGGCATTTTCATCGAAGGAAAGTGTTTTGTACGGAGGACAGTCCGTGATCATGATTCTGGCTGCCAGGGCGGTGTCATTGAAAATGTGAACATTTTCAAACCCGTAATGTGAGTCGTTGTGCATGAGGGAGGAGATGTCGAAGTATTCATTTGCACCTAAAATAAGACGCGTGCCTGCAGCCGGGATTTTAAGGCTTTTCATGGATTTGCGAAAAGCCCGCGCGTATGCGATATTGTCAGCGGCTGATTCCCCCAGCGCATAGACAGTGACCTTGCGGTCCATGCGTTCCAATGCGATAGTCTTCAGAAAAAACTCAGAGGCTGCGGAAGCGGAGGAACTGGAGGTGTGGACCGCCCGCATGTCCTGTATTTTCTCGAGAATCTCACCGGACGTGTCCTTATTGCAGATAAAGAGGACTTTTTTTCCCTGACTGCACAGTTCGCTTCCGAGATACAGAGTATGGTCGTTAACGAACGGGAAAATGTTCAGATCCCCCCTTCGGAGCGTAAGACCTCTGACGCGGTTCATCAGACCCGCGCCGAAAGCGGTCATTGCGGCACTTGCCGTGACATAGAGAGCGAGGATCTGCGCCATATAAAAGAAAAATTTTATCGGCAGAAAGGAAAAGAAGGAGAGCTTTGCCATATCTCCGAACGAATCTTTTCCGAGGAACATACCGAAGACGGCAAAGAGTGTCTTGAGAATGGCCATGAGTGTGCTTTCTTCCATGGTCGAGTAGCCGTACCCGTAGAGGAAGAAGCCGAGGAAATTGGCTGTTCCGCCTGCAATGATGAAAAATCTTTTTGTTGCCTGCGGCTTCAAAAGCAGGTTGGCGATCAGTACCATCATGATCGCGCATGCCGCGAATACAACTATGACGATTTTCATGACGACCTCCTTTATCAGTGGCGCAAAGAACCGATGCTTAATTCAGGGAGAATGAGGAGTTCCTCTTCACATAATCAATTTCCTGCCACATTTCATTGAATTCATTGAAAATGCGTTCGTTATCCATATATCCCTGCACGTCAGTCGGAAACATTAGAAAATAGTATTCCTCAGCAGTTCTTCCCAGCTCACTGTAGTCGGGAAGATCTTTGTAATCCTGGGATGTGCTGTAGCAGAGGGAGAACAGCTGTCCACCGTGCTCATAGCCCGCGACATGCCAGGAATTTCTGCTGCTCGCATGGTAGAAGACAAAGCGTTTATTCTCCTCCATGACCGTAATTTTGTTGTTCCAGGAGATGGGCATGACAATGACAGGTCCGCTGCGGAAAGTGTAGATCAGGGACTCATCAGTTTTTGATACTGAGTAGATCCAGCGCTCGTCAGGTTTTGCAGGCGCTTCTGTCGGGGATTCGACATTCGAATCAGACCCTGCACCGGATCCCGACTCTACATTCGGTTCCGAATCTGTGAGAGCTGCGGAAGATGTGTCACTGCCAAGCAAGCCGCTGTAGTCGGTCTTAGCCGTGCCGCTGTCTGTTGTGCTGACAGATGCCGTGCTGCTGTCAGCAGTTGTCACAGCCGGTCCGGTATTTCCTGTCGGTTCATTTGTACCTGCCTTTCGAGTGACGGCAAAGAAGATGAGCAGAGCTGCAAGAGCGATGCCCAGAGCGGCGATGATGCGTATATCAGGGTTTTTTTTATTTGCAAATGCATACCCTGCGCTTTGAGCATTCGATGCAACGGAGCTTCCCGCACCGGCACTGTCTTTACAGGGTTCCATGTAGGAGCAGGATTCGATTTTTTTCAGAAATCGATCCTCATCGTTGAAGTTATAGCGCAGGACACTCTGCTGGGACGAGAGTTGCAGCTCCATACCTGCCGGTATCTTTGTTTTCTCGAGTACTACGGCGAGGAACGGCTTGTTCTTGGAAAGAGCGAAATTGATTTCTCGTCTGCAGTTGATCGATTCCATGGAGTCGTTAGTGATCATGGCCAGGACCATGTCTGCGTGCAGCAGATGGTTTGCAATGTTCTCAGGCCACTCCGATCCCGGCTCTATGCCTTCGTCGTACCAGATCCGGTAACCTCGCGCCGAGAGTTTCTCGATCAGATCGAATACTTCCCGACTGTCTTTATGGGCGTAACTGACAAATATATACGGTTGATTTCCTTCATAAGCCGATATCATAGTTTCACCTGCCTGCAGATATTTTGTGAACTTCTCACACGGATCGTAAAGAGCAGCTTCATCGAATTATTCTCGATTTCGACTGGTCAAAACAGCGCGTGGGAGGTTGGGTGCGGTTACATAGTATAATTATAACAGAGCACAATAGTCAGTGCAAATTTCCTTTTTTGCGAGTGTCTTCAAATGAAAATTCTTCATAGGTTCGTATTTAGGAGGATTGGGGACGGTTCTTTTTACGTGGGTTTTTTACGTGAAAAGAACCGTCTCCGACTTGTCATATGATATACTTATTCAGAAGGCTGTGTTACAACGATTTACCGGGATGCAGGAGAATAGAATTATGAGATATGAGAATTATATTTTCGACCTCTACGCCACCTTGATCGATATTCATACTGACCAAAAGCCGATTGATTTCTGGCGGAGCATCGCGGCGATCATGGATGCCTATGGGGCTGTCTACGAACCCTTAGAACTTCGAACAAGGTACAGACAGCTGATTCATGAGCATGAGGTCAGTCTCGCAGCTGAACTGGGCACCGAATTTCCGGAAATTGAGCTGGAAGATGTGTTCAAGGAGCTGCTTCTGTCTCCGCCGGTTTCAAGAAATGGTGGAATATGGGGCGATCCGAGAGAGTGGAGCGGGGAGGTGCTCGGTCGGTGGTGCAGTGCATTTGCCTATGCGTTCCGAGTCATCTCAAGAATTAAGTTCGAGCTGTATCCGGACACGATTGCTCTCCTTGAGGGTCTTCTGCGCGAGGGAAAACATGTTTATCTGCTGTCCAATGCCCAGAGCCTTTTTACGAGACCGGAGATGGAAGAACTTGGGCTGACTTCGTATTTTGAAGATATTTTTATTTCTTCCGAGCATCGCATGAAGAAGCCCGAGCCCCGTTTTATGCGGGAGCTGCTTATGAAGCATCAGCTGGATCCTTCGGAGTGTGTCATGATTGGGAATGAGATGCGGTCGGATATTGTGATGGCCGGCAGCTGCGGGGTGAACGCAATCCTGGTGAATCACGACGGATATACGGCCGCCGATATTGCGGCCGGGTTTGAGGTTGCAAGAGAGGCGGCTCCGCGTGAGCGGAGGGCGGAGATTTCTCTTGATGTGTGCCCGGATCTTGCGTCGGTGCTTCAAATCCGGGGCATCTGATTATTGTTCAGAATTTAGAACAATTCGGCTCTTGACATGACCGGATTGAATCGGTAGAATGTGAAACCATAAAAGACAAGGGCGTCTTGGAAGAAATTCCAGGGCGCCTTTTCTATTACACGGGACTGCCGAAAGCCGGCTGGCAGATTTCGGAACAAAAACAAGGATGTAGAAATACATCTCAAATAGGCAATTATAAGCAAATACGAAACACTGTAAAACAATGGCGTTTTAAGAGATAGCTCACTCTTGAAATGCCATTGTTTTTTCTGAATCTCGCGAGAGGGCTTATATGCGAGACTCTACTAATGAGAGGGAGAATTATTATGGAATTAACAACCGAGATTTTTAAAGTTCTTGACGGCCAGATCTTCGCTGTCTGGTTCCTCATCGGAGCAGCCTTCGTCTTCTGGATGCAGGCCGGATTTGCAATGTGCGAGGCTGGTTTCACCAGGGCAAAGAACGCGGGCAACATCATCATGAAGAACCTGATGGATTTCTGCATCGGCACAGTCATGTGGTTCATATGCGGCGCGTCACTGATGCTTGGAGAAAATGTTCTGCATGGATTCATGGGCGGCTTCAGCTTTGACGTATTCACGCATTACGGTACTTTCGACTATTCATCATTTGTTTTCAACCTTGTATTCTGCGCGACGACGGCAACGATCGTATCCGGTTCCATGGCTGAGAGAACAAAGTTCTCAAGCTATTGCATTTATTCAGCCATCATCTCCGCGCTGATCTACCCGATCGAAGCGCACTGGACCTGGGGCGGCGGCTTCCTTGCACAGTGGGGATTTCACGATTACGCTGGGTCCAACTGTATTCATATGGTCGGAGGCATATGCGCATTTGTAGGCGCCTGGATGCTTGGACCTCGAATCGGTAAGTTCGAAAGAGATAAGAACGGAAAAGTGACCAAGGTCAACGCGTTCCCCGGTCACAACCTTGTCATCGCAGCCCTTGGCGTCTTTATTCTCTGGCTCGGCTGGTACGGTTTCAACGGCGCGGCGGCGACCGATGTTCCCACGCTCGGATCTGTGTTCCTTACAACAACAGTCGCTCCTTCGGTCGCAACTGTGACCTGCATGATTTTTACCTGGTTGAAATACGGCAAACCTGACGTCTCAATGTGCCTGAACGCGTCTCTGGCAGGACTGGTCGCTATCACAGCCCCCTGTGATGTGGCGGACTGCGCAGGCTCGGCTGTCATCGGTGTGGTTTCCGGACTTCTTGTCGTATTCGGCGTATGGTTCAATGACAACGTAACTCATGTCGATGATCCGGTCGGCGCGGTGGCGGTCCATATGCTGAATGGCATCTGGGGAACGCTTGCAGTCGGACTTTTTGCGACGGAGAGCGCACCGGGATTTGCAAAGGCAGGTATTCGGGAAGGCCTTTTCTACGGCGGCGGATTTTTCCAGCTGGGAAAACAGTTTGGCGGCATGTTCGTGACGGCTGTATGGACTGTTGTTATGATTTATATCGCGTTCAGCATTATTAGGCTTACAGTCGGCCTTCGAGTGACGGAAGAGGAAGAAATCAGTGGTCTCGATTCGACAGAGCATGGCCTTCCGTCCGCTTATTCAGGATTTGCAATCATGGATATTTCCAACACGATGACAATGAGTGTCAATGAGAACACAAACCTGGGGACGGATGTATATGAGGAGGCATCGCAGGCAAAGCGCGACGCGGCTGTCTCGGTAGTGAGAGCGGACGGCGCAGGATCCGCGGTGGGTGCAGGCGCAGCTGCCCTCACGGCTTTTAACACAGGCATGTCGAAAGTTGTCATCATCGCGAAGCTGTCGAGATATGACAAGCTGCGAAAAGCCATGAATGAGCTCGGTGTAACCGGTATGACAGTCACACAGGTCATGGGCTGCGGAATTCAGAAGGGATCCGGCGAGAGGTATCGAGGCGTCGAGATTGACATGACGCTCCTTCCGAAAGTCAAGGTCGAGGTCGTAGTGAGCCAGATCCCGGTCGACGAAGTCATTGAGGCAGCGAAGAAAGCATTGTACACAGGTCATATCGGTGACGGCAAGATATTTGTTTACCCTGTAAGCAGGGTCGTAAAAGTCAGGACCGGAGAGGAGGACCTTGAAGCGCTGCAGGATGTAGAGTGATATCATTTCACAGTTGCACATGTAAAGGCGGCCTTCCGTACAAAATCCAGTGTTTTGTACGGAGGGCTGCCGGAATGAGGAGGTAGAGATGGCTGCATTTGAACGTGTCAAATCCGGGATACCTGCCATGGATCAGGTTCTCGACAATATCAGAATGGGAGACAATGTGGTGTGGCGTGTCTCCGATCTGAAAGAGTTCCACTATTTCCTTGATCCTTATATTGAACAGGCGATAGAGGATCATCGAAATATTATTTATGTGCGCTTTGCCAGCCACCCGCCCCTTGTTGTCGGACATCCGGAAGTCAGGACAGTCCAAATCGAGCTCTCGCACAGATTCGAAATTTTCACAGTTGAGATCCACAATCTGATCGAGCGGGAAGGGCGGGACGCGTTCTATGTGTTTGACTGCCTCTCGGAACTTCAGACAGCCTGGTCCACCGATCTTATGATGGGGAATTTTTTCCGCGTGACCTGTCCGTTTTTGTTTATTCTGGACACGGTCGCGTTTTTCCCGTTGATTCGGGGGAAGCATTCGCTGCAGGCAATCGGCAAGATCCGCGATACGACGCAGCTCTTTCTGGATGTGTATTCGTACGGGGACGCGGTCTACGTCCGGCCGGATAAGGTGTGGGAGCGCAATTCTGACACTATGTTCCTGCCGCATTTTTATGATCGTGCAAATGGCACTGTGACCCCGCTCCTCGACGGTGTCCGTGCAAGCCGTTTTTACCAGGTCATGAACCGTCACCAAAGGCCGGGGGATGAGCAGAACACGGACTTTTGGGACCGCTTTTTCAACCTGAATAAGCAGAGATATGAGATGGGAGCGGACGTCACGGAGGCCTGCGCTCGCATGTGTCGGATCATGATGACGCGGGATGAGAAGATGCGGGAGATGATCCGTGAGAATTTCGGGCCTATGGATTATTTCTTTGTCCGTGACCGCATGATCGGGACCGGGATGATCGGCGGGAAGGCCTGCGGTATGCTGCTCGCTCGCAAGATCATAGAGAATAAGCGCCCGGACCTTTATGATGTCATGGAACCGCACGATTCCTGGTTCGTGGGATCGGATGTCTACTATTCTTATATTGTTGAGAATGGCCTGTGGGATCTTCGGATACGGCAGCGCCGGGAGGAGGAGTATTTTTCTCTGGCTGAGCAGTTCTCGGAGGGGCTTCTTGCCGGACAGTTCTCGCATGAGATGGAGGAGCGCTTCTGCCTGCTTCTGGAGTATTACGGTCACGATCCGATCATCGTGAGATCGAGCAGTATATTGGAGGACGGGTTCGGGAATGCATTTGCAGGAAAATATGAATCAGTGTTCTGTGCAAATGCAGGCTCCCTCGAAGAACGCCTCGAAGAGTTCGAAAATGCAGTTCGGCAGGTCTACGCGAGCACGATGAGCCTGTCAGCCCTGGATTACAGAAAGAGGAGAAATCTTGCCGGCCGCGACGAGCAGATGGCTCTTTTAGTGCAGCGCGTCTCCGGTTCTCACTATGATCATTATTATATGCCCTGCGCGGCGGGCGTCGGCTATTCCTACAGCATGTACCGGTTCAATAAGAAGATGGATCCTTCAGCCGGAATGCTGCGTCTTGTCATGGGGCTGGGAACATCGGCTGTCGACAGGACGGAGGGATCTTACCCGAGGCTTGTCAATCTTGACAGACCGGAAGCCACTAATTTCGTCACAGTTGCGGAGAAGCATCAGTTCTCTCAGCGAAAGCTGGAAGTCATTGATAAAGAAAAAAAGTGCCTGCAAAAGCTTCAGCTGCAGGATATTGAGCCGAAGCTGCCGCGGTATCTTAAGAATGCGCTATTGGAACATGACTACGAGATTGAGCAGCGGTTCAGCGAGCGCGGCCAGTACCGCTCCGTGATGTTCATTTCCTGCAAGGGTCTTGTCAGCCGCAGGGAGATGATGAAGGGGCTTCAGGAGATGATGCAGACTATTCAGAAGGAGTACGGGCAGCCGGTCGATATAGAATTCACTTTAAATCTTTCCGAGAACCGGGAGTATATGATCAACCTGCTCCAGTGCCGGCCGCTTCAGGCATTTGAGGATACAGGGGAGGTGCGGCTTCCTGAGACTATTCCGGAGGAGAGTCTGCTGCTTCACACGGAAGGCGCTTCGATGGGTCTTTCCAGAGCAGTGCCTCTTGATCTTATTCTGTATGTTGATCCGATTGCCTATTATAAGCTGCCTTATGCGCAGAAGGATTCCGTGGCCAAGGCAATCGGGAGGATCAACTGGAAGTTCAGAGGCTCAGGGAAGCACATGATGCTGATTGTTCCGGGAAGAGTCGGGACGACATCGCCGGAACTTGGGGTGCCGACGACATTTGCCGACATCAGTGAATTCGAGGTGATCTGCGAGCTGTCGGTGTCCGGGGTGGGCTACAACCCCGAGCTTTCGTACGGCAGCCATATCTTCCAGGACCTGGTTGAAGCCGGGATCCTGTACACGGCTGTATTTGAGGATGAGCACACCAAAGTTTATCATCCCGAAAAGCTCCTTGAGGTTCCGAACCTGTTCAGTGAGATGCTGCCGGACGCCGATGGTCTTGAGTCGGTCGTTCGGATCTGTGATGTCAGCGATGGACGCTGCACACTTTATAATGACCTGAGTCATGAGCAGCTGTATGTGGTGATGGGGCATAATGATTGAGATATGTGATGTCTGGAATAGCCTCAAAGGCGTAAAGCGCTGGGGACAGCGTGATGGAGACAGCAATGTGCATAATGTATCAAAGGATGTTCGAAAGGAACAAACAGTATGAAATATGATCGCAGGCTTATATTGGAGGACGGAAGTGTTTACCCCGGCATCGGTTTCGGCGCCGGGGGTACTGTCGTGTGTGAGGTCGTTTTCAACACCTCCCAGGTCGGATATCAGGAGATTCTGTCCGACCCGTCTTATACGGATCAGGCAGTTGTCATGACCTATCCGCTGATCGGAAATTACGGTCTGGCGGATGAGGATTATGAGAGTAAGATGACAGGACCTTCAGCCCTGAT
This sequence comes from Lachnospiraceae bacterium, assembly GCA_045221675.1. Taxonomy (GTDB): domain Bacteria; phylum Bacillota; class Clostridia; order Lachnospirales; family Lachnospiraceae; genus Chordicoccus. Next base: position 25,304 of record JBGUWZ010000061.1, on the reverse strand, counting down.
TGTGAGGGATATCAATGAGATGCCGTCCAATTTTCGGTCTACAAGGTCAGTACCGGAATTCTTAGAGGAGACCGGAACTCCGGGAATCAGCGGCGTGGATACCAGGAAGCTTACGAGGAGCATCCGCGATTTTGGGACGCGCAGAGCGGTCCTGACGGATTCCGACTTGTCTGTGGAAGAGGGGCTGCGGCTGATCGGGGTGACACCGGTAAGGCGGGACGCGGTCAGCAGATGCAGCTGCAGAAAGAAATGGTACAGCCGCACGTCGAACCCGAGGTTCCATGTGGTGGCCATTGACTGCGGAATGAAGACCAATATTGTCCGGATGATGAATAAATTCAAATGTAATGTCACCGTCGTGCCCTATAACACCGGCAGCGAGGAGATTTTGTCGCTCCTGCCGGACGGCGTGTTCATTTCCAATGGCCCCGGAGACCCGATGGATGTGCCGGAGGTTGTTCGCACGCTCAGGGAGATCCGGGGACGTGTTCCACTCTTCGGCATCTGCCTCGGGCATCAGCTTATATCTCTCTCGTACGGAGCGAAAACGTATAAGCTGAAGTTCGGCCATCGGGGTGGCAATCACCCGGTGAAGGACGTTCGCACCGGGAAGATTGAGATCACAAGCCAGAACCACAGCTATGCCGTGGATGAAGCTTCACTTGCCGGGACAGGTCTTTCTGTGTCACATATTAATTTGCTGGATGGAACCGTGGAGGGAGTGTGCTGCGAGGAGGATAGAGTGTTCTCCGTCCAGTACCATCCGGAAAGTGCTCCGGGACCGCAGGATAGTACGTACCTGTTTTCACGGTTCATCCAGATGATGAAAGAAAACTGATGGATGGTGCAGAAGAAACGGAAAGTATCGGAGCGAACACGGAAATAGGTAGAAAGAGCTGCCGGAGGAACGGGCAGTATCGGAGCGAACGCGGAAGTGGGCTTAAAGGAGCTGTCGGAGAAACTGGCAGCGAAGATTATTGATGAAAAGAGGCTGAACCATGCCAAAACGCACAGATATTCATAAAATTCTCGTTATCGGATCTGGACCAATCGTAATTGGACAGGCCGCCGAGTTTGATTACGCAGGAACGCAGGCCTGCCTTGCCCTCAAGGAGGAAGGCTATGAGGTCATTCTTGCCAATTCCAACCCGGCGACCATTATGACTGATCATACTATCGCTGACAAAGTATATATGGAGCCGCTTACACTGGAGTATATGGCAAGGATATGCCGCTATGAGCGGCCGGACGCGATCGTTCCCGGAATCGGCGGCCAGACCGGTCTCAATCTCTCTCTGGAGCTCTATGAGAAGGGTGTTCTCGATGAGTGTGAGATCGAGCTTCTCGGAACGGACGCGGAGAGTATCCGCCGTGCGGAGGACCGCGAGAAATTCAAACAGCTGTGCGAGGAACTGCACGAGCCGGTCGTCCCCTCCGCCATAGCAGGGAGTATCGAGGAAGGCCTTTCCGCAGCAGAAGCCATCGGTTATCCGGTCATCCTGCGGCCGGCGTTTACGCTGGGTGGGACCGGCGGTGGATTTGCCTATCACGAGGAAGAGATGCGGGAGATGATGAAGCACGCGCTCGCGCTGTCCCCGGTCCATCAGGTCCTTGTCGAGAAGAGTATCAAAGGCTACAAGGAAATTGAGTATGAGGTGATGAGGGATGCAAATGACACCGCCATCACCATTTGCAACATGGAAAACCTCGATCCGGTAGGAATTCACACGGGAGACTCAATTGTGGTGGCCCCGAGCCAGACACTGACCAACAAGGAATATCACATGCTTCGGGACAGCGCGCTTCGGATCATTCGCGCACTCAAGGTGAAGGGTGGCTGCAATGTGCAGTTCGCGCTGGACCCGGAATCATTTGACTATTATGTCATCGAGGTCAATCCACGGGTCTCGAGATCGTCCGCGCTTGCATCCAAGGCCACCGGTTATCCAATCGCGAGGGTTTCCGCTAAGATCGCGGTCGGAATGAACCTGGAGGAGATTCCTCTTGCCAACACCCCTGCGTGCTTCGAACCGGCCCTCGACTATGTTGTGACAAAGATGCCGCGTTTCCCGTTTGACAAATTTACGCTCGCTTCAAATGTTCTCTCCACCCAGATGAAGGCTACCGGCGAAACTATGAGTGTCGGGCGTACTATGGAGGAAAGCTTACTCAAAGCAATCCGGTCGCTGGAGGACGGGAAGAACCATATCCATCTTGAGAAGTTTGACATGAATAACCTCTCACAGAAGAAAACGCCGGAGAACCGCGCGGAGGCGGTTGACAGGCTTCTTCATTATATTGAGGAGGGGACGGACGACCGGATTTACGCTATTTCGGAGCTTTTGTGGCTTGGGGCGGATCCGCAGACCATCTACGCAAGGACGAAGATTGACCTGTTTTTCCTTGATAAGATTAAAAAGATCGTTGACTATGAGAAAAAGCTGGAGGCTTATGCGGATGAGTGTGATGCGGCTGATAGGCATGTTCTTGCAAATGTAAATGCAGAACATGTAGAATATGTGGATCGGAATGATACAGGGGAATTGTCTTCAGCTGAGGCTGATACAATAAATGTGGCAGAAAGCAGTGGTGATAAGGCACCAGTGACTATGATGCAGACGGCAGTTGGTGAAAGAGGTGAGAATGTCTCTGCTGTAGATATGGTTAATGAGCCTATTGAATATAGTAGAATTTATGCGCTCATTTACGATGCCAAGCGCATGGGTTTCTCGGATTCCTATATAGCCGAGCTGCTTAGGTGCAGCGAGGAAGATATTCGCCTGTTCAGGAAGCAGCACGGTATACGTCCCGTCTACAAGATGATTGATACATGCGCAAGTGAGTTCGCAAGCTATGTGCCGTATTTCTACTCGACCTATGAGGACGAAAATGAGTCTGTCATATCCGATAAAAAGAAGATCATCGTGCTCGGTTCAGGCCCGATCCGCATCGGGCAGGGGGTGGAGTTTGACTATTCCACTGTCCATGCGGTGAAGACAATCCGGGAGATGGGGTATGAGGCGATTGTAATCAATAACAATCCGGAAACAGTATCGACGGATTATACAACGGCCGATAAGCTCTATTTTGAGCCGCTGACCGTGGAGGATATCATGAATATCGTCGATCTCGAGCAGCCTTGCGGCGTTATTGCTTCTCTCGGCGGACAGACAGCGGTGAATCTGGCTGAGCCATTGGCCAAAAGGGGAGTCAGAATTATTGGAACAGGTCCTCGTGCAATCCATAGAGCGGAGGACAGAGATGCATTTGAAATGGTCATCAGAAAACTTGGAATACCTCATCCGGAGGGAGTGGCTGTCATGAGCATTGAAGATGGTCTTCGCGCGGCAAAGAAGATCGGTTATCCGGTGCTGGTTCGGCCTTCCTACGTTCTCGGCGGCAGGGCGATGGAGATTGTAGCCAATGAAACTCTTCTTAAGCAATATCTAAGCAGCGCTGTATCTGTGAATGAGGACAGTCCGGTGCTGGTCGACCGATATATTGTCGGAAAAGAGGTAGAGGTGGATGCCATCTGCGACGGGAAGAGCGTATTCCTGCCCGGCATCATGGAGCTGGTGGAAAGAACGGGCGTGCATTCCGGCGACAGCACGAGCGTATATCCGCCGTTTTCGGTCTCAAATCGTGTGAAGGAGACGATTTGGGAGTACACCAGAAAGCTGGGTATCGGTATCGGCATTGTAGGACTCTATAACATTCAGTTCATTGTCGATGACGAGGACAATGTGTTTATTATCGAGGTGAATCCGAGGGCTTCTCGTAGTGTGCCTTTTCTTTCGAAATCGACCGGGGTGTCACTGGTGGCTATCGCAACGAGAGTGATGCTGGGGATCAGTCTCATGGAGCAGGGATTTGCAGATTTTCGCCTGCCTGAGAAGGAGTTTCGGTATGTGAAGGCACCGGCGTTTTCATTTGAAAAACTGAACGGTATGGATGCATATCTGTCGCCGGAGATGAAGTCGACCGGTGAGGCCATCGGATATGACCGAAGTCTCAAGCGAGCGTTTTATAAGGCTATGCAGGCATCCGGCGTCAAGATGAAGGAGTATGGGACCGTTATTGTCACGCTGGCTGACGAGGACAAGGAGGAGGCTCTGCCGCTCATCCGGAGGTTTTATGAGCTCGGGTTTAACATCGAGGCGACGATTGGGACCGGGCTGTTCCTCAAGGAACATGGAATTCGGACGAGGATCCGGGGGAAGATCAGCGAGGGGAGTGACGAGATCCTGCGGTCGATCAGGGCCGGTTATGTCAGTTACATCATAAACACAAGAGCGATCCTGTCCGGGGTCCACTACAGCGACGGCGCTGCTATCCGACGGTGTGCGATCATGAACGGGGTCACAATGTTCACGTCGCTCGATACGGTGCGGATCCTGCTGGAGGTGCTGGAGGAGATAACACCGAGGATATCTACGATATGATTTGCTTCCCTTGATCTTGGTGGGTTTCATGGGTTCATGGGCGGAGGCAGCAAAATCTTGATTCGTAGAGTAGTTTGTTGCCTTTGGTCTTGGCGAGTTAATTATGAGATTAGAACTATGAAAAAAGCTGTCCTTCAGCCGCAGTCTTGCGGTGGGGACAGCTTATTTTACAGAATATAATCACGAAATAAAATCTTCTAAATCTTATCTGAAATGAAAATACATACTATAATTGTGGAATGTTGTCGGAAATTATGTGATAATTATACTATAAATTTTGACCAAATCATGAACATGCCAGGATAGCTCACTCCTGTAAAAATCCAATAATTATTCTTAGAACGTCTGGTGAAAGATCATCTGATTTATTAGGTCAAAAGTCGGATGAAGCCCCTCATAGATTCCCGGAGAATAACTCTCTCGATTTTTTAAGGAGCAGCACAATCAAAATTGAAACGTAGACCACTGCTTTGAGGAGCGGGAACGCACTGATCTTTCCCTTCAGCTTGGCCGCCACGGAGCCGATGGAGAATAAAGTGAAGCCGAGTGCGATCCTGTAGTGAAGGCGCTTTTTGGCTCTGATGATTGCAAATGATGTAATCCCCTGGACGATACCGACGACCACGGTGACAAACCCCATGAACACAGTAAATTTCTTCAATTTTTTTGGGTCAGAAAGCCGTTGCATGAACTTGTCGGACAGCTCCAACGGATTGAGCTTTCTTCTGCCGCTCATGTAAATGAGGCCGGTGACGATGCTGAAGACACAAAGGACAGCATAGAAGATGCCGCAAAGAAGGAGTGGGATGTTGTGATGTTTGAGACGGAAAGATTTCAAGTTATTTCTCCTTTCTGAATTGTTGAAGACGAGTTTGTTCCGCACATTTCTTATAGACTTACGTCATAAGAATCCTGTGTTGAACATTGAATGCTTATCGTCTTTAGAGGCGAGTGTCATCTATGAAACGCAGCAGCAGAGTACCACGGATATAAGAGCTGCCGCACCGTATGGCGGTGGAGGCTCATCACTTATTATACTATAATACACTAAAACAAAGGGGCAAGATTCTAAAAATAGAGAAAATGGCGCGAGATAATTGCTCGCGGTGGATCAACTGAAGGAGGACTATTATGAAACGCTATAAGAATTGGATGGCAATAATATTGACCGTGATTCTCGTGGTGACAGGGACCGCATCCCCGGTATTGGCGGCGGAACTCATTTTCGCATCAGGAGAGCTAATTCCCGCAGAAGAAGAACTAGTCTCCGCAGCAGTATTATCTGATGATAACGAGTTAGGTGTGGCTACAGCCCCCGAAATAACGGAAATTGAAGATCACGAAGATATGGCAGAAATCCCGGCAGGTGAAGCCGACGTGTCCACAGGTGAAGCCGATGTCCCCACAGATGAAGCCGACGTGTCCACAGGTGAAGCCGATGTACCCACAGATGAAGCCGACGTGCCCACAGATGCCGTCACCCCCACAGACGATCTTGATATGCATGAAGACGCCGACATCCCCACCGCCCCCGACATCACCGCGGAGCAGGCTGATGATGCTGAGACTGTCTCTGCCGTCCCCGCATTCCCGGTCAAGAGCATGACCTTGTCCAATGACACATTCCTGTACTTTGCCAGCGCCGACCCCAGTTTCCGCAGAAGCTTTTGGGACGAGAATGATGATTACATCAATGATTCGGTGCAATTGATCCTTCGAACAACGCTTGCGGCGCAGGAGTTTGATGACGTATGGATTACTTATACTGAGACCAACCCGACGGGAAATTACGCGAACACGGTCAATTTTGTCCTGGATGATCAGCAGAAAGACAAGAACGGTCTGTGGACTCTGACTTTGCGCTTGTTTGATTATGATGATGAGGTTAAGAACTGGGGTAATTATCGTCTCACCAGAGTGATTGTGGAATATGACGGAGAGGAGTACGAATATAAGACAAATAGTGAGCTTGCTCCTTTCCGGAATTGTCTGGACACAATCTACGTTAAAACGTTGCAGGAATTACTGGATTCCCTCCCGGCGGGTACAGTGGCCAGTTTTTCCTATTTGAAAAATTATGACGGCGGCAGCATTACAATTCCCGAAGGTATCGTTGTCGGAGCGGGCACTATCTCAAAATGCGCGACGCCGATCTATGTCAACGGCACGGTTTACGGAGATTTTGGCAAGGATGGACTGATGCAGCTTGTTTTCGGTTCAGGCGGAAAAGTTCGCCTCTACAATGACCTCATTCAGGAACTTCCCGAAAGTACGGATGCTGCTGTTTTCCTGAGACGCATGGAACCGGATGACAAGAGCAAAAAGCTGCGATTCTATCCGTTCGGATCAGCAAATGCGTGTTACATATGGAACGGCACCGGCTGGCAGAGTGAGGGCGGCATCTCCGTGGATGAACAGATCACGCCAATCACGACAAAGATCTCGATTCCGAAGGACAGCAAGGAGCACTGGTATTCCTACAAGGCGGCAAAGGCAGGAGATTACGCATTCCGCCTGAGCTTTACTTCCTATGTCTACGAGACGTTCCTGCTGGAAGCCTATCTGATGGACAGCTATGGGAATATGACGAAGCTGACTTCCCTCTATGAAGATGAGTACGGCGACTATTTCATTGACGGTGTACATTTGGCCAAGGACACTACAATTTACATAAAGGCGAAGAATTCAGGCTGTACCGGGGCTTCGCTCAAAATCGAGTCCTATCAGGCAGAGGATGACTGGATTTCGACAGTGCTTGATTTCAAGAATGCAAATGTAAGTGTTACTTATAACAAGGATCACGCATTCGTTACAGCTGAGATTCCGATTCTGAGTACGAGCAAATGGCAGACAATCGATTCCTTCGACCTGCGCTTTACAGAAGAAGACTTTGCTGAGGTCAGTTTTGACAAACAGGAAGTAAGGGACGGAAAGCTGATTTTGTCGCAAACAAAGGGGATGATTGTGTCATCCGTGATCCCGGAGACCAAAAAGTATGACAAAGGGCGCATCGATTACTGGTTCGAAGGACCGACAATTGATGATGAGGGTGAACTTCATGAGGTGAAATTTGAAGTTCCCGGAACCGATTACGTCATCCCGGGGAAAGGGCAGGTCAGAATTAACGATTCTTTCACAGTCACTCTGACGACTCGCAAATATGTAGCCGGCACGCTGACCGCCGACAAGGACAAGACACAGCCGGCAGATACCTCGTATTTTTATAAGGTGGTCATTGAGCCCGCCTACGAGAGTGGGGACGGCTGGGAGATTGAAATACCTAAGGATTATTGTTTTTACACATCTGAAAATAATGCCTACATTCGTCTGTACACGGATGCGAACAAAGAGGTGAGCGGTTCGGACAGATGCTTTGAGCTTCGAGGGGGCACGTACTATCTGCAGGTGGCCAACCACAGTGGAAAGCAGACGACTGTCGGCTATCTCCGGAACGATTCCGTGCCGACGGTGAGTGAGGTGAAGCTATCGCTGACGACATTTGCATCCCAGCAGGCGGTAACGCTCACAGTCAACTACACCAATGCGTATAAGCTGGCCGAAGTCGAGCTTGATCTTGAAAATGCAGATGGCGACGAGATCGAGCTTGAACATTACAAAGTGACGTCTGATAACGGCAGGACGTTCAAATCCATTGTCTATCTTGACAGAGATGAGGATGTGACCGGTAAGAATTTTAAAATCATCCGAGTGGGGTTGAGGGACGTCTATGGGAAGACGACCTGGATATCCGCAGAGGACGTGTCAGCGACCTGGACGACCCGGAATCATCAGCTGGTGACAAGGGATAACAGATTAAAGAATTCAGCGACGACCGAGCAGGCTGTAGATTTCATAGAACTTGAGGGCAATATCAATATACCGCTGTTTGCCGTTGTCAATGTGTACGATGGCGTGAGCCTGAGTTCCCAGGACACACTTAAGGTATACGGAACTCTGAATACTCCGATCCTGTCAGCCTGGGGATCGAATGACCCGGTTCAGTTGACCGTGGACGGGACGATTTATGCCGGCGGTGTCGATCTTCAAAGTTTTGTCTTTAAAGGAGAACCCAAGGGACACATTGTCGTAACCGGAGAGACAAATACGGATCTCTTTGAAAATATTCTGGCAGCGAGAGATGAGCCTACCCAGGCAGAGGTCGACTCCTACATCAAGATGCTGAGGCAGGTGCTGACCGCAAGAAATGAGGGTGAACAGCTGCTCGTGGCCGTTGTCTGGAGCTACTATACGTGGAAGAACGGAGCCTGGGTCTATGACTTTGCGGCCCTTGAAGGTCTCACCACAAGCTGCGGCATGCAGTTCGAGGATAAGACATTTGTCTATGATGGAAAATATCACAGCCTTGAGGTAAAGAATAAGTCGGATGCAGTCCGGGTCACCTACGACAATAATAACCACAAAGAACCGGGCACATATGTCGTGACTGCCCATTTCCGTGCTCCGAAGGGATACGATCAGGAGAGCTTTTATGATCTGACCGCGACCATGACCATTGTGAAGCCTGACAAATTTACGCTCAGTGAGACAGACGGGGTCAATATACCGACGCTTTCCACTCTGCAGCTGAAGGCGAAGACGACGTCCGGAGGAACCTATCCTTTAGCGTCGAGTCTCGTATGGAGCAGTTCGAACAAAGCTGTTGCGACGGTGAGCAGCAGCGGTCTCGTTACCGGCAAGACCTACGGCACGGCGACGATCACCGCCAAGACGCCGGACGGATCGATCAGCGTTTCAAGAAAGGTGAAGGTCGTCTTCAACGACGTGACACGGGCCAATTCCACCGCGACTGAGTTCACCTCGGTCTGCTGGCTTGCGGACCGCAAGATCAGTCTCGGGTATAACGGTGTGACTTACGGTCCGAAGAAGAACTGCACACGCAGGGATTTCACAATCTTCATGTACAGGGCTGCCGGAGCCCCAACCGTGACGAACGCTATGCTGTCGGCAGTCAGGTTCCCCGATATTCAGAGCTGCAGTGCGACAGCCAAGAAGGCCATTGCATGGGCCGTGAATGCGGGTATCATTAAGGGCTATTCCGACGGCACCTTCAGGCCGGATGACAACATTACCCGCGATTCCATGGCAATCATGTTCTATCGGGCCGCAGGTGCGCCTGCAGTCACACAGGCGCAGCTGAATGCTGTGACCTTCAAGGATATTTCGGGGTGCAGCGCCAATGTCAAGAAGGCTATCGCCTGGGCTGTGAGTGCTGGCATCGTGAAGGGCTTTACGAAAGAGCGGTATGGCCCGCTTGAGAAGAGCACGAGGCTGCAGGTAGCCATCATGCTGTATCGTTTCTATAAATGATGAGTCGGGGACAGTTGTTTTGCGTGAAAAAATTCACGCAAAAAAGGACCGTCCCCAAATCACCAAAGGAGTTTATTATGGCACGAATAGATGAACTCAACTTTATCGAAATCGACGGTGTCACCTGCTGCAGGGGACACGCGTTCCCCTTCGGAGCCACTCTGTCGGGCAACGGCGGCATCAACTTTTCAATTAACTCTGTTGACGCCGAGGGTTGTGAGCTTGTCCTGTATCACCAGGGAGCCGAGGAAGCATTTGCCCACATCCCCGTGCCCGACGAATTCCGCACCGGCAGTAACTACTCGATCATTGTATTCGGGCAGAACCCGGAGGAGCTGGAGTACACATGGCGCTTCTTCGGTGAATATGCCCCGGAAAGAGGACTGCGATTCGACCCGAGCGCAGCGCTGCTCGACCCGTACGCCAAGCTGATCAGCGGACATGAAATCTGGGGACAGAAGAAGTCCGAGCGGAAGCAGATGCGCTGCAAGATCATACTGGATGATTATGACTGGGAGGATGACACCCAGCTTGAGATTCCGATGGAGGACCTGGTGATCTATGAGCTCCACGTCCGCGGCTACACGAAGGATCCTTCGAGCCCGTCCAGATATAAGGGGACTTATGCCGGAATTGTCGATATGATTCCATATTTCAAGGAGCTCGGGATCAACTGCGTGGAGCTCCTGCCTGTATTCGAATTCGATGAGATGGAGGAGACACTCTACCTCGACGGGGACAAGCGGCTCAATTACTGGGGTTACTCCACGATCTCGTTCTTCGCGCCGAAATCATCGTATGCCTATTCCGGCGCGCACGGGATGGCAGCGGACGAGATGAAGAACATGATCAAGAAGCTGCACAAGAACGGAATTGAAGTCATTCTTGACGTCGTTTTCAACCACACGGCGGAGATGGGAGATGACGGTCCGGTCCTGAGCTACAAGGGAATCGACAACCGCACCTATTATCACCTGAATGAAAAGGGCGGCTACATGAATTACAGCGGCTGCGGCAACGCCGTGAACTGCAACAATGTCGTTGTTCGCCAGCACATTCTGGACTGCCTGCGCTACTGGGTGGTAGACTATCATGTGGATGGCTTCAGGTTCGATGAAGCTCCGATCCTTTCTCGTGATAAGGACGGTAAGCCGATGCAGAGCCCTCCGCTCCTGGAGGCCCTTGCCCACGATCCGGTCCTGTCCGGGACGAAGCTGATCGCTGAAGCGTGGGATGCCGCCGGTCTCTATCAGGTCGGATCCTTCCCGGCTCCGGATAAATGGGCGGAGTGGAACGGGCATTTTCGGGACTGCGTCAGAAGTTTTATTCGCAGTGATGCGTCGGCCGGTCCGGAGCTCATTAACCGCATTCAGGGCTCGCCCGACATGTACAAGAACAGAAAGGAACCCTCGACCATCAACTTTGTGACCTGCCACGACGGCTTCACACTGAATGATCTGGTCTCCTACAATGAGAAGCATAATGCTGCAAATGGTGAAAGTAACCGCGACGGAAACAGCTACAACAGCAGTTGGAACAGCGGTGTGGAAGGTCCGACTGATGATCCGCAAATCGAAGCACTGCGTAACAGGCGGATCAAGAACGCGCTCGCGCTGCTTCTTATGAGCCGGGGAACCCCCATGCTCCTGGCCGGCGACGAATTCAGGAACACACAGCACGGCAATAACAACGCTTACTGCCAGGACAACCCGCTGTCCTGGATCAACTGGGAGGACAGGGAACGCGCATCCGACGTATATGAATTCTGCAAACTTCTGATCGCTCTTCGCCGTGATCATCCTGTGCTGCGGAGAAGAGAGTACTTCACCGACAGGAACAGCAGCGGATATCCGGAACTGTCTTTCCACGGCGAGAAACCCTGGTCGATCGATGTGTGGAATCCTTTCCTCGTGTTCGGCTTTATGTACGCTGAGCCGAAGAAGGATTTCGGGACAGAGAGGGACTGCTTCATATATTGCGGCGTGAACTCCCACTGGGAAGAGCACACTATGGAGCTTCCGATTCTGCCTGCCGATATGAAGTGGCATAAGATCGCATATACGGGGGACAGTGTGTACGAGCAGCAAGTGATTCAGGGCAGGCAGATAAGGCTCATGTCCCGGAGCCTTATGGTATTAATAGGAATGTAAGACAAAAAACATCTATCCCATGTCAGAGAGAGACGGTCCTTTTTACAAGAGAATTCGAGTAAGAAGGACCGTATATATTTTGTGAAAAATAGCCAACTACAAAGTTCACAGTCGATAAATAGTGTGGTATTATATACAATGTGATAATCAATTCAAGTTTTTCAAATGTCATCCGGAAGGCGAAGGCAGACCGGATGCACTGACCCCAAAAGTTAGACCATACGGTTGGCAGGCGGAGGTCATTTTTTGATTGAGGAGAGAGGATTGCCATGAGTTCAATTAAGATTCAGAAGATTAGCATTGTTGATTTGGATACAGATGCGATCGTGAATGCGGCAAATTCAGGCCTGTTGGCCGGAGGCGGCGTCTGCGGAGCAATTTTTAAAGCAGCCGGATATGACAAGCTGACAAGGGCATGCAGCAAAATCGGTCACTGCAAGATCGGCTCTGCAGTTATAACCCCGGGATTTGATCTCAAAGCCAGGTACATTATTCACGCTGTCGGTCCTATCTATTCGGACGGAAGACACGGTGAGGCTGAGATGCTGTACAACGCTTATAAGAAATCGCTGGAACTGGCTGTGATCAACGGCTGCAGGAGCATCGGCTTCCCGCTCATCTCTGCAGGCATTTTCGGATACCCGCTGGATGAGGCATGGGAGCTTGCTGTCCAGGCATGTAAGAACTTCATAGTGGCTAATCCCGATGTGGACATAGATATAATGTTTGCGGTCCTCAGCGACAGAATATACAAGATAGGCGAGTGGCATCTGAACAGGACGGATGACTGACGGCCGGAGGTGAAATTGAAGAGGATATTAAGAATTCTTTTGCCTGTCCTGCTCTTTGTACTTGTGCTGCTTGGGTTCTTCAGGGTGAGGGCAGAGCTGCTCAGTCACGTGTATGCTCCGGATGTGCATACAGGCTCTGCAGCTTCAGGTAATTCTTCGGATGTTTCAACTGACTCAGCCTGTTCGGATGAGGGTGCGGCAGAGTCGGCAAATGCTGCAATACCGCAGGCAGAGTCTTCCGAATCGGTATACATTCTTGAGGCATCGAACAGCGGGAGCTCGATCGGAGGCGGGCAGACCGAAGACGGATTTGTTATACCCGTTTATAATGGTGAAGAGGTCGTTTCGATCAATAATAATGTTCCCGGATTTTCAGAGGAGGAGATAAGTACTTCAGAGTATTACGAGTTCAGCGAGCTGGACGAGCTCGGCCGCCCCGGGCGCGCGGCGGGCTGCATCGGTCCGTCGATGCTGGCTACCGAGGAGCGTGGGCCGATCGGAATGATCAGACCCGCAGGCTGGCATACCGTGAAATATGATTTTATTGATGGACTGTATCTCTACAACAGGTGTCATTTGATTGCATATTCGCTCTGCGGTGTGAACGCTGACGAGCGAAATCTGATTACCGGAACCCGCTATCTGAATGTTGAAGGTATGCTCGGAATCGAGAATCGCGTGTACTGGTATGTGAAGGACACCGGGAACCATGTATTCTACAGAGTTACTCCGAGATACCTGGGCGAAGATCTTCTCGCAATCGGGGTGCAGATGGAAGCGTACTCGGTGGAAGATCACGGTAAGGAGCTGAGCCTCAATGTGTTCTGCTTTAACGTGCAGCCGGGTGTGCAGATCGACTATAGGACCGGGGATAATTCATTGAGCGCTGCTCCAAATAGAAATCAGGGTGACAGTACTGCTTTGGAATCGGACGTTATGCCTGAGAAAACGGTTACTGATGTACCGAAAGAAAACGAACAGTATGTTCCTGACGAGAGCGCAACGTACATACTAAATACGAACACTATGCGATTCCATCTTCCGGACTGTCCGAGCGTACAGGAAATGAAGGAGAAGAATCGAGAGGAGTTCTTCGGCACCCGGGAGGAGCTTCTTGAGGCGGGCTATTCTCCCTGCGGGAGGTGCCGGCCAAATTAGAACACAGCTGCCAATCATCAAGGCAGATTTTTGAAAGGAGACAAAAATGAGAGTAGACGCGATTAAGCATGACATCACCAAACTTGAGAACTGTGCAGCCGTCGTCAACAGCACCAACTATTTCCTGTCGGACGGTGCGCCTAAGAGTGTCAATCATGCCATTCATGTTGCAGCCGGACCCAGGCTTCACGAGGTATGCAGGAGACTCGGAACATGCAACACGGGTGAAGCGATTACCACGGATGCATTTGATATGAAGGCAAAATATATTATCCACACGGTAACACCGTCCTGGAGGGCCGATAAGTCTATAAAGGCAAATGCTCTTCTCACCAGGTGCTACACTAACTGCCTGCAGGCGGCTCTTAATAAAGGGGCACGTTCCATTGCGTTCCCGTCTCTGGGAACAGGTCACTGCCACTTCCCGCCGGAAATGGCCGCGGAGACTGCAGTCACAGCCGTAAAGGAATTCCTTGATGAGAACCCGGGTTCATTTGACTCTATAACATGGAGCCTGTCGAGTCAGGAGATGGCGGATATATACAGAGCTGAGATTGCACGCAGGATTCCGGGGGCGTTTGTCGTGAAAGAGTCCGGGGCGGAAGCGGTAGCACCGGCAGAAGACGTATCGATCGAGAAGGCGGATGTTCCGTCTGAAGACAAGATCGTGAAGTTCTGCCTCAAGTACTACCTTGTCCTGAAGCTGATCGACAAGGACCAGATTCTGAAAGACTGGTGCCGTGAGTACAATGCTCAGGATATGTCACAAAATCATTCAGCTCTTAAGGATATACTTCAGTTCCGCATGCCCTCCGATGCTTATCGTGCAGGTATCATGACAGGAAAAGCTCAGGAGGTACTGGATGAAGAGGGAATCGTTTACGAGAATCTTAAAACTCTGAGCAACGATGACATGAGCAAGATCGATCCGGCAGTTCTGAAGGCTGCACTGGAGCTTCAGTTCAAAGCCGATGAGGTAAATGAGGGCGTTCTCATCCGCGAGGGAGTAGCAAGCGGGTTCGTCGTGAAACTTGTCAGAGCTCTTTACAATATGCTGCGCTGACACAGTAAGCGCAGCAGGCGTTCATGTCGGAAGCATTACAACCTTCCCCCAGGGCACGTCAGTCCTGCCGCCGTGACTGATCATCCACAGTACCGGTACTCCGAGGGCTTCTTTCTCATCGGGCCACAGCGCATACCCATCAGTAAAGATGAGTACAGCCCTCGGAAGATCATAATACATGTTCTCCCTCATATATTTAAAGATAGCTTTAAAGCTGGTCCCTCCTCCCCCGACAGGATCGATTTTCAAGAGCTCAGTCACCGTCTCAAATGCAGTCGGCTCCGTGATATCACTGTCAAAATATGATATTTTGCCACTCAGCCCGACCTGCCCCATGGCATCGAGCAGCTCCGACATCGCGTCCGAAAGCTCCTTATCACTGACCGAACCCGACGTATCGACACAGATCCAGATATTATTAACGGAGCCGGCCTCTTCATCAGCGTTGTAGGCCGGCATAAAGAAATCTCCGGAGGAGTATCTTCGGTCAGGCGGAAGGAATGAATAATCATAAGAATCATGCTGAATGAAGTCATGCAGAAGCTGTCGCCAGTCAGTACCCGACTTTCTGTCAAGAGACTCTGCCAGTCTCCTTATGGTCTGAGGCATGCCGGAGGTGCCGCCGCAGGCCGTGATCGCCCGACGAATATTAGAGTTCCATCTGTCATTCAGTTGTGACTTGTCACATATCCCCTGCCAGAGATCATGCCTGTCGAAACCCGAATCTATCCCGATCCTCCCCTGTCCTGATACCAACATATGGTAGACTTCCTCTGCGTTGTACAATCGCCCTTCCTTGTTGTCCGGGGCAAGGTGCATCGCCTCCTCGCCCGCAATCTCGATCGTATCTATTCCCCACATTTCAAGAATCGTGGAATTTACGACTATATCGCACGCAATGTTGAACATCTGGGAATTCAGCGCTTTTCCTCTCAGACAGTGTCCGAGAACACAGTGAAGGACCTCGTGGAGGATGACGAACTGCATTTCACGATCCGACATCTTCCAGGCAAATTCCGGGTCAAAAATCAGCCTGCTGCCGTCCGTACATGCCGTTCCGCACGGGGCACATGCCAGTGAGAGCCTCATTACCAGGTGCCCGAAGAACGGATTATCTCTTACGATACATGCACGCGCACTCGTCATGCGCGAAACTGTCTTATTTATTTTATTCTCATCCATAAAATTGTCTCTCACAGAAATCTGCTATTTTTTTTCATCCATGCTGCAAATGAAGCCACACCGGAAATCTTCATCCTCATCTCATCGATCGAGATGAGTCCACGGAAAAACAGCGCGGCAAAATCGGCAGGAAACTGCGATGCATAACTGCATACATTTTCCAGCTCTCTATTGCTTATAATCTCTCTGCGCTCTGTTATGCTCACAAGCAGCGAAGAAATCAGAGCATAGATCACATCTGTCTCCCGGATCCTTGCAGAGCACCTTCCCGCAAAAATATCCGAGACTCTGGGAAGCTTTTTGTAGATTCGACACCAGTTCTCAAATTCGAGTGCGTTTGAAACGCCCACGCATCCGGAGATCAGCTCATGAAGCTCCTCCGGCGTCTTTCCGGTGACGCGAAGCAGACTGCTGACAAACTCCCAGCTTCTGGGAGTGGGAAATGCCAGCTCCTCCATTTCGGGCTCTGTGTTCAGACGACTGTGATCAAACGCAAGATATCCGATTACCCTCTCATCCACCGAGTGCCCGAGCGCCCACGTATACCAGCTGTCAAAGTCAGATACTATTTCAAAGTGAATAAGTCGGTTGGCCAGAGCTTTGGGCATGCGGTACGCCACTGACTTGTCTGTCGTGCGGTTGCCCGCGCACACGACTATGCAGTTTTCCGGCAGCTTGAATTCGCCGATTCGCTTATCCAGGGCAATCTGATAGGCAGCTGCCTGCAGTGACTGCGGAGCAGCCGATATCTCATCCAGGAACAGGATGTGAATTCGATCTTCCGGAAGATCAAATATCCTGGGCTTGAGCCATACTGTAAATTCATGCATCGCGTCAGCCGCAGGAATACCCCGTAGATCGACCGGAGAAAAATTGAGCAGGCGGATGTCTGTAACGTTAACTTCAGTCTTTGTTTCCTTTGAAAGCCGCTCTGCAATCTCTCTGACTGAGGACGATTTTCCCACTCCCATCGGTCCCCACAGGATCACAGATGGAATTTTTGCGAGGTACCCCGCGCGGTACGAGTTAAGGTACAGCTCAGTGAGCTTCTCTACTGTGTCGCCTGCTGTCATTGTCGGAATATTAAATGTATTAGGCATGTCTTTATTTCCTCTCTTTTAAAAGACATTCAAGCCGCTCCGATTCAGGTGTGGCTTAACATATGTCGATCATCAAGCCGCTCCGATTCAGGTGTGGCTTAACATATGTCGATCATCAAGCCACTCCGATTTCGGCGCGTCTGTTCAGCTTCTCGTCAATGTCCATGAGCTTTGCGGATAAGCATGCTACTTCCGCAGTATACATGTTTCCTTTTTTGATTTCTGCCGCTGCCAGCTTCGACTGTGTTCTGACACGCTCTATTTCCATATCTACAGCTTTGATCCTGTCATCAAGCCCTGTCAGAACATTTTCAATTCTCTGTACACAGCCGCCGGCCTTTGCATCACGCATATCGACGTTGTAAGTCGTGCCGGATATGCCTTCTATCAGCAGACTCGGACGTTCATACTTCATGTCAGCGGGCAGCACGATCCGAAAACCGTGGATGTGGTCGAAGGTGCGTTCCCTCGGATACATGACATTTGCATTAAGAGCAATAAGGGCTTCTTCACCGAAGGCCGTCCGCTCCTCCCGAGTCATGGCTTCACGGCTGACCTCAAAATGTTTATGATCCTGTTCAAATGTCCGCCGCTTTTCGCACAGTCTCTCTACCAGGGCAGGCGCCTCGCTGACGACCTTTTCCATCTGTCTGAGCTCACGGCTTCGCTGTCTCTCGTTAATTTTGAGGCGTGCGAGCTCGTTCGACGTCTCGATGCGCGTTTTAAGCAGAGGATCCCCGACCGAGAGGGCTTTGATCTCAGCGTAGGTCAGCACTGAATCATCAAGATCACGTACATCCCTGTCAGCCAGATTATTGGACATGAACTGTGAGATGAATCGCTGCTTGTTTTCGAGCAGCTGCCAGGAGTAAGCGTCGAAAGTGCCCGCCGTGATATATCTGAACCGGTACACCTTATCAAGTGTATTGCCCTGACGGATGAGCCGGCCTTCCCGCTGAACAATATCAGACGGTTTCCATGGAATGTCGAGATGATGGACGGCGATCAGTTTCTTCTGTACGTTGACTCCTGTGCCCAGCTTGGAGGTGCTGCCGATAAGAATACGCACAGCTGCTTCGTTGACAGAACTGAAAAGTCTGATCCTACCTGCCCCTGTTCTGGCATCGTGTGCAAATGCGATTTCTCCCTGCGGCACACCCATGCTCACAAGCACTTCTTTCAGTTCATCATAGACATTGAAATCACTTTTAGGCGTACCGATGTCACTGAACACGAGCTGCGCGGTACCCGGATATTCCTTCCAGAGCTTAAAGACATTTTCGGCACAGGCATAGACCTTCGTACCTTCCCGATCGGGCTTCGCTTTCGGGTCTGCAAGGCGAATGTCAAGCGCGGCTGCGCGTCCGTCGTGAGTGATCTTTAGAAGGTTGTCCTCCGTCGCCTTGACTCTCTTTTGTCTGATTTTCTCCGTTCTGCACACAAGTTTTTCGATGTACTCTTTCTGCTCAGGTGACTTTTCAACAACGACATCCGCATAATCCGCGCTCTCGGGCAGGTCGGTCAGGGTCTCGTCATTCGAGTAGAAGTCGCATACATTTGCAAAAATACTGATGAGTTCGGGGAGATTATGAAAGCTTGAGAATCTGGTACGGATCCTGTAGTTCTGCGAGTCGACATCCACTTCAAAGCCGGCTTTGCGCGTAGCAAAGCTGTTGATCCACTCATCAAAGTGATTCAGATGCAGCATTTCCATCTGCTCAGGCTGCAGATACGACTGAAGCACAAAGAGATCAGATATGGAGTTGGTCAGAGGCGTTCCTGTCGAGAAAATGACGCCGCCTCCCTGCTGTCTGACGTACTGGACCTTTTCCATGGCGGAATCGCATTTTCTGCTTCCGCGGGCGTGCATACCGACGACGGAGTCTGCATTTGCGCTGAGAGATATATTCTTGAAATTATGTGCCTCATCGATTGCAAGAGTCGTTATGCCGAGCTCATCGAACGGGGTATACTCATCGTAAGGCAGCTCTTCGCGCATTTGCGCAAGCTCCTCACACAGGCGCTTCCGCCGGGTCTCCAGGCGGTCTTTTTCCCACTTCTCATTGGAACTCGCCCAGGCAGCTCTGCATCTTCGGATCTTTTCTTCCTGCTGCTGCAGCTTGAAACTGCGGCTCATATCAATACGCTCAAAAGATGAAAATGCCATATAGGCCGTCACATACCGCCCGTCTCTCAGTTTTTCGAGCGAGGCCTGCCGCGTATCGGGTCCAAAGTCCTCGGGATGAATCACAAGTATCTCATCGCCGGGGTACATCATGCGATGATCACGCTCGAAAGCGTCCAGCACATTGTTCGGGACCACGACAAGATTGCGCGCGGACAGACCGATCCGCCACCTCTCATGGATGCCCATAATGATAATGCCGGTCTTGCCGCTGCCCACGGAATGATTCAGAAGTACGTCTTTTTCAAGAATGATTCTGGCCACCGCGTCGAGCTGGTGAGGATACGGCGTAAAATGCTCCCTGTCAAGATCCGGCAGTTCAAGGAATCCGCCGTGATAGCGTCCGGATACCGTAAACGCGAATTTGTCGTAATACACCTCTTCAAGCCGCTTCTTATACCAGGGCTTGCTCATTACCCAGCGTCGGAATTCCTGCTGCACGATTTCCTGCTTTTCCTGTGCAGCGAGAGTCTCCGCCCTGTTCAGTATCCTGGCAATTCCGGATTTGCGCTCCGGTCTGTAAACCTCGTCGTATATCTTAAGAGTCTCTCCGTTGAGAGTATGTTCAATAATCTGCAAAGCGGTCAGCCTCTTTGTCCCGTAAGTGTATCGATTATTCACAGAGTTTTTCGAAGCCGCCGGTACCGTAATCTTCCAGCGACCAAGCTCTGCGGAGTAACTGACTTCCGGCTTTACGGTGATCCCCAGAAGATCTTTCACGAACAGCCCATAGATATAATCCGGAATCCAGGAGCTGCCGATGCTGAACCCGATCTGATCGAAGTTCACCTTTTCAGGCATGGCGTTTTTGAGAATCTGTACGTTAGTTTCAAACCTGCCTTTGTATCTGCGGTTCATTTTCTTAGCCGTCTCGAGCTTGCTTTTAATATTGCCGCACAGATACTGCGACTTAAGAAGCCAACCCTCATCTTCATTTTTTTCACGGTCATAGACCAGAGGATCCTGGACAATTGCATACTTAAGAACATTTATCAGCTCATCGCGCATAAAATCAGAATTCTTCAGCATCCACTCAATATTCACGCATCCGAATGTATTTATGCATGACGCAAGAACAGCCGCAGCATCTCTGTGATGATTCTCTGTGACTGAATCAGAAAATGAAGTATCATATGCATCCTGAATTTCAAAATAATCTGTCCATTCTTTATTGAGCATTTCTGCAAACCTCCAATAACAGCCAGTTTACCTGATACTGTAATTATAGGAGCTGACCTGATTTTTTTTTTGCGGGAAAATATAAAAGCCGCCTGACGGCGGCTCTAAATATTCTGAGTATGGCTGCCGGCAGGGACTCAGGAGACGTCCCTGCGCCATCTTTTCGCTCCTTCGTTCAGCAGATACTGAATCTGCTCGGGAGTAAGCGCCTGCAGACCTTCATACGGGTCGACAAGCGTCGCAATGCTTCTTAGCCTGATCCTCTCCGCTATTATCTCCGCGTTTTTGACTTTTTTGGGCAGCTGCGTCTCCAGCGTGAACGGCGCGGTCTGATGTCCGCCGACGCTTAATGTCGTTATCGCGTTAAATGCATCGAGACGGGCGAGCTGCGAACCTACGGCTGCATCGTCGAACCTTGCGGATGCCGCGCCCGCGTCTCTCGGTGAGAGGCGGAAGGCACTGAAGTTGGCTGAGTTGGCCTCCAGAGCATCGCGGATCTGTGACGTCAGCTGACCGGTGTGCTGGTGGCAAAGTACCATGGAGATTCCGAATTTCCGGGATTCCGCCAGCATCCGGGGCATCGGATTCGTCTGAAAGAGTGAAGCTTCGTCGACAACAACGAGATGCATGCGGTCGCGATCGCGTCTTGCCATGGCTGCGTTCCAGAGTTTCATGAGCTGGAGGGTACCGACGATGCGGGCAGCGTGTGTGCCGATAACGGGGGACGCGAGATCAATCAGGGTCACTGTGTCGGTGTCGATGGTTCGTGTGAAGTCGAGTGCATTTGCACCTGCACCGAGAGTCAGTCTCAGCTGTTCTACCGACGTGAGCCGCTGGAACTTGCACAGGTACCAGTTGAGCATATTCTGGAAGTCGCTGCTGCGGTCTGTTCCGTACTCCTGTCTGATCGTCTCGGCCAGCTCGGGATAATCCCTGAGGATTATTTTATAGAGTTTCAGCATATTATCCTGGCTCTGTGAGATTACCGCTATGCTTTCAAGCGAAGCACGGCGTCCGAGGAAGGCAATCGATGCTTTTGCAAATGTCGACAGCCACCGCTCATACCTCGGTCCCACGATACCTTCGTTTTTCGGATCGAATATGTCGGCGAAGAGCTCGCACAGATCACTGATGTTGCGCTCCTCCTTGATTGGGTCTCCGCTGTCCCAGATATTGAGCGGGACCGGATTTTGAATGTCGCCGATGCGGACGACTCTGACTCTGTTTACATATTTCTCGGGCAGACAGCGAATAACCGAATCGATGGTGCTGCCGTGCGGATCGAAGAAGGTAAGACCGTGACCTCGCTCGATGGCGCTCAGGATGATCGTTGTGAGCAGAGTGGATTTGCCTGTTCCTGTCTGACCGACGATCTGATAGTGGCGGACGAGATCTCTCGTACCGATCGTGATCCTGCGCTTCATACCGGAAGTGTCTGTCGCTTTGCCTATAGTGACGGCGCCGCTGTCCTTCACATTTTTGTGACTCGCAGGGAATTTTTTAGCTGCTTCCTCACAGATCTCTATGCCGATGACCGGCTCCGCGACTTCCGGTTCCATCATGAGGATGCGGGCGGCGTAGTCAGGGAGAACAGGAGCGGCGTTTAACGGGTAATCCCAGCAGGCTTTTGCTCTCGGATCCGCCAAGTTTCCGATGAAGCGGAGCTTTGCTCCTGAAACAGCTTCCTCGATGATGGATCTGAGTCTGATGGAAGCGGCGGGACTTACATTTTCTGCTTTGATGTGACCCGATCCGGGGAGTCTGAGAAGGACTCTCATTTTTACCGGATGACCTGCATATTCATTGAAGGGAATCCGACCGGTGTATGTCCTCTTCATGTTCTTAATACATTCACTCTGCTCATCAAAATCAGCGGGACCGATGACTACTCTGAGCAGAGCTCCCGACATGCGGAGCACCCTGATGAGTTCACTAAAGTCAGGAGAGTACTGAGACGGCCAGGTGATAAGCGGATCGCTGCATGCAGCATGAGAGGCGGAGACATCTTTGAGGTTTGACGTTGATGGGGTGCTGTTGAAACCGAAGGAAGAGGAGATAGTCTTCTTCTCGGCAATCGGCAGAAAGATTTCGTAGAGTTCGGTCATGCTGTCGCTTGCCGTGTGGGATGCCTTTGCCTTTTTTGCCGTGCCTGTCTTCTCCGTCATCCAGCTGAGATCGTCGGTACTTACCCCTTCAGATCCGAATACAGACATCTTGACGAGTCCTTTGGTGGGGACGAACATCTGCCAGCCCGTGTAGTCATCTTTATCCATCACTGAGGCGCATCTGACCATGCGGGACGACATGCGCTCGGAGAGGAGTCGCTTGTCACCTGATATGATTAACTTGTCGATGTTCACTGCAGAATGAGTATTCTCGGGAAAATCGTATAATTTCATAATAATTGACCTCTTTTTATAATGGTGTTCTGCGTTAAGCTGCTCGAGGGAAGGTTCGGATGGGTGTTTCCGTGAAATTTGACAGAGGCGGGAGGCTCGGATGAGAGCCTCAATTACAGTTGATACAGGTGGGAGGCTCGGATGAGAGCCTCCCTGACGTAGGGGTTGTGGCCGGCAATGTAGGTTTTGGATGCGATTATGCGGCATCCGGTGCCGGGAATCTGTCTGCCAGATATTCGTCCGCGACATTCAGGATGTGTCTTACGGAGCCGAACATCTTGGAACCGCCGTATCTTCCGGTTTTGCTGACACTGATCTGAGAAGGCTTCCAGCGTCTCAGATCGGAAATTGAGATACCGTCCTTGAGCATTCCGTACAGGAGACCGTTGTGGCGATGGTGCATGAGGAATTCTTTGTGACCTGAGAAGACGATGTAAATGTTGAACCCGTTCTTTTTACCATTGTTTTCTGCCTTGATTCTGACATTTCTGTTTTCCTTCATGTTGTGCCTCCAAAGGATTTATGAATAGTTAATCAACTTGTTTCCTGAAAAAGATTATAAATCTGCAATGAAAATTATTTTTCCCTTGGCACGCTCGCCGCGTTTTGCGGGTCCTGGCGATTGCTTCCCCGGGGGGCCTTAGAACTGCATTTAGTTTTCAAGGTGCAATTTTTGGACAAAAAAGAAGCCGGTACTTTGGTAGAAAAATAAATGGACATACTTCTTCTGGGTCAATTATTCTACTACCAAAGCATCGGCTTGCAATGCTTGTTTACTAGGCTTATACTCTAGCATTTTTATGGCAACACGTCAAGTAGTTTTTGAGAATAATTTTTATATTTTGAAAGTTCTTTTTCGAGTTTCTTCGAGCTGTGCTATTCTCATGGAAGCCGCATGTGTCATAGATAGGCATTTACATTGAACTATTCTAATTAAAATGCTATTCTTAACCTGGACGGGTCAAAGCTGTATGTAGGGAATACGTCTGATTTTGTAAATTGCTGTAGACTGTATTGACCTGTCGATCAACATTGACCTGTCGATTTACATTGACCTGTCGATTTACATTGATCTGTCAATCTGCATTGACCTGTCGATTTGCATTGACCTGTCGATTTGCATTGACCTGTCATCTCATGGAGGGCAAGATGAGATTGTTTATTGCGATACAGTTTTCAGATGATATTAAAAAGGGCTTGATTTCGGTGATGCATGAGCTTAAAAAGAAGAATGTGGGCGGAAATTACAGCCCGGCTGACAATCTTCACCTGACCCTTGTTTTTATTGGCGAGACACAGAATGTAGAGGGGGTGAAGAGGGCTATGGAGGCGACTACATTTGCACCTTTTATGTTATCCCTCACAGATTTTGGAAATTTCGGTGATATTTTGTGGGTCGGTGCCAAAGGCGGACAGAAACTCAAGGCCTACGTGAAAGCGCTCGGCGCGCAGCTCGACATAGCCGGCATCAAGTATAACAGAAAGAAATTTGAGCCGCACATCACTCTGGTGAGGAAGGCTTCGAACGCCAGGCCGCAGGGAATCACTGTTCCGAAGAAGGAGATGATGGTCCGCAAGATTTCTCTCATGAAATCGGAACAGAAAAACGGCAGGATGGTGTATACTGAGATATTTCATGTGGGTGGCTGAGCGAGACTTTAATGTGAGAAATTCTGCGGGTGATTGTGCCGACGGATGCAGGATTGTATCATAAAGAAATGTCACGCAGATGAGATAATATTGGAGGCTTGAATTGAAAGACAAAAATCAGGAAGAATTGCAGCCGCTGCTCGGGGATTATCTGGATCATCCGAAAGTGCTCGAAATGAAATCATATACGCAGCACGGCAGAATTACAACTTATGATCATTGCAGGCGCGTTGCGGCAACAAGCCTGAGAATCAATCGAAGGCTTCATCTTGGGGCTGACGAGAAGAAGCTTGCTGTCGGGGCAATGCTTCATGACTTTTACCTGTATGACTGGCATGCGTATGATGATGGGAGCCACAGACTTCACGGATTCTATCACCCGGAGAAGGCAAGAGTGAACGCCAGTGAAATATTTCATGTGGGGAAAAAAGAGCAGGACATCATACGCACTCACATGTGGCCGCTGACCCTGCGCGCTGTGCCGAGATCAAGGGAGGCTGTGATTGTGTGTGTGGCGGACAAGTGGTGTTCGCTGCAGGAGACGGTCTTCATGAGGAAGAAATAAATAAGTGATTTATGTGGGCTGCTTCTGGCAGCCCTGTTTATCTCAGTGGGGGAAGACCCCCGCTTTTACAAGCGGTGGGTAAATCAATATCCTGCTCGTCTCAGTGGCGGGT
>JBGUWZ010000060.1:0-64572 GCA_045221675.1 Lachnospiraceae bacterium | reverse complement strand
GACACCCTTGCCTTCGGCTATATCCTTCCCACTACCGGGCGGATTCGGGACTTTCACCCGTTAGAAACGTGCGCCGCCGGGCGCACTGAAAACTCAAAGCCCCGCCGAAGTGGCGGGGCTTTTTGTTATGTGCAGATAAAGGAAGCAGCCTGACAGGTGCGGCTCGCTTTAATCCAAAAAAAGAGACCGCCTGGCAGGTGCGGTCTCTTTTTCTTTAAAGGGAAGGAGTTCCGTCTCTCGACGGATAATGAAAAAGAAAAAGGTAATTGGCTTTGTAAGTTATTTATCTTACTGTACATATATTAATTTAGGTTTATGAACCAGATATTAATAGTTTTCCAATTAACTATGAACTTTTCACTCCCAAAACAGGGCTATTTTGCCCTCAAATATGAACGAATTTTGAACGAATCAGGGCCTGTTGTAAAATCTCGTTAACAAAAGCCGGGAATCAATCAGCAAGCTTGAATGCGTCGTGAACTGCCGTCGCGGCACGCTCCGCATCCTTCTCGGCGATCAGGACCGTGACACGGATCTCAGAAGTAGAGATCATACTGATGTTGATATCCTCATTGTAAAGCGCTTCGAACATCTTGGCGGCAACGCCCGGATTCGTCATCATGCCTGCACCGACAATAGATACTTTGGCTACGTCAGCGCGGGTATCGATACCCTTATACTGCAGACGACCCTTGGCGCTCTCAATCGCCTTGATCGCGTCGTCCATAACGCCGTCATCGCATGTGAAGGAAATGTCCTTTGTGCCATTGCGGCCGATTGACTGAAGAATCATGTCCACATTAATATTTGCCTTTGCCAGCACATCGAACAGCTTGAAAGCAATCCCCGGCTGATCCCTGAGACCTATTACTGATACGCGATCCGCATCCTTATCCACAGCAACTCCGCTGACTAACAGTTTCTCCACTCCAGTGTCCTCCTTTACAACGGTTCCTTCCGAATAGTTAAGGCTGGATCTTACGACCAGCGTAACTCCGTATTTTTTAGCCATTTCTACTGAGCGGTTATGCAGTACGCCCGCGCCGAGCGTAGCAAGCTCCAGCATCTCATCGTATGTAATCACAGACATCTTCTTCGCGTTCTTGACAATACGCGGATCTGCCGTATAGACGCCGTCGACATCCGTATAGATCTCGCAGGCATCCGCATGAAGAGCGGCTGCCAGGGCTACCGCTGTCGTGTCGGAACCGCCGCGGCCGAGTGTTGTGACATCATCATACTTGTTGATACCCTGGAACCCGGTCACAATAACGATCTTGCGATCTTCGAGCTCGTGATGGATACGTTCACTGTCGATTCTTTTAAGACGCGCGCTGCCATACTGGCTGGTCGTATGCATTGCGACCTGGAACGCGTTCAGAGAAACTGCGCGCACACCGAGCGAATCCATCGCCATCGCCATCATAGCGACGGAGACCTGCTCGCCTGTCGACATCAGCATGTCAAGTTCTCTCTTCTGCGGCTTCGGATTGACCTTGTGGGCAAGGGCGATAAGGTCATCCGTCGTTTTTCCCATAGCGGAAAGAACAACTACGACGTCGTGCCCTTTTTTAAAATCCTCTACGCAGCGTATTGCTACATTCATGATTCGTTCCGGCGAGCCAACAGATGTACCGCCGAACTTCTTTACAATAAGCATATATCCTCCAAGCCGGGAGGTCCGGGCGCCTTCTTTGGCTTTCCCCGGATCGTTCCTGAATAAAATGTTTTATTAAGCCCTGCGAATACTCTTGATAACCTTGCCGGCTTTCTCCGAGCTCTCTCTGAAGGCCTTTTCTGTCATGACAGAAGTCATAAAGCCAAATTCACCGTCGACATTGTCAAGGCGTACCGGCACTATATCGCCGAACACAGCTTTCGCCTCTTCCTCCGATCCGGCAAATCTCACGAAGAACGCATGCTCAATATCATCCGTCGGCATAAGCTCAAGCTCTTCACCTGTCCAGTCAGACGGAAGAGTCCTGTCCAGACTTCTTGCGATCGTTATGATATCACCCGCGACAGCACTTGCCGTCGGAAGCGAACCTGCTCCGCTGCCATAGAAAATCGCGTCGCCAAGCGCGTTTCCGTGTACATAAATGGCATTGAGAACGCCCTCAACGTTGTAGAGCATATTTTCAGCGCTGACAAGCATGGGAGCGACCATCGCCCATATGCCGTGCTCCGTCTTTCTGCTCGAGGCCAGAAGCTTAATCTTAAGTCCCTGAGCCTTGGCATACTCAATATCCGCCGTGTCGATGTCTGTAATGCCTTCTGTCACAACGTTCTGATAGGACACATGTTTTCCGTATGCCATCGTAGAGAGAATTGCAATCTTTCTGCGGGCATCATGTCCCTCAATATCAGCTTCGGGATGAAGTTCCGCGAACCCCTTTGCCTGCGCGGCTTTAAGGGCGACATCAAAACTCTCGTCCTCCACTGTCATCTGTGTCAGAATATAATTTGTCGTGCCGTTTACAATACCGGTCACCGCATCGATCTCATCAGCAGTCAGAGAAGAGTCGAGCGCGTGGATAATCGGAATACCGCCTCCGCAGCTCGCCTCAAAGAGGTAGTTAATATTGTTCTCCTTAGCGATCTCGCGAAGCTCGACACCATGCTCCGCAACAAGTTCCTTATTGGATGTACATACACTCTTTCCTGCCAGAAGGAGCGTCTTTGTGAACGAATACGAAGGACGGAGTCCGCCCATCGTCTCGACAACGATCTTCACATCCGGATCATTCAGGATATCATTAAAGTCGTGCGTGAGAACTTCCTGTGCGGGATCACCCGGGAATTCCCGGAGATCCAGAACATACTTGACGTTCAGCTCTTCACCGACGCGCTTTGCAATGAGATCATGGTTCATAGCAAGAACCTTGAAAACACCTGCCCCAACTGTGCCATAACCCATAATTGCAACATTGATCATAGCGGTTTCCTCATCATTTCTATTTAATCTTATCGAATAGCAGTCGCATCCGCAGCAGCGTCCGCAGCTCGTCCTCCAAGTGCCTCCCACTTGAGGAACGCGTTGATGAACGGATCAATGTCACCGTCCAACACCTTCTGCGCATTTGTCTGCTCCTCGTTCGTCCTCAGGTCCTTGATCAGCTGGTAAGGCTGCAGGAAATAGGATCTTATCTGGTTACCCCAGGCGATCTCAGTCACCTTGCCCCGGATATCGTCCAGCTTTTCCGCGTTGGCCTGCTGTTTCAGCATAAAGAGCTTGATCTTCAGTTCCTGGAAAGCTTTGTCCTTATTCTGGAACTGGGACCGCTCATTCTGGCAGGTCACGACAATACCGGTCGGGAAATGTGTAATTCTGATCGCCGAGGACGTCTTATTAATATGCTGTCCGCCTGCTCCGGAAGAACGATAGGTATCGATTCGAATATCCTTCGGATCGATCTCGATATCCAGATCCTCCTCGATATCCGGCATGACTTCGCAGGACGAGAAGGAAGTCTGCCGCTTTCCGTTGGCATTGAACGGGGAAATTCGAACAAGTCTGTGTACGCCGTGCTCTGATTTAAGAAGCCCGTACGCATTCTCGCCGTTGACCTGGAACGTGACTGATTTAAGGCCAGCCTCGTCACCCTCAAGGATGTCAAGCACTTCCACCTGAAGTCCGTGAGCCTCCGCCCATCGTGTGTACATACGATAAAGCATACTCGTCCAGTCCATAGCCTCCGTTCCGCCCGTGCCGGCGTGCAGGGTAACGATCGCATTGCAGCCGTCATACTCACCTGAGAGCAGCGTCTTCATGCGGATCGACTCGAATTTGTTCTTGAACTCGTTGAACATCTCGGCCACTTCGGGCACGAGCGCCGGGTCCGGCTCCTCATCAGCCATCTCGATCATATCTCTGATATCATCGCGCTGTGAGACAAGCGCCTCATATCCCTGTACATCCGCCTTGAGCGAAGCCAGAAGTTTTGTCTTCTTCTGGGCTTCCTGGGGATCATCCCAGAGATGCGGATCTTCCATTTCTCTGTTTAATTCTTCAATTCGCTTTTCTTTGACAGCGAGGTTAAAGTGAATCCCTCATTTCAACTAAAGGTTCGTCGTAGGAATTCAGTTCGTATCTGATCGGATCTAACTCTACCATTAGTCTCACCCTCTTTCGTTAAGACCGACTCCCCTGCGGGAGGTTAGGCGTCCTGTTCTCCGACGTAAAAAACAGGTCCGCTGTGTTTATACATTAACGTTAGTAATATACACAAAAATCCACGATTATGCAAGGGTCAGAAATCTAAGAAAGCTCAATGAATGTTTTTCGACGGATACGCGCTTAATTAAGGCCGCCTGAATTTACAATATGCTCCTGCTGACTATGAAAGCACGATCTCTGTATCCAGATGGAAGCTGTAAATCAATTTCTGCCCGATTTCTTTGCCGGTCACCCGGGATAAAGCCTCCTCGTAGGAATCAAGCTGGATCTGGTAGCGCTGCACGAGTTCCTCCGCCCGCGCTACCCGGTCTGTCTTATAATCGACAAGGATCACTTTTCCGTCCTCATAGAAAAAAGCGTCAATAATTCCCTGCACAAGGATCTGCTCATCTTCCGGAAATTCTTTTCTGATTTCGGATGCCGCGACACCCAGCACAAACGGCTGCTCGCGGTACAATTCATCGCGATACGCGGCTGCGGCCATCCTGTGGCCCAGAGAACTCTCGGCAAATCTCGCTATGTCCCGCATACGTATTGTTTTTAGTTCTTCCGCCTGAAGGCGGCCGTCCTCAACGAACCTTGTACACATTGTGTGGAGACAGCGCATAAGCGTCTTCTCATCCGCCCACCGTAAAGTCGCAGACATCCCGTCAAAAGAGTAAATGTCTCTGTAACTCATGAGCTCCATCACCTTGTGGTAGGCAGTCCCGCGGAATGTACCGCCCAGGGCTTCCGCGGCATCAGGCGTCTCGTCGGCACTCCCCGCTTTTTTCATGCGTTCGCGCATAAATTCCGGCACGAACGGAACTATTTCCGGTTCGGGGAAAGCCTCCTCAGCGTCTTCATCCGCGTAAGCGCCGTGCTTCAGTTCAGACACAGAGACTTTAGCCGGGATCAGGGCGTGGGAAGCGTAAGGATACGCGTAGGAATACCTCTCCTCTATCATCTTTTTTGTGTCAGGGTCCCAGTTCTCACTCCCGTCAACATCCCGCAGAGTCCGGATCGTCTCCGAAAGCCTCGTCCGCTCAACGATCTCACTGTCCACGAGATCCGCAGGGGAGATCAGCTCCATACGGACAGGGCAAGGCAGATGATCCCGCTCACAGCGCGCAATCATACGATCAGCCGCCGGCAGGATCAGTTCCACCGGCGTACCTGCCCGGAGTACAAAGTTCTCCGGCAGCTGTATGTCCCGAAGCGGCAGGGTGAGATTTTTCATGTCCTTGTATTTATCCTCATTGGAGACAGCACCGACCATGATGAGTTTCTGCTTGGCACGTGTCAGGGCAACATAGAGAACGCGAAGTTCCTCGCCCATGCTCTCCCTCAGCAATCTCTGCTTTATAGCAAGCTTCTTCATCGTCGTCATCCTGCTCCTTGTTGCAAGGTTCAGATAATCAGCCGCGATACCGAACTGCTCATCGATCAGCACGCTGCCCGCTAAATCCCTCCGGTTGAACTTCTTATCAAGCCCCGCCACGAATACGATCGGATACTCGAGACCTTTGCTCTTGTGAATGCTGACGATACGGACAACATTTTCATTTTCACCGACGACGTTGACGCCGCTGATCTCGACCTGTTTCTTCATCATCCGATTAATATAGCGGACAAAATTGAACAGTCCGACATAGCTTGTCTGCTCATAGTCAATAGACTTATCAATAAGAAGACGAAGGTTGGCCGCCCGCTGGATTCCTCCCGGCAGAGCCGACGCATAATCCATGTAACCCGTACCGGTCAGAATCATCCAGATAAGTTCGTGGAGCGGAGTATAGGGCACAGCCGCTCTCATGCGTTCAAGAAAACTCAGGAACCCTTCCAGTCGGCGCTGCAGAGCACGGTCCGGCACATCAGGTGACCCCACATAGCGCCTTACGCATTCCGCCATAGTGATATGGGCGTTTCCCCAGGCCCCCGGCGGGCCGCTTATAAGACGTACGCGGGCCATATCTTCAGCCGTCAGCCCTACGATCGGCGAGCGGAGCACTGCCGCATAGGCAATATCCTGCTCGGGATTGTCAACAATCTTCAGATAGTTCAGTAGATTTGTCACCTCTGCAGCTTCAAAATAGCCGGTCTTAAGTGTCGAATACGAGGGGATGCCCATTCCTTCAAGAACTGCGGCGATCTCATCCGCCCAGCCCTTCATAGTCCGAAGCAAAATAACGATGTCCCTGTATTCCACCGGTCTGAGGGTGCCGGCCTTCTGGTCGTATATTTTTTCGTGCGCGACCATGTGCCTGATGCGCTCTGCGATGAGCCGGGCTTCGGCATCGCATCTCGCAGATGTCCTTACGTCATCGAGTATTCTGTTTCCCTCAGAATCCGTTTCACCCATATTGATCGTCAGAAGCTCCGTGGCGTAGGAGTCATCCCCGGAATCCGGATAGTCCGCACGCGGCACGAGGAACGCTTCCTCGTCATACTCCACTCTTCCCACTTCGTGCATCATGATCTGCTCGAAAATGCCGTTTGCGGCATCCAGCACCTCGTGACGGCTTCGGAAATTCCAGGACAGATCGATGCGCGTCCCCTCCTTTGCGCTCGACATCGGCCGGCCTTCCGGTATCCTGACGGTTCCGTCCGGGTGGGTGTAGCGTGCAAACTTATCCATAAAGAGATCCGGCTTCGCATTCCGGAAGCTGTAAATACTCTGCTTGACATCACCGACGCAGAAATAATTATTTACACCGTCCTCCACGCGGCTGACAGCAGTGAGGATGGATTCCTGAAGGAGGTTGCTGTCCTGATATTCGTCGCACATGACCTCCCGGAAACGTCTTGCCAGCTCCCTGGCCGCCTGGGTCCTGCTTCCGTCAGGATTTCGAAGGATCCGAAGAGCAAAGTGCTCGAGATCCGGAAAATCAATCAGCTTTTTCTCCCGCTTCGCGCTGTCGTAGCGTTCGGTAAAGAGCGATGCCACGTCGAGCAGCGTGTTGAGAACCGGCTCGTTGGCCTGCATGGCCATGAGCACTTCCTCGGCTTTGTGGGCATACATCGGCTGCACCCTTTCTTCCATACAGCTTTTGATTTCCGCCCGAACTGCCTTGAATCTGTCTCTCTTGGCGGGATCCTCTCCCTTTTTGGCCTTACCGGAAAGACGCGTAAATGAAGCCGTCCCGCAAATCTCATATCGTTCCTCATAAGATCTGTGGGCCAGAAGCTCACTGCACATATTTAAGTTGTTTTCTGCTTCACGCATGTAGGAAACGGGACCATCCGCCTCACCTGCAAGGGCAAGATTGGAGACCGCTTTTTTCCGCATTTCCTCGATAAGGAGATCCGCATCCCTCATGTACTCGCGCATCCAGACCGTATCCGAAAGCTCCTCGAAGCTCGACGCCCGATTGCTGTCCCTGCAGGCGGAAAGCCATGCATAAGGATCCGGCTGGCTCTGGGCGGCCATAAAGACTTTTTCTACTATATCTTCAAGCCTGTCCTCGTTTTTATCCGTCGCAAATGTCTCGACCAGAGCATAAAATGCCTTTTTTCTCTCGCTGTCTTCCTGCTCATGCAGCTCCATGAACATGTTCTTCATGACATCTTCCCTGAGCAGATCCAGCTCACCTGTATCACCGACCCTGTAACCCGGCTCAAGATCCGTCAGATGGCAGTAGCTCCTGAGCACATAAGAACAGAAGCCGTCGATCGTCGTGATCTGGGCATTGTGAATGAGCGTCGTCTGGCGTGCAAGATGCTCATTGTCCGGATCCTTCTCCAGAGCATCCGCTATAGCCCCGGCTATGCGCTCACGCATCTCGCCGGCTGCGGCCCGCGTAAAAGTGACGATGAGAAGATCGTCAATATCCACTTTATCCTGCAAAATATATGCCATGATCCGCGCAACAAGCACCGCTGTCTTGCCGCTGCCCGCGGAAGCGCTGACCAGTATATTGTCGCTGCGGTTGTCAATTACTTTTTGCTGGTCTTTTGTCCATTCCATACTGTTTCTCCCGTCTCAGCTCTCGCTGTCATCAGCCATAAGAGCGAGAACATCTTCCGGACCCATACTGGAGATCCGTCTCTTCCTGTATCCGCTGATGCCCTTGTCAAATCCGCACATTGTCTTAAATGCGCACAGATCGCATGCGGATTTCGAACCGTATTCATAGGGATTCATATCTGCCGCGCCTTCCATAATCTCCGCCCCGATCTTCCTGATCTTTCGATCCACATACGCGGATACCAGCCGGAAGCTGTCAGGATCCATCGTAGAAGAAGACTTATAGAGGGTGCCGTCTTTTTTGACCCTTACGTTTATGGCTCTTGATGAGCCGTTCCTGAGAAGATCTCGGTCAAGGTGGGTGAGGACCTCCACGTCATCCGAGATTATTCCGGATGCCCTCATATCCGCAAGCACTCTCTCTCGTATAACATCCTCGGTGTCCCCCGCTTCAAAATCCACGACCGGGTCTTTTATCCTATAATAGAAGATTCCCGCCGGCCGGACCGTCTTTCCCCGATTCTCAAATATCTCCGAGGCTGCATTGAGGTAGACGATCAGCTGCAGATCAATACCGTAATATACTGCAGTAATATCAAATTTCTTTTCGCCGGTTTTGTAATCTATGATTTTCAGATAGGTGACCCCGTCCGCGTCGCAGGTATCTACGCGGTCAATTCTGCCGTTCAAAACGAGCTTTGTCCCGCCCGGCAGAGCTGCGTTGGTTGTCCCAAGATTTTCCGACCCGTCAAATGCGAACTCATAGCCGGTCGGCTCAAAATCGCCTGCCTTCAGCTGCTCCTGAAGAGCCCAGACCGAGGTCTTCAGAATCCGCTTCATGCGCCGGATCTGGTACTCACTGCGAGCGCTGTCATGCAGGATCATCGCCCCGTAGGACTGTGCGGCCTCATCGATGCACTGTTCGACCAGGGCGTCACGGCTTGTATCATCAATCGTCGCCCACGTCGCATACGTCCCGTCTGCCAGCCGCACCCTGGTCACTTTCTGACCGAATCTGTCCAGCGCGCTGTGCATGATATTACCGAAATCCGGGGCTCTGAACTCGTACTCTTCCCGCTCCCTGAGTGCAAGACCGTACTGAACGTAGTGGGCGAACTGGCATGAGGCAAATTTCTCCAGCCTGGATGCCGAATTATAAAGTTCATCCCCGTATAGAGCCCGTGCCACCGCTCTGCCGATCTGGTCATTGGGCTTGTGAGCGGCCGCTGCCATGAGCAGGGCGTCAGTCCTTGTCCTGAATTCCGGCTTTGCCCGGTACCATCCAAAGAGTTCGAGAAAAGCCGGAGAAGGCTCATGCTCCGCCAGCTGGGAGAAACCCTCTGTGAGAAGGGCGAGACCATTGGCAGACCTCTCAATGTTATCGCAAATGTCAGCAGACACATATTCTTCCTTAAGGCGCGGAAACAGGTTCCTGATCGTCGACACAAGATAAGCCGGCCTCTGCACCTCGCCGGCCTGGTCCGAGACTGCGTAGGACAACATGAGTTTAAGGGATGGCTTTGTGAGGGCAAGATACATATAAAATCTTCCGATCGAGATATTCTCCCTCGGTGTGGGCTTCAGCCTGATCCCGCTGCCCCTCAGTGCTTCGCGGTCCGAATCCGTCAGCATACCGCCTCCGTTATCCGGCTTTGGGACAATGCCTTCATTGAGACCGACAAAGAAGAGGACCTTCACATCCGCAAGGCGGCTCCTCTCCATATCACCGATGAGGACCTGGTCGGTGCCGGGCGGAATAATACCGATCTTTTCTTCTGCAAATCCAGCCTCGAGGATCGCGCGATAATCCCGCATGGAAATCTTCTCCTGCCCCAGAACGAAGACCAGTTTATCCAGAAAACCCATGACCCGCGGGAACACCTGGCTGTACTGGCGGGCAAGGTCCTGTCTGCCAGATTCGCGGAACTTATCCGCCTCCTCAGCAAGATAAACTTCACAGCCGCTGCGCGCGCAGAACTCATAGAGGGCTGCCGTCTTATCAAAGATCGTCCCCCCTCTCCTGGCCATGGCATCCGCGAACGGATCTGTCAGAGCCAGCACCTTTTCCCGAAGCCGATTGAGTTCAGCCATTATGCCCGGATCCTCGTTTCTCGAGTGCATGGTCCATTTCTCACGCCACTTCTTTTTTCCGCGAATTCCGAGCGCAAGCACGTGATTTTCAAGAATATCGATCTCGCCCTCGGTGAGGCCCGAAAGCCCGCTTCTCAGCATTCGGAACATGCTGTCGTACGAATAGTTATCCGCGCAGACCTCAATTGCTGCCCGGAGGTACTCTACAAACGGATTCCGAAGAAGAGGTGCTTTCTCATCGATGAAATAAGGTATGCCCATCTCACCGAAAATCTGGCGCACATAGTTGCTGTATCTGCCGAGATCGCCGGTGATGACCGCAAAATCGCGATAGCGCAGACCATGCTCTCTCACCATCCTTGCGATCACCTTCGCCGCTTCACGTATCTCACTTAGAGGGTTTGAAGCGACAAGCAGATGAATATCCTCCGGCTCCCCTGTATATTCGGCATGCTGCTTTCTCATGAGGTTCGCTTCAAGGTGGGCAAGGTCCTTCGAGACTGCAAATCTCCCTTTGGGTTTACCGGATTTCACATTGCAGACCGGGACCGGCTCGGATACAGAGACGCCGATCCTGGCTGCTATACCGGCGAGCTGACCGATCATCTCATGACTCATAGAGAAGAGATCCGTCTTTCTGAATGGTCCGAACGGGTCTTCCCGCGCGTCGAGAGTTACCGCCACATACATCTCCCGGCAAAGCTTCATCAGCTTTTCGACCAGAACAAGCTGGACCGGAGTGAACCCGGTAAAACCGTCCAGCACTATGATGGAATCCTTAAGGAGCTCCGACCGCTCAGCGTGGCTCGCAAGCACGTCCGGTATCTCCTCGGCCGTTATATAGGAATGGTGCCCGAGGTATTCCCTGAACTCCCTGTAGATAAGCTCAATGTCATGCAGCTTCATTCCCAGCTGAGCGGAGTAAGCTGACTTGCCGCCGACTTTCTCGTCACCCGCTCCTGCCAGATCGTCCGGCGTAATGCCGTAAAGCATGAGTTCGGAAATGACTGATTTCATCTCAGCTATGTTGCCCGGCTTGGCCAGGCTGCTGCCAAGCAGTGACATGCGCCCCGTCGTATCAAGCGCAATTTTCTGAAGGACAAAGCTCTTTCCGATTTCCTCCATGAGCTCCGCCTGTTTCACGCCGACTTCATCGAACACCCGATGAGCAAGCCTTATAAAGGACAGAACGTCAATATTTAGCAGCCCGTGCCTCGGGTGAAGTCTGACAAGCTCCTTCTGTGTCTGCATAGAAAACTGTTCAGGCACAATGACAAAGAACCTGTCATTCGGGTTCTTTATCGACTGATCTATTATTTCACTGTAAAGCGCGCAGGACTTTCCCGAGCCGCTGCTGCCTGTATACAGGTGTAGTGCCATTTCTGCTCCTCCTCCGTCTACTCTTCACCGAGACTCAGGATCATATCTATAGCGATCCTTCTCTTGTCCGATGTAACGATCTCACGGGAGTCAGTATCCACACGTCGGATCCTGACATGCTCCGTCACGTATTCGCCTCCGTCCTTTCTGGCATCAGGCACAAAATATGTGATCCTGACTGCTGCCTCCGGGTCCGTACCACGCATGATCCCGGCAAGTGCAGCATCCAGTTTTTCCCTCTCACTGTCCGAAATATCCCGCTGATCATCCGTCAGCCTGGCGGTCTCCTCGATCGCCCCCTCGAAACCCGTCAGGGCGGCAAACGGTGAGAACTGAGCCGCTCTATCAATGCCCGGCATATGAGGGTGGGACACTGACACATGATGAGGCAGGTTTATTATATCATCGTAGGGTCCTGTCATACATTTTCTCCAATCACGTATAATGCCATCGGTATGCTGCGGTCGTCGTTTGTCCGCTCATTCTCATCCGGACCAGGCGTCAGGGTTGCCGGCACGCCGCCGTTGTCGTTTGTCCTTTCATTCTCATCAAGGCTAGGCTTTATGGCCGCCGATCTGAGCGTTGCGCTCCATGCCCGTAGCCCCCTCCTGCATATTGAGACCGCGCACAATAGCATTCTTTCCGTATTTTTTCTTGATATCCATCAGGGCCTGCTGGACCTTCTTTTCCCGGTCGCGCTCCGCCATCTCGGCTTTCCTCTTTTTCTCAATCGCCTTATAATCGGTGAAAAGATCCATCTGCTCGTAGACTTCTTCCATCCTCGCTTCGGATTCCGGGATAACACGGCCTGCCGTGATGAACATGCGGCGCACAAGCAGATCCGGGTGTACGATTGAATCATAGAGCCCGGAGACGGCATCAATGATGACTCTTGATGAGGACGTCTTTGATCCGAGATTGACGGTGCCTCTTGCCATCTTGGGTACCCGCTTGCCGTACCAGTCATTGGTCACAGGTCCCTTATACTTTGCTCTTATAGCAGGATCCGTGAGCGACGTCGCATCATAGCCGATGTTGATGATGATCTGATCGGTGACAAGCCCCCGGTCGACCAGATCCAGAGACAGCGCGTCAGCCATCTCCCTCATGACAACGCGGGCTTTCTCCGCAGTGTAGGGGCACTGCAGCACCTGACCGCTGCCGATACTGTTCGAATCGGGCTTGTAAGCCTTTATATCCGCCATCGTGCATGGCTCCCAACCCCAGGCATGGTCAATGAGCAGCTCCGCATTGACGCCGAATATCCGATACAGAAGTTCCTCGTTATAATACTGGCCCGGCTGCCCGACCGAGCACCTTGCTATATCCCCCATCGTGTAGAGCCCCTGCTCCTCAAGGCGTCTAGCGTAGCCCCGGCCGACCCTCCAGAAATCCGTGATCGGTCTGTGTTCCCACAGCTGCCTCCTGTAACTCATCTCATCGAGCTCGGCGACACGGACGCCGTCCTTATCAGCCGGCATATGCTTTGCGACTATGTCCATCGCGATCTTGCTGAGATAGAGATTCGTTCCGATTCCCGCAGTCGCTGTAATGCCGGTCTCCCTGAGGACCTCCCGGATCATAGTCATGGCCAGCTCATGTGCGGTCATCCTGTAAGCCTTAAGATAGGACGTCGCGTCGATGAAGACTTCATCAATGGAATAGACATGCATGTCTTCCGGCGCGACATACTTCAGGTAGGTATTATAAATTTTTGTGCTGCACTCTATGTAGTGGGACATACGCGGTCTGGCAATCACATAGTCAACCGCCAGTGACGGATCTGCCCTGAGCTCATCGTCATTCACGGACTTTCCGGAGAACTTGTGGCCGGGTGCCCTGAGCCGGCGAAGTTCATTGGCCGCATCCACCTTGCGAATGACTTCAAAAAGGCGGGCACGCCCCGGGATTCCCAGCGCTTTGAGCGACGGGGAGACAGCAAGACAGATTGTCTTCGACGTTCTGCTCTCATCCGCGACGACAAGATTCGTCGTCAATGGATCAAGCCCCCTGTCAGCGCACTCGACTGAGGCATAGAATGATTTTAGATCTATCGCAATATACTTTCGTTCCATAGCAATATCTTCGATTCGAATATTTTTCAGCCTGAAGCACTGTCACAATCTGTTAATCTCCTGACAGGGAGCAGTGTTACTATCCAAAAACCGCTCAGCCTGAAGCAAAATCTGCGAGTCTTTCAAGTCTCGCTTCACGGACAGCCTGTCAGTCGAATGTGCTCGTGTCCGAATCTTCAGTCTCCAGATCAAGGAGCTTTCGGGCTTCGGCGGAGTCGAGTTCTGTGACGTTCCGCATGCGGCGCTGTATGAGCTCCGTGCGGTGACGCAGCCGGTCCGTAGATTTGGTGGCATCCGACAGTTTCTTCTGGGTCCGCTCGACTTCATCATCGAGTTTGGCGAACTGCGTCTTCACGGCCTCAAGAAGCTTCATGACCTCAAAACTCTTTTTTGAGAGAGCCACATTGCGGAAACCTGCCTGAAGACTGTTCAGGATAGCTGTGATCGTTGTCGGTCCTGCCACGATCACACCGATCTGCTGACATTTCTCCGTCAGACCGTCGATGCGAAGGACCTCCGCGTACAGACCTTCCGTCGGCAGGAACATGATGCCGTAATTGGTCGTGTGCGGCGGACTCAGATACTTGTCCCTGATAGTTCGCGCCTCATCCAGGATCCTGACCTTAAGTTCCTGGGTCACCGCAGCCATGACTTTCGCGTCGCCGCTCTCCCCGGCCTCAATAATCCGGTTGTAGATGTCTGATGGAAACTTGGCATCTATGGGCAGATAGACCTGCTCTCCGCTTCCGTCCTGGGCGGGAAAGAGGACCGCATACTCCACACGGTCATCCGAATTCGGCTTAGTGACCACGTTAAACGCATACTGGGACTTCGTCATCGTCTGCTCCAGGATGCGCCCTAGCTGGACTTCGCCCCAGACTCCGCGGGTCTTGACATTTGCAAGCGTGCGATTCAGATCGCTCACACCGCTGGACAGAGACTGCAGCTCCCCGAGAGACTTGTAGAGAAGGCCGAGCTGGTCCCCGACCATCTTGAAGTTCGTGTCAAGGCGTTCATTCAGCGTCTTGTCCAGCTTCTCGTCGACTACGCCGCGGATCTGGTCAAGCTTCTCCTCGTTGGACGACTGAAGGCGGTCCATCGATTCAGTCAGCGTCCGAGTGACACTGTCCTGCAGCTTTATAAGCGAATCGGTCTGATTCCTGGACGAGGAGAGCATCTGCTCGGAGACGATGATCGACATTTCCCTCTGCTGCCTTGTCTGCTCGGAGAGACCGTCGCGCAGGGCTGAATTGACCTCGCTCCTCAGCTGCGCGTTGTACTCGGCAGTCGTGCTCGCGTTCGTCCGGACCTGCTCACCGATGCGGACAAGCTCGTCCTGAAGATCTTCGATCCGCTCCGCAGAAACGCTGCGTGCCCCGGCTTTGGTGAATCGAATAAGAAGCAGAACAAGTAAAACCAGCACTGCAAGCAGAATTATTGCGATAAAAGTGAATTGTGATGTAGACATGATACCCCCTATAATGATCCCCGATGGAACAATTATAGAACATCCGTTCTGTCAAGTCAATACGGACTTATGTGGGGGCTTACAGACATAAGCCGCCCACTGAGCGAATTCGCCTCTCAGGATCAGCCGCCTCTCCGCCCGGGAAGCGGCTTCAACATTAAAGTTTCAGCATATCTATTATCCTCCCGGCAATCTGCTCCATGCCCCTGTTATTCGGATGCGACAGACTTCCCCCTACGGCAACGGCAGTGGATCCGTTGTTGTATGTAATGACGTACCCGTCAGAG
This sequence comes from Lachnospiraceae bacterium, assembly GCA_045221675.1. GTDB lineage: Bacteria > Bacillota > Clostridia > Lachnospirales > Lachnospiraceae > Chordicoccus. Next base: position 49,148 of record JBGUWZ010000060.1, on the reverse strand, counting down.
GGCAGGTTGGCCGCACCGTAAAGATCCGCGATCGAGACAAAATCGCAGCCGTTATCTTTACAGGCCTTGATAACGGAGCTCACGATTGCAGACCTTCTGTACCATGTAGCGGCATATACGATTCTGGCCCTGGGGCAGTCAGCCTTCAGCCGCGCGAGAAACTCACCGATATTCTTTTTGAACGCTGCTTCCTTCGCACCGGTGTTAACATTGTCTCCCAGCTGAATGACAATGAGATCGAGATCACCGGCAAAGTTCTCCTTATGTCTGTCATACCACTGCATTGCGGAAGCTCTGTCAACACTCCCCTCGAAGGCAGTACCCGACATTCTGGAAAATTTTGCCTGTCCATTTTTCGCCAGAATCGCCCTCTGGACCTTATAGGCATAGTCATGCCTGCTGTCCGAAGCACACATTCCGAAGCGTCCGCCGTTCTCGGATGAGCCGAGTCCGACAAGCAGACTGTTTCCGATGAACAGGGTTTTCTTCGGGATCGTCGGGACTGTTACGCATGTTTTGTCTGCAGTCAGCACTTTTTCGTAGTGCCTGCCGTTCCATTGCAAAATCGGCGACGAGACGCTCATGATTTTTCCGTTCGAAGTTTTGACAGTGTAGAAAGAATTCAGGAAATAGCGATACAAGAAAGTGGCGATCTGTCCGCGGGTACAGAGCCTGTCAGTCCCGAAAGTGCCGTCAGGATAGCCTGTTGTGATGCCGGTGCGCGCTCCCCAGACGACCGCTTTGTAGTACGGGTGCGCGGAAGTGATGTCTGCAAATGGTGATCTGCCCGTCACCGCAGGCCTGCCCTTCAGGTTCCAGAGAAATCTCATGACCTGCCCCCGCGTGCACGATTTATTTACGCCGAAAGTGCCGTCAGAATAACCATTTGTGACTCCTTTCTGCCATCCCCAAAGAACAGCCCTGTAGTACATATGGTTTTTACTGACATCTCTGAAAGGGCTCCTGGAAACATATTTTGGCGCCGGTTTTCCCATCATTTTCCATATGAACATCATGGCTTCACCGCGGCTGCACGTCTTCCCGCTGCGGAATGTGCCGTCGGAAAAACCGCCGGAAACTCCGGTGTTGCCGGCCCAGCATATGCCGACATAGTAGGGCTCATTCATGCTTTTAACGTCAGAGAACGGACTGCGCGGAACAACTCTGCTCTTTGCCTGCGTTTGACTTCTGTTGCTGCCTGTATAGTAGGAAGCCCGCTCCGAAGTCTCGACAGTGGGGTCAGACACTTCAAGCGGTGTGCCGGATGTGCCTGCACCGGTCAGTTCATCGGCATCGGCAGAAGACACAGAGGCTCCCCACTCCTCAGGGCTCTCTTCATGTATGTCGGACAGATCAACGCCTGTGACAATTACATCATCTTCCGTCCCCTCGAAGATATCCGGAGCCGGCTCCCCGGTAGGAGCATACACCCCCAACTGCCCGCTCTCGGGAATCTCGGCAGTTGTCTCAGATATCTCTTCGAAAGTCTCAGTGCTCTCGACAGTTGTCCCGGGAATCTCCGCGGCGGTCTCGAAGATGAGGTCTGCCGCAGGTACCATTTGCACAGATGATACAATGATAGTGGTTGTCAGATACAGTGCTGCGATTGTTTTTAAAATAGTTGATTTCTTCATAATAGATTTTCTCCTTGTTCGTAAGAGGTCAGTCCCTCATTGAAAATTTTTGTGAGTGTAGAAATGATGGTAGCCCGTTAGAGGGTATTGAACCTGTCTTTTGCCTGCTACTCAGGCGGGAGGTCCTCGGTAGAAATGATGGTAGCCCGTTAGAGGGTATTGAACCTTTCTTTAGTCGCCATAGACATACGAGACACCTTCTCTCTGTTCTGCTTATAGTATTCACAAGGGTGACAATTTAAGTACAATTCGAAAATTTCCGGGAGCATTAAGAAAATCAGGCATAAATAAAAACCGCCCCGTTTACGCGGGGCGGCGTTCATACTAACGTTTCTATATGTTTATTTTGATGCCTCTTCCGGGACAATCTTTTCCTTCATCCGCTTAAAGATAGCTGAGTGAGCAGGAATTGTGACATATGTCCTCTCCTATAGATTATCTTGAAGTACTTAAAAAGCTGGTATATATTTTAATTGACGGAATATTTATCAAACTATATCGCTGTTTCTGTCTGAAGACGCTGCCGGAACCGGATACACTAGATCATATTTATGAATGAGAAAGTATTCACCCTTTCATCCAAAAAACGATATGTGAATACAAATCCGATACCACTCCACAATAGAAAGGCATAAAATGAACCCATTAAGAAAAGTTATTCACATTTATAAGCAGATCGTACAATTTCTTATTCCTGAGAAACCTCATAAAAAGCATATTGCAACTACACGTAAAAAATTAGCAGAGCGAAAAGCTACTCTGAATGATCATAATCCCAGCAGCCAGCCGTCCTCTGACTATGAGTCGAAATCAAAGGTTGCGTCCCCAAACACATCAGGAACAAAAGATGATCCTGCCGTTAAGCAGGAATCTCCGCTCTCCGCCGGCATTAAACAGTGCGAGACGTATAATGTTGTCTTAGCGGCAGTCAGCACTTTTAATAATCGTGATAATAAAATAACGCAAAGTCGTTATATGTATAAGGATGAGTACTATGGTTATCTATCACAGGCAGAACCAGTAATACGTTATATTTCACAGCAATTACAGTTCAGCAATCCTACTGATTGTATTGACAGACTGATTCTGCTCTGCTCTGATGAAGTCAAAGAAGAAAAGACCATGATCAGTCCCAACGGGACATCCGTAAGCATTTCGCCACTGAAATTACTCACAGATCAGATTAAGAACCGGATGAATCCCGATATATCGGAGAATGACTATTTCAAGACCATTCCCATCAATATTGCAAATCCCGCTCCTGCTATTCTGGAAACAATCGATGAATTAAGACTACTTCAAAACATGCACGGCAGCGCTCTGCAATTATTCGTAGATACACATGGAGGATTGCGCAGCCTTCAACAGGCCATGGATGCTATGCTCTCACTTGTAAAAAACGAGATTAATATCAAAGGATTCTATAATGTAATATATAACAACAATGTAGCTATGATTACTCTCAAAGAGCGTGCCGATATATTCGATTTCGTCTCAGGTATCAATGAATTCTCCAATTACGGTAGAATTGCATCATTAAGTCAATACTATTCTGATTTAGAAAACACCGCTATTTCTGAAAAGGCTGAAAGACTCATGGCACCAATTCAAAAAATAGCGCAGAGTATCCAATTATGTGATATCCCGGCCTTTGAACAGGGTTTAAGTGAATTAAAAACATACTATGACAACCTGAATAATGCGTCTCTCCCAAACACAAATGAATTCGAAGAGCAGCAGAAACGAGAGTTATCATACCTTGCACTATTTCAGAACAACATCAGAAACGATTACGCGAATCTACTGGAAGGTAACAGATTGGTATCAACTGAAGTCTTCTGGTGTCTGAAAAAGGGCTTTTACCAGCAAGCCCTTACTCTGATTGAAGGTCGTATGCCGGAAGAATTACATGCAAAAGGTATTTTTTCATACCCACAAAGTCTCAGTGATTACGTTGAAGCTTACAGAGGCGATTTCAAACCAAACGTCTATATAGTAAGCCGATCCTTTCCATTTGCAGCCTGGAATGCGCTTGGCATTAATAAAGATACACTCAAGCCCACTGTACTGGGTTTTCTTCATCCGTCAGCGATATTGGAAGATATTTGGAACGGTGTTTCATATACAAATGAAGCACACACCTTTATAAGTAGCGTGACGTTCTTTAATAAAGTCCCAAATGGGAGTGTGCTTCCAGGTACGGCAAATCCGTTTAGGTCACCACTGACTTTATGCAGTGCTAACGCTTCCCACCTTTTTGCATTCTTTCTGCTGCATCTTGGTTTTAAGTACTTAAGAAATACTTATAACCATGGAAGCGATGTTTCACCTGGTTTATCTACTGATGATGTTGAACAATTAATAGGACTGTATCTGGAATGGGAACGTCAGCTTGAAGCAGAGATAAGGTGAAATACAAAAGCAAACCTGCCAACAACTGTATAATACGCCCATAACTAATGAGCGATATCTGCTATCGGGCAGATATCGCTCGTTGTCATTCATTTATGTTTCTATCCAATTACCGCCGTCCCTTCTCACACAAAAATTCAGTAAAAATACAATTATCTTTGGTTCGAGGGTTAGAAACTCTAACTGTCAGTTCTGTCCCTTTCCGGTAATTTTCCGGAATGTTCTTTATATAGCCTCTCTTCCCACTGCGCTCAAATCCGCCAAAATACAGCTCTGGGTTATCCTTATCATTCCCTATCCATGATAAGGTAACATCAATTACCTGATTCTTTTTTAATTCATCTTTCTGCGTTACAGAACGGTTTGAATTATCTTGATCGCTTTTCGAACCAAAGCATGATACATTATCTTTTAATATATCTGTAAGCTCAAGAGCCGGCATAGAAATGTTCGGTTTATTCCCTTTTTTTACATTTTTCATTGACGGGGTAGCCGGCAAACAGATTTTGGGCATTTGTCCTCCAAATGTATAATTCTCGCTGAACCAGTGATGCGAAGCCAGCGCATTGGCATCGATTTTGTTAATCTTCTTCACATCCTTTTCGTTAGTTCCATTAACTACAAATGGATAACGGACGCCATTTCCTACCTGATTTAGATATTTGCTAATAAATGAAAAACTCAGAACCGAATTCAATATATCGATACACCGTTGGTCAAAATCAGGTATTTTCGTAATATCTACCGGTTTCTTTAGGGAGACACGATAATTTCCAGCTTCAAAGGTCCTTACTTCTTCAGAAGTTACACATATTTTAACACTTCCGTACCCCAGCGGTTTTCCATGCCCAATCTTATAACAGAGGTCACCATTTTCAACATTTTCTCCAAGGCAGAGAACACATTCCAGTTCATGAAGCTGCTTTTTTGTAATTTCGTCAAAATAAACCGTGAATTCAAACTCTGCTGGGTCCACCAATGCCTCCATAGTAGCATTTCTTTCGCCTTTATCTGGATTCGTCGTATCGGGATTATGATGCCAGTAAAACTTTCTCCCCTTTATCGTGGCACCATCTCCATCATACCCTTTCGTAAAGTCAGAAGTGTTCAAATAAAATGGCAAATATGACGGTTTAGGAGACGAGAGTTCTTCAAGAGTAATTTCCTTTAAATAGTCTTTTATGTTCTTATCTCCGGACGGTTCAATTAGCTTTGCATCACCAAAACGCAGATGACTTCCAAGACCGCTATACTCATCTTCCGTCGAACCGTCTTTACTTCTCCTGACCATACCGAATAAGGAGCAGGCTTTACACACCGGTCCAGACCCGTCACATGGTTTATTTTCAGGGAGAAGTTCTTCCATTGTTCGACGATAAGTAAACCGGCCTATGCACGCCGGGGACAAATATATCGTTGCCCCATCTCTTTTGAACCATATTGGCAGTCCTTCAATCTGATTATTTTCAAAGTCCTCAAAATTAATATGACGGTAGCCCCAGTGACTGTCATGAAGATTTCTGTTTACGGAATCATTCTGATATACATCCACGGCATGCTTCATATCTTCATACGCTTTTTTTATCTCTTCTGATGTACCGACAGAATTAGCTCCGTTATCAATTACAAAAATACTTTCATACTTTTTACCGCTAATCTTTTCACCAATAAACAGATAGCCATCAAAGTCTTCAGGATTTGTTTTTTCCTCACTGTGAATCCCGGTTATTTTGTCAACATTATAAACGGTTATTCTTTGGTGCTTCCTGTTCTCTATAGTTTCAGATCCGCCTGTAAAATCAAGATGCTTTCCGTATCCCCATTTCTGAAGATTATTGTCCATAGAAACCCTATACCGTGTGGCAGGATACAGCTTCATTTCCCTATTTTCAATGAACAGCACACCCGGGGCAAACGGTTTTTTCGTCCTTGCCGTTATTCTTTGATGCTCCTGCATAGTCGAAAAACAGGAGTTTGTCACTGTCTCATATATACTGCGAACCGGACCACGTATGGAGCTTCCCGGAATAATACATTTGCCATCTACCTTCATGAAAGGATAATGAAGATGTTTCGCTTTGTTCTGGTCAGGAAAACTCTTATCTGGATCAGGAATAATCAGGGGTGTCTTCAGATATAAGCGACAAGTCAGTTTTCCTGTCACAATCTCATCTTCCTTCACATCCAGCATATCCCCCTGAGTTTCTCCCGAAGCCTTTGAACATGTGGATGACGCCTTGACCGATACGAATGTATACGGATTGATAAAGCTGTTAGCTAAATCGCCTTTCTCATATGATTTATATTGAGGTTTAGTTTTAGCCATATATACGTCACCTCTCCTTTGTTGATATTTCTTCTGAAACGTCCTCGAATCCTACACAGCGCCAATCCCTGACAAACGCATTTCCGGTCTGTTCGTATCTGTCAATATAGTGCCGTACGAGCAAACCGGGGTTTTTCATCTTGAAAATATGTTCAGGAAGACTGTAGCAGCCCCCTCCTGTAGCTTTAATATTGTTTGAAGACCCGGATCTGTTTCTGTCAATATCCAACAGTTGCACTTCTTCAAAGAAATCTTTATTCCTTTTTGCATCGCTGTCATTATTCATGATAGTATTTGGCTCAGGTCTATCATCAATAATTCTGACCTGAAATTGACTTCCTATATCACTTCTCCATGCTTTGAGTTCCACATCCTTATTAAAAACGCGCAGCTCCAAAAGCTTTACAGACAAAGGCTGGGTAATCAGTTTTCTGCTCTCGTCATCCTCCCAAATACCTAGTCTGAACATATCAGTCAAGGTTGCTGCGTAATAGACCTGATTTTTATCCACAGTCTCAAAGACCTTTGCGGCAACCTCCTGAATACAATTTCCCACATCACTTAATGATTTCGGGCTAATTTCCACTGTTGTACTTGCCTGCTCATTTCCTTCACGAACCATTTCCATCCTCCATGTCCCGGACACAATTTGCGCACAGTATCGAGAGCGTTCTATTATAGAGTTCTTCAGCATTTCCGGAGAACGTTTCTCCATTTATTTCTGTGACCTTAAAAATGCCTCTGCCGACAGCAGTAAGGCCGCCTATAGCCAGAAATCCCGCATGCAGATCAGCAATTGATGCAGCTAAAGCGCTCTTATATTTCATCACTTCCGGATCAATTTCAACATATCCGCTTTGCAGAAGATCTTTTCGGAACCGTATAGTCAACTTCGTTTCGCCACCGAAATACGTTCGTTCCGTGAACAGTGCTCCGTCAATTGTCCCTCCGGTAAACCTGTCAATCGCATTTCTGGAGAGATTCTTATCCTTTGCTTTTTCCAAAATACTGTCTGAAAAAATGATTTGTGACTTTTCTTTCCCTTTTGATTCAACAAAGCCGAACCACTTTTCCATCTGAGACTCATTTGCATTCATAAGCAATTTCATATGATGTCTGAACGCACCTGCCCATGAGGAACCGGGTATAACCGGTTTTTCACTATGTCTCCAGTCATAAGTTATTTCTTCAGAAGTTTCTTTTGGCACCTTTTCCCAAACATGTTCGGTCAACTGCTTATAATCCGGTTCTTTCTTCTCCTTAGATGACACAGCCGTAGTGTACCTTCGTATGGACATGCCGCCTATCTGTCTGAGCGACAGTTTGATTATCCACTCATCTCTGGATGTGACCAACGAATCGTTACCATTCTGTATTATATATGTACTTGTTATATCATCCTGATCAGTGAACGTTTTTCCTGAAGTTCCCCCATACACAGAGAAATCGACCCACTCCTTCACATCATCCTCTTTGTCAAGATTAAATTCACGGACCCAGACCTGCTCCAACTGTGTCAGTCCCATACCACGGGTAGTTTTAGAACCAAACGCTACGTCCTCGGAAGCCCATATACGAAGAATCCGGTCTATCATACTATCATCGCCTTTCGGATAGAGGCATTCTTCCAGATAGGTGTCAAATGTCACGTTGGGTTCAAGGACCTCCGTATCAAACTTTGCTCCCGGACGTGAGACTTTGTTCTCATCCAGCGCGACCATGTCACGGGTATCTATATGAAACGTGTCTTCATTAATATTGGCATCATAAAAAATGACACTGCTCTCCCGCGATTTTTCACTTTCTTCCTCGGATTGGTCATCTTTTGCCGAAGCTGCATCTTTTTCGATAATGACAAACCCCAGTTTTTCATATACAGCTCTTTTGGCCTCACTCTTTCCCTTCTCCTGAAGAAGCACGCGGAATATCGCATCCCGAAAATAACCCGCTATTACACTTCCCGGTATAAACGGCGTTCCGCTACCTGTAAGTATGATATCATGATCTGTCTTTGCATTATTTCCGCTTCCAATCTCCAGCGGGGACATCAGGCGAAAACGTATTTTACAATATTTGATTATGCTTTTTTTGCAACTCATTCTCCCGATCCCCCCGAAACCTTTTTTATATACTTACTTCCTCTGAGGAACATTTCCATAACCTCCGGCCAAAAGCTCTCAAAGAGTTTTTCTTGTTCTTCAGCGTCAAATAATGTGTCAAGGATATCTCTCAGTTCAGCGTTTTTAGATCTTGGAAGCATCTCATCCAACATATATGAGGAATCCAATTCCCAATCTGCATCAGGATTAGTGTACTTAGTCTTTACAAAATACGTCTTAATCACTTTCTCTAATTTTTTCTTTTCTTTTTTCCGTTTGATAGAGCGGATCCGGGATGGCTGATTTTTATCTCCTCGCCCTGCAAATTCATAGAATTGTTTCTCTGGAGATAATTTCTGCCGCCTGACTTCATCCAGCATCAGCGAAACCCGCCCAATTGTTGAAGATGATATGTTTATTGCGCCATTGGAGCACAGATCACTCATAACTTTTCTACGCATTTCCTCTAAAGTATGATCCAAAATACATTGTTTGATCAACTCTGTCGCTGCCGCTGTCCCTTTTAATGTTTGATTTTTGATCATACTATCCAGGAGTTGTTTCCAAACGAAGCTTTCATCCACTTCATCTGTCGCAAGGTGCTGGTTGTTACTGACAGCATATTTATCCAGCCGATAGGGCAGTTCTGTGTCTGACATAAGAAACATACGGAGTTCGCCAAATCCTTCCGTCCGGTGTTCTCCCACCTGAGTAAAATGAGTAGTATCTGGGAGTTCCTTCAGTCCCTTCTTTAACTCATAGACAAATGTACTCCCTGCAAGAACCGTGGGAATAGGCTGCCTTCGCAGATTCCACTTACTGTTAAAACCGTACGTGATGCCGGTATCACAGATTGATGTCAGCCTTGCATCATGGCTTTGATCAGGTATAATGCCCGGAGCATCAATATCAACGTAATCGGATATACCCGCATCAGACGCCACTGTCTTATAGACAGAATTAAAGGCAGTTGTATAGCAGCCGTTTTCACTGAAGATCCCATCAGAAGTCAGGCATACAAGTATATGACGTTTTTTATGAGAATCATTATTCATTCCTTCTGGTTTCACGGTTTGCATGTAAGGCTTCTGCATACAGGAGTATTTCGGCATCCCCGGCATCAATACACATCTACCATACTGAGCTGAACGAGATTTACCGAAACGCAGATTTGTATTCACAAGTAGCTCTCTGACCTTTTGCAGGAGCTTGACAGATGTATCTGCCGGCAACTTCTTCAAGGCATCAGCATCGCAGAAAATGTATCCTCCGAAGACCTGTCCTTCAGAGATTACCTCCTGGGAATAAATACCCGTTTCGTCGTCAGCCCCAGTGTGACGATTGTGATAGATAATTTCCGTTTCCACTTCTTTTTTACGTATTGCTCCGTTCGGTCCAAAACAAATGTATTTACCTCTCAGTTTTTTGGGCAGGTTCCCGTCACCAGGATCTTCTTTTTTATTATCCGGGTCATATTCATCCAGGCGAAGCGAATTGACAAGAAGCTTTGTTTTTTTCAGTTCATTGACAAAGCCGGGGGCAGGAATGCACCGCTCCTCACCATCCATAATATACAGATTGGTATATCTTATCGTGCCATCAAGGAACAGATGTCGGAACTCTTCCGATTCCGCGCTACTCCCGTCCTGTGATAAATACTCCCACGCAAGGGCTCCGCTTACATTTCTGGCCGGTATATATGACTCTGTTCGGTTATCATTTCCCTCACTTATGACAAGAGGCTCCGTATTCTTTACAGAAAAGAAAATTGCATGCTCAATATCAACCTTAGTTTCGTTTCGAATACTGCAAGGAGTTTGCGCTTCTGCTGCGCCAGCTTTTACGTCAGGTTCAAAACGACAAGTTACGCTTCCCAAACCACGGTTTCTGGAAAGACCGATATGACGCACTGATTTCACTACTGCGGTGAGAGCTTTTTCAATCGGCGTTAACCCATCTGCCTGTTCATCATCACTTTCTTTATCAAAATCGTAGTAATATATATCAGCCTCAAACCGTGTGCACTCCACTTCCGGTTTGTCCAGCCCTTCCTGTGCCTGTTCTCCGTCTGAGCTCTTTCTTACCGAAACAGTTCTATGCGCATTGACTACACGTGTAAACCTCAATGTGTTATCCAAAGCACACCCGATTCCGATATCCGGCGGGACCAAAGTTTCAGCATCCGGGTCATCGGCAAATGCCTTATCACAGGTACTGACCATCCTCGTCTGTGCCCGGACAGATGTATACTGCGCGAGAATTTCCTGTCTCCCAATATATTTTTTCATTGGTGTATTTTCAAATTTCCCCAGTGCGTCCCAAATCTGTTCATAATTTGGCACGCGAGCATTTTCGATGATGACACTACCATACCCCCTCTCAGAAGCATTGCCTGCATCATCGTTTTTCTGCTTCATATCTGGTACGAACACCCCCCGTCCTCTTTCTCCAAAATAGAAATCAGCACTTTTTCCTTGCAGATCAGGGTGCTTTTCAATCAAACTAGCTGCTTCTCGCAGGCATCCTTTTAACCTTCGCGCCGGAATAAAGGGGATTCCAAATCTGTCACAACAGACATCATTGTCAATCGTTCCTCTGTAGGAATAGCCCGAGTGTATGCATGCATCTGAATGCAGCTCAATAATAATCTTACCATGCTTTCTCATGTCGCTCTTATTCTCCTCCACCTTCTGCTTTTGCCACTATAGCCTTCCAGTTCATCTCTTCCTTCCATTCGTCGTTCCAGAGATCGTAGACAATGACAATGGCTTCAATCAGCTTCCGCGCATTGTCTATATCGTCATAAATATCTCTTTTCATATTGCATTCACTGACTTCAAGCAGCTTTTTTTGATAAGAAGAAAGATGCGCTTCTATCCTGCGGATTTCGAGTTCAAATGCACTATTACCCCTTTGAGCAGCAAAGTTCAGACCTTTCGTATTGCCACGCCCAAATATATTCAGGATCTTTGCCATCTTTATGACCTGTTCTCGTTGTACTGTGTTCGAAACGAAAAGACTGCTCTTTTTTATTTCATCTGTTGTACGCATATCAGTTATAAGCCATGGCCTGATACAGTCAGATGTGTTTTCATTTTTACGGATCTGTTTAAGTGAAACGCCGATAGCTCCCTGACAATAATGATAATCCAGCATGCATATATCCTGAATTTCATTTTCCTTCATGACAGCCTTAGCAGATTCACAGCATTCTTCCGCAATTCTGTATACATCCGCATATGGCGCATGGCTATGAAAAATAGCAATTCCGGCGCAGGAAGAATATACATAGCCAGATGTTTTTCCTTCTGAATTGATGCTCTTAAGTTTTTCCATGTAGGCTTTTACCACGCTGTAAGCATCCCTTGCATTGCAGATCACAGTCACTTCGTCACCTGCTCCTATGACCAATCGCATCTTTTCTTTGCTCCCGGCTCTGAACGAGTCCGCCTGTTCATCAATGAACACTTTCTGTATTTCTGAGGAGAACTCACGAAGCGTGCTTACACAAGCATCATAACCTGAAATGCCTTCAAGGCGTTTCTGTATACTCGCGCCCATATTATTCCCATCCATATAGATGACTGCCAGAAGGCTCTCATCTCCTTTGTTTGTCACCAGCTTATCCAGGACTACCTCGTCCGGAATGTCCATACCATTCAGCTTGCGGTGATGCTTCTTAAGTTCCCTGTATCTTGCATACTTGGCAGCACTCTCAGTTGTCAGTTTTGATTTTATCTTACTCGCTCCGGTCCTATAGTCAAAACAGGTCAGAGGCATTGATGTAAGGTAATCCGCCTGTACAATAGGCAGAGTACCATACGGCATGGTCATCAACTGTTCGTTTTCTGTGTAACGATGCCGCGCATAAAGCCTCTCATAATCTCCCGGATCATCTTTTGTGCCATGGTATTTTTCAGGATTGAGATTTTCAATATACGTACATACAACTTTTAAGGACGAGTATTTCTCAATCACTTTCTTCGTGAAGCGATATGTTACCTCCTTACACGTCTCTTTATCACGATAAAGAATCAGGAAATTTCCACCGCCATCATAGACGATTTCACCGACATATTGAAGGCCTGACATCCTGTTCGTGAACATATCAAAACTGAATTTGACATCCTTGAGCGCATCCGGATTAGCGTTCGTTTTGTGATAATCATAAATAGCTTCCGCTTCTTTATCGACCTGACTATTAATTGTATTGCGATACTCTTTTGCGGCGCTATAAAGTTCTTGCTGGAAAATAGTCCGAATAATATCTGAGCCGCCGATAATTTCTTTAATGTGCGTGCTTCTGTAAATAAAGTTCTGTTTGCCGCGCACATCATACATAGCCAAAACATATTTATACTTTGATGTTTCCATGTCCTTCATTAAACCTCACATATGTAAATTGTTTTCCGACGTTTCCATTCAATACAGTACCTGACTTTTTTGCCTTTTTACCTTCTCTCCACCATCGTATACCTTCCAAACCCCAAGCTCACTCTCTTTCCGACATGCATAATCTCCCCCGCCAGCATCAGCAGATACAGGTCTTCTTCCATGTCGCCAAAATCCGCCCAACCACGGAGTCCCTCCAAGTGGATCTTCTGCTGATGTCTGGTCGTATACCTGGAAACTGTCGTCCCTCTCTCAGAATGGTCAAGAAGAGCTGGAATCTTGTCGAAGCAAAGCTGATTCGTCTCTATGCCTTCATAGCAGTCAAGCATATAAAGCCGACGGGAAAGAGCCCTTACAATAGCCTCGGCTTCAAACTCCTTAAGCATCTGCCCGTTGCTCTTGATCGATGTGGGCGAGTGGAACAACATCCTGTTTCCGCCGATCCGTTTTCTTCGATACTGCACATAATCCGCGAGTGTTTTTATGTCGTAACTTCCCATATTGATGGAACTGCCATAGAGCAACGGCTCATTTTTCGTGTTCGTGACGCTGACAATCCGGAACCTGCCACGCTCCTTTCCAAGTCCCGTCTGCCCGAGCCCATGGATGGCCTGCAGGAGAGGATTAAAATGCGCGATTGCCTTGCCAAAGAGAATAATCGTAAAGGCAAATGTATCTCCTGCTTCAAAATCCGTTCGGTAATCCTCGCACTCAATTACGTAACCGGCGCTCTCTCCTTCCGTGACGAATTTCGGCTTTATATCGAACGGCGAATACATGATCCGCTGGACAACGCATTCGTCTCTGAAATCGCAGATCTCGCAATTACGATCACGGACACAGTGGGCAGCAAGGAGCATTTGCCCCATACCTCCGCGAATCGCGGAGACCTTCGTCTGCGGCATCTCACAGTCCTCTGCGACCTCTACCTCAAAGTGAAGTTTTATATATCTGACGCCGAGCGCCTTTTTTAATTCTTCATTCATTACTTTTCCGACCCGCTCATCAGGCATACTCCCTAAATCCCCCAAAGCGGAACACTATCGTCTTCCGCACTTCTCCGTTCTCTACCTGCTCAATAACATTGCGTTCCGACACGGCAGATACAGCTTTGATTTTTCTGTCAAGCAGCCGGCTGACAACGGCATACGTCAATGTAAATTCTCCCTGCACCATGACCGCGAAAGCCTCTGTGTCAGGGCTTTCTTCCTTTATTGCAAGGATTTTTTCAATAATTTCGTTTGCCATGGAAATGATTTCCGGAGTTCCCGCACTTGTCGGCACTGTCGGGAAAGGCAGATCCCTTACCCCGCCGTACAGCCTGGTTGCACTGTTTTTCTGATCGTCTGTCCATTTTTCAGATGGATGGTTTGTAAAGTTAATTAGCATATTATTTTCCTCCTGAATGACACATACGTTTATCCAAACGCTCATCGGGAAATGATTTCCTTCTTCTCATCTTGCAGACTGCACTCATGTTAGCGACCACACTCTCGAAACCGGAATACATGATATGAGACGAGCGAGGAAAAAGCATAATTTTACATTTTGATTTGGAATGCTGTCAGACGGCATCAAAGCCAATGAATCTCTTTACCCTCACGTTTTTAATAATACCACATTTTGCCTATACTATTCCCCTTTTTCGAAAGATTTCTCTAGCAATTTACACTAATTCATCGGCAAGCATCAAATAAGTAAACATATATAAAAATCAGTCTGTTTTTCAAAGCTCTTTCGCACTATGCTGTCCTTTAATCTAACAGCTGCATCATTACTACTCTTTTCCAGACAGACTTTGTCATACCTACGGATAACGGCTGCTACATTTTTCTCATCAATATCAAGATTTAAGTTCAGAAAATCCAGATGAATTTCCTTTGCTTTTCTTATAGTTACCGACAAATAAGATGATCTGAAAAAAATGGATCAATCATTTTTCTCGTGGGATTGACTATACCACACTATAGGTCTTCAATGCCGTCCGCCAGCCTTGACATGAACCCCAGGCAATGTTTCAGGGCTATCACCCCGACGGAGACGAACTCAAGAACAGCCTGCTTTTTTTACCGTCGGGACCAGGCAGCGTAGCATTGCCTGAGAACCCTGTCAAGGCCAAGCCCTTACGGGTGGCTGGCTTCGTCCCCTCTGGCTCGGAATCTAAGAACAGCCTGACTGGATGCCTTTACATTCTTCCAATTGAATAAAAAAGGATCTTCCTGTAAGATTGAAATGCATTTTGGCGAGTGCACATAACCAATCGAAAGGAGATCCTCTGTCTTGGATTATATACGAACTGACGCCGCTCAGGAGCGGGTGATCCGCAAAGGGAGCAGTCTGTTCAAGACAGAAAATTTTATCCGTAAGTCCGGGTATGAAGAGTGCTACAACAGGCTTCTCGAGGAGAACAAGCTCTTCTTTACCCTCGATCTGATCAAGGAGAATCTGGCACTGACCTATTCACGTATCGATGAATGCCTCATGTCGGAGGATATCATCAGCATCATGGATATGTACCATGCGACCGGCAATGCCCATCCGCTTTGGTTCGAGCGGCTGTTGAGCAATCATTTTGAAGGGATCATAGCTCACGCCACCTATGATATATCTGCAGCGAAGATCGAAGGAATCAACAACAAGATCAAGACTCTTCGCAGACAGGGATATGGTTATCCGGATGATGAATACTTCTTCCTGAAGCTATTTGACATGAGCAGGAAGGCCTATGTCCGAAACCCTAAATCCCACAAGTTTTGTGATTGAGCCAAAAAATTTTTCTCTATTTCAAAATAGTCAGATTTCCAGTCAAAGTCACCTTCCCAGTTCCACTTCTCAATTACAGTCATCTGGTTTTGGATTTTGTTGCTCACGATACTAGCCGCCATCGCATTCCTCTTGATCGGATCCATATAACAGTCATACTGCTGCATGCGCAGAAAGATGTTTTTCGAAGAATCTGCTCCAGTCTGCCCAAGATAAGCACCTCCATAAGTGAAGTAACTGATTGTTACTCCATGTTCCATGAGCATCATAAGCGCCTGCGAAGTCACCTGCACATTGCCGAACACGGCAATACTGTCTATGCCGAATACCGGCCTGTCAAGTAAAGTCTTCCTGCCTTTTACGGCACACAGACGCTCACCAACTTTTGTCAGCATAACTCCCTGCTCTCGAATATATATCGCTGCCATAGCTCATCTTCCTATTGCAGTATAGTAGACAGATTGCATCGGGCTGATCCAGCGAAGATCCTCTATATATTGACGCATATTGATACTCTCCAATAAGCAGTATTTTGATAGCACCTCTATGACAAAATCCCGAAACCTTGTGTAATCTGATTTTCCAACAGGTCCGAGACCATGGGCAAAAATACTGTTATTCCTCAGATAAACCATGGAACGCATATGTTTAAGGAAAGCCACATTATTTCCGTTAGGAGCTTTACTGATATCATCTCCGAGGGCAAGGAGGAGCATATATCCATCAAGCAGAGATATCTGATCCGGCAGGTACTGATTATGCTGACGTCCAAACATCTGCTCTCTGAGTGCATTCATATTTCTGCGGATTGCTTCGAGAGTTACTTCTCCCGGAATATTTACTCTGGAGTAGTCAAGCCCAGAATAATCCACTCTTGAGACATACAGGTTATATTCAATCAGACGTCGCTGCTCGATCATCTCCAATAACCTGTACATGAGAAGCGAAGCCATATCGTATTTCTCCTGGTCTTCTCGAACCATCGCGTTCTGGAGCATGGTAAACATGAGCGCACTCATGATATCCTTATCCCTGAGGATTTCCTCTTGCCTGCGCTCCTTGAGCATGCCCGGAATCTTGCGGAGATGCGCGAGAATATCACCTTGTTTCAGGAAATGATTTCTGAAGTCCATCATAAGAAACGTCCTGTGCGTTTTACTGTCTCTTGTCATGGTGCGGTTAAGACTCTGCATGAATGCTTCTGCCTTTTCAAAATCGAGCGCATCCCATGCCTCATACGATGCCGCAAGAGTATAGGCAAATTCAAGCTGCTGCCGCACATCAGGCTCAGGTACAGTATCTTTCAGACGCTCCAGTTTTTCCTTTGCTCCTGAATAGTTATGCTGCTCAAAAAGCGTCATGGCTTTTCCCATCTCCAAATCGCCGAATACACTAATAGGATTGTCTATAAAATATAAATTCTCTGTTCCAGGGTTCGGCTTTCTAAAGTCCACGAGATATTCATCACATCCAAGATAGATTAGTTGCACGTCAATCAAAGCACCAGCCATTGCTGCTGCCGCTGCCATCGCCTTTGTTCCTCCGGTAAAATCAATATAAATCTTTTCAGGTTTTCCCCATTCCAGATAACTGTTCTTAATCTCTTTGTACAAAGTTAACGGATCTGTCTCAGTGACGCGCTCTTTCTGATATCGTGTTACTTCCAGCCCACAATATTGCACAATTCGATCCAGAGTCTTCTCAGAAATATCTGTATACAAAAACAGAATACGGCTAGGTTGAAGAAGATTTATATTGAGCACCAGCGGCTCATATGATGTTCCGACGGACATAATCAGATAATCAACCTTTTCAAAAAGTTTCTTTTTATTCCGTCGCTGATAGTCTTTCTCAATCAGGGACATCAAATTCTCCTGATAAAATGCATCCGCTACCTGCCTCTGTTCAAAAGTCTTCCTCTCTAACTGCTTCCATTCTTCCGTTTTTCGTCTAAGCGCCGCGTTCATGTACTTCTCCTTCTATAGCAAAAATCGATTTTAGAAACGCTTTTATTTTATGCCTTGATGTAAACATCTTCCTGTAATCTTATGTTGGTCGGTCAATAAATATGTTCGGTGTCTTTTTTATCTGAAGGAATTGCCGATCTATTTTCTCAAAACTCTTTCGCACAATACTATCCTGCGATAATCCATCTGCTGTAATATCGCTATGCTCCTCCATCCAGACTTTGCCATATCTGCGAATAACGGCGGCAACATCATTCTCATCAATATCAGGGTTTGCGTTCAGAAGATCCTTACAGCCCTCTCCAGATTCGTGATTGCGTATGATGGCTATCTGGTCATCTAGGAGTATCTGATTGTAAGGAATGATATTGGCAGGGAAAATAGCATGAGTAGTACCACAGCTCCTGCATCGCGTGCGTTGAATTCGAAGAATATAAGTGCCTGTTTTCGTCTTAATCCTTCGCTTGTAAGAGCCATTAAAGTACAGTCCACCTTCCCTTCCGCAAGAGCAGGTAATATGTGAAAGATCAAGTGAACAAACCATCGCATCATAGGAAGCCTGAGAGAATTGTTCGAAACTCGGATATATTGTAATCATAAATCTCCTTCCAAAATCATATACAGAAAGAATATAAAATATTGTGCGGTTTCCTCCTTCATAGTGACGCTGAGGATAGGTCAAGCAATTGCTGTCCGGCCTATCACCAGCGCATTTTTCTCTTCTCACATGTCGATACCAGCATAAAAAACGGTTCTCTCGAGGGTGTTGCTGTCATCCACAAAGAACAGATGTCATACTCTGTTTTGTTTAAACGAATCTCATCAACCTTATCAGTTTTGCGCATATGATTTTCCTCCAGATTTTATAATTTTCTACGCTTGAGTAAGTCACGTGTGATTTATGTACTTGTCATTGTGTTTTATATCTTCTGCTTTGTTTATAGTTACCGACAGATAAGAAAATTAAGCTGATCTGGAAAAAAAATAAAAAATGGCGCAAATCCCTAACAGATTTGCGCCACTCTATCAGTGTGCATTCAAGTATCAAGTTTCATATAGCAAAATAATCAATTCCCACTAATGGGCACTCATCATTTTTGCATGTACAGATCAAACCAATCATATTGCATACAATATGTCAATGAACTATGAAGGACAATAATCATTTCTACGCGGCAGATGGTTCGGCCTTACAACACTCGTGGGTGTGTGTCAATGCCCTATGACGGGCAATCATCATTTCTACAGCTGAATCACTGTGCGATTTACCAGGACAAGACGTGTGTCAATGCCCTATGACGGGCAATCATCATTTCTACAAAAAACAATCGCAGTCGTAAGAGGTATTAAAGGTTGTGTCAATGCCCTATGACGGGCAATCATCATTTCTACCTGATGCTCTTGATTTCGAGGGTCTGAGAACAAGAGGTGTCAATGCCCTATGACGGGCAATCATCATTTCTACTCACTTGTGGGCAGAACAATAACGCCCGAGTGCTTGTGTCAATGCCCTATAACGGGCAATCATCATTTCTACAAGAATTATTTTAATGGTGGTCATGATGAAAGCATGTGTCAATGCCCTATGACGGGCAATCATCATTTCTACTTAAATGAGCAAAGGTGTTGTATACGAACCAAATGAAGGTGTCAATGCCCTATGACGGGCAATCATCATTTCTACATATTCCGCAAATCTTAATGCTCGCATTAACTGGGTGTCAATGCCCTATGACGGGCAATCATCATTTCTACTCATCCATAGTTACAATCAGCTATAGTATAGTTAGAAGGTGTCAATGCCCTATGACGGGCAATCATCATTTCTACATTCTTGGGCGGAGATTAGGGAACACATCGATACGGTGTCAATGCCCTATGACGGGCAATCATCATTTCTACGACTTGTTGAAGTATTTTCAGAAAATCGATTTAGGGGGTGTCAATGCCCTATGACGGGCAATCATCATTTCTACCTTATGACGAACGTCAGGCGACGATTATCGCCGTGTGTCAATGCCCTATGACGGGCAATCATCATTTCTACAATATATACAATGCAAATATATATCAATTTATTATGTGTCAATGCCCTATGACGGGCAATCATCATTTCTACCCTCACCCCGAAAATTGCTTGATTTTATGCGGCTTACCAGCCTCGATTTCCGAGGTATTTTTCTGAATATTCTGATTATAGAAGTTTTTCCACTATTTTTCCGGCTGTTTACAATTTGTTCATATTTTCTAACGGATTTTTAAAAAAGGGCATAGTACACCTGTTATATCCTCAATAAAATTTCGTTATTGCCGCTGTCATGATGCTGCCTTCTTTGGTCAAATGCCCACTGGTCATCTGACCAATGCTCTCATTTGACTATCAGAATGAATCCTCGTCGACACAAAACCGAATACCTCGATCCGCGCTCTGTGCCATCAGATTCAACAGCACCCTGCCCATACGGCAGGTCCAACCTCTTTTCAATGTTCAATTATATAATACCACAAAATGGTCCAAAATCCAACCCTTCACTCCGCCGCGCAAAGTCACATTAACTAAGTGTTCAGCAAAGACAACGAATCCTCGCTTCACCGCAGCCTGCAGACCGACAGAGGCCACCGGCATAGACTCCTATACAGCACCTCTGTCGGCGTAGTCATTCATTTATGGTTCTATCTTGTCACCGCCGTTCTCACAAACAAAAAGAGAATAACTACTATATATTCAACACTGCACCTGACAACCTTCTTATGCTTACCGATAGCGTCAGCTCAAGTCAAGGATATTATTCCTGACTTCATCGGGAACCTGTCTGGCAAGTCTTTCCCAATCATCCAAAAAATCTCTCACCTCTTTTTCGTAATCTACACTCGGACTATCCTGCCAATGTTTTTCTAAAGGTCTTTTCTTTTTCATATAGCTAAAGAATCCATCCTCGCTATGTCTACGCGTCGTAGCGTGATTCAAGTCATTGCGTATATTGCATAGCTTCCTGTATTCCTTCAATAATACAACCACCTGATTAATCTTATCTTCATTATTAAATCCGAATTTAAGAATCCCCTTCGGATCACAGAATCCCCTTGCACCATTGCAATAGTATTTCACCAGATAGTGGTTTAAATCTCTCATTTTATATTGTTCACTCGAAGGAAGCCCCTGATAAAGCCACTCACATAGATTCAGAAAGTTTTCCCTATCTTCCTGGGAAGCATCTTTTGTCATATAATACAGCATTCCGGATAATACGAATTCATTCGGCATTTTAGCTTCAAATATTGTAAACGCCTGCTGAAGGAATTTCTTGTCAAGACACCACCGTATCTGTTCCACATAACGATGCTCTGCTCCAAACAGCTTTGCGTAATCTTCTTCAATATCCCTATATACAACGTCCATCTGTGTTATCTTTTCAGTATTCTCGAACTTGGGCTTTAATTTTTCAATTTTTCTGACGGCACTGTCAAACCCATCTGCGTTGCACTTACTGATAGCTGAAGATGCCTGCTCAATTGCTTTTATTAATTCACCTTCTTTATCCCTAGACCTTATACTCCCCTTGAAATAATCTTTTAAACCGTCTCCCCATCCATAGCGGGAAAAAGCTTCCATTGCAGAGATAAGATAATATGTCCGATACTCGGGAGTCGTCTCTCTGATTGTGTGGAGCGGTTGACTGCGTTTTGGTATAAAATCATTTGCATAACGCCCCCTTACCGTTACTCCCTGTCGTTCAAGAAGGCTCACAATTGCATTCATTTGTGCAACAGAATTCCGGTCTCCCCCCTGCATGTCCATATAAAGATCTATTGTCTTATTGTTATTTTTCTGTAATCCCTGGTCGGAATTCCCCTCCCTTATTTTAACAACAGCATCCCAGAAAAAGGTGGGGTTCTCTAAGTCGACGGTTAAGATCTCCGGCATCGAGACAGCCTTGCCTTTTAAATTGCAGGTAATACTCGTTTCGGGATGCGACTTTTCCAACACATCCTTTATCTTATTATCCTGAAGGATCTTTATCTCATTCTGTTCACCAATATAGTTTCCTATTCTTTTTCTATATATTGATGTAGCCGTTTCACCTTCCCAGTTCTTCCCTTTTTCCAATCGCGCTTTCTCGCTTTCTAATACAACAATACGGTCAAGAGTTTTCCCCTCTGAAAGCAATTTATATATGACATATTTCGTATGCGGCTCCATCTGCGATATGCTCTTGAAATAAAGCATCTCTCCCTTCTTACCGCTTTCTATCTGATAGGTGTTAATTTCCGGATTATACGGCAGTGTGCTCATTGAAATTAACATAACATTTTCACAATTATCTCTTTCTGTGCCAATTGCAGGTACTATCATATCATCGTCCTCCCTGAAATCTTTTATCTTTACCTACTCTCCATCATTGTATATTTATAGGCTAACTCTCTTTTCGACATACATGATCTCCGCATAGCAGCATTTGCAAATGCAGATCATCTTGCACCGTATTTTTTCTCCATTATTTGCTTTTCCGGCTTTTAATCAGGCATACTCTCTAAATCCCCCAAACCGGAATACAACTGTCTTACGTACCTCTCCGTTCTCTATCTGTTCGATAACATTGCGTTCAGACACAGCAGATACGGTTTTGATTTTTCTGTCAAGCAACCGGCGGACAACGGCATACGTCAATGTAAATTCTCCCTGCACCATGACCGCGAAAGCCTCTGTGCCAGGGCTTTCTTCCTTTATTGCAAGGATTTTTTCTATAATTTCGTTTGCCATGGAAATGACTTCCGGAGTTCCCGCACTTGTCGGCACTGTCGGAAAAGGCATATCCCTTACCTCGCCGTACAGCCTGATTGCACTGTTTTTCTGATCGTCTGTCCATTTTTCAGACGGATGGTTCGTAAAATTGATAAGCATATTGTTTTCCTCCCTAATAACACATTCGTTTATCCCAAAACTCCTCAGAGAACGCTTTACTTCTTCTCATCATGCAAAGTGAACTCACGTTAACGACAGTACTCCCGGAAATAGAATACATGATATGAGATGAGCATGGAAAAAGCATAAAAAGCTGTTTTGATTTGAAATGCCGCCAGACGGCATGAAAGCCAATGTATCTCTTCACCCTCATATTCTTAATAATACCACATCTTACCTGCACCATTTCTGTTTTTCTGTAGATTTCCGTAGCAATTCGCGCTGGTTTGTAAGCGTAAAATAAGAAGGTGTATATAAAAATGACCGTCAACCATATACGATTAATGGTTGGCGGTCATTTGCAAATGTCTTTGTTTTCTGATTTCCATGCGTATAGTCGTCCAGATATCCCGGATATTATAGGAACTTGCTCTCCAAAATATCTTTCATGACATATACGTTACGACCGATACGATGGCGATCTGTGTCAATACCCTATGACGGGCAATCATCATTTCTACTTGGGCTTATTGCGTTATCGACTCGGCAGCTTACGGTGTCAATGCCCTATAACGGGCAATCATCATTTCTACCTGATCGCAGGCTTGAACTCACACATGAGCGGGAGTGTGTGTCAATGCCCTATAACGGGCAATCATCATTTCTACGCTAAATTCGTAGGAAAAGGCTTTGTTAAAGGCGCAGGTGTCAATGCCCTATAACGGGCAATCATCATTTCTACGCAGTGCGGCAACTGCTGGATACATGACAAAGCTGTCGTGTGTCAATGCCCTATAACGGGCAATCATCATTTCTACGACGGGACAAGATCATACGTAATCAAATTAAATGTCTGTGTCAATGCCCTATAACGGGCAATCATCATTTCTACCCTTACCCCGAAAATTGCTTGATTTTATGCGGCTTCTCAGCCTCGATTTCCGAGGTATTTTTCTGAATATTCTGATTCCAGAAGGTTTTCCACTATTATTCCGGCTGTTTACAATTTGTTCATATTTTCAAGCTAATTTTTAAAAAAGGGCATAATTCACCTATCACACCCTCGATAAACCTTCCGCTATTACCGCTGTCATGATGCCGCCTTCTTTGGTCAAATGCCCACCGGCCATCTGGCCAATGCTCTCATTTGACTATCAGAATGAATCAACGTCTACACAAAACCGAATACCTCGATCCGCGCTCTGTGCTGTCAGATTCGGCTGCACCCTTTCATAAGGCAGGTCCAACCTCTTTTCAACGTTCAATTATATAATATCACAAAATGGATAAAAAACAAACCTTCACATCATCACAACAAAGTCTGACTCGTTTGCAAAAGTAGTTTATTGATTCAGTCTACAGTCTTTTCTCCCGCCTTAAGAAAAACCTGTCTTTGCTCTGATATCTCCACTTTCTAGGCAAGCTTTCGCTATGTCAACGTATGAGCTGGCCTGTTTCTCCATTCGTACGCAGAAAATTTAAAGCCAAAACAACTCATTATTTTACAAGTTTATCTTAAGTTATAAAGTGAAAAGCTTCCTGTATTCTCATGTTGGTTTTTGGATCCAACACATAAATTTGTGTTAAAATATACTTATATTGTCCGAATAATCTACCATAAGGTGAGAATGCTGATTACTGCCAGAAATCCATCGGAGGATATTTCCATGAAGACTAACTTACAATCGTTGATTCCCCTGTCCCAAAACAGCATATCCGAGCTCAATATAATTACATCATTTCTAAATAACAGGTCTTATCGTACCAAAGATGTTCCATGCAACATGTTGGTTTCCTATGCTGTGAGAGACGATGAAGAATACTACGCTACAACAATTGCTCATTTTTTGGCTCATACCGGAAACTATCATCGTTATAAGACCATTGCATGTACCGAAAACGAAATATCAGAGTGGAAAGAGTCCCTCCCAAACAAGCTTGGACAAAGACATGCATGTGTAATCATCGGTGAAGCGAAAATAAACATTGAAGCCGTACGGAATCTCTGCGAACAATTCAAAGCGTTTCCGGAAGTAATCTTCTGTTACTGCACTCATGAAAACAACACCGCAGCAATCATAAATGAACAGGGTATCGGGGATTTCTTTCAGCATCAGTTGGAGATAGAATATCCTAAAAACAGTTTCATGTGCGACAGAATCATGGCTGAGCTTCAAACCCACAATTACAGATTCACATCTTCCTTCAGTACTGCTTTACACGAGTATTGCCTCAGTGACTACGCTATTGCCCGAAATAACAGTGAGCGTGACATTAAAGATATCTGTGATCGAATCATAATACGACATAACGCGCAAAAAAGAATGCAAGATGCAATCGATGCATCGGCAGTGCCGTCACCCCGGCCAAGAACTATGCGCAATATTCCTCTCAAGCCTTTTCCTACAGAAGAAGCACTGAAAAGAAACGAGACCGACGGGTCATCCGATAGACGAGACATCAATATCCTGATCTGTAGTATCAGCCTTCTGTACTCAAAAGAACCTCATTACTACTATACATCGATTAACAACCTTACTTCAGGCAAAAATATATCTTTCGTATTTAAGGGAATAAGCCAGCTTGAACCCGGAACAAAATACATCATTAATAAGCTTGCACTTGAAGGAAAGAGGATTGACCGCATCATTCCCTATTGTTCGAGTGAAGCATATAGTGATGTTTCCGGCAATAAAGCCAGTCGTGAGACCTCATCTTTAAACTTCTACATAAATCAAATCAGGGACTATATGTTTGACAATGAGAACTTTGTCAGACGTGACTCCAACGAAGAGTGCTATGTAGCAATCCCTCTGCCGGAAAAAGCAGTCTGGAAAAGTGATTATGAAAGTATACTGAAAGATGCCTCTCAAGATAATGGACGGGAGCTCTATTTTAATACCCAGCATAAATGGAATCTCGAATATCAGATAAATCCAGAAAATACAGATGGTAATCAGTATTGGATCCGCCCTGTTAAAGAAGACTCCGCAAAAACTTACGATGTAAAGACTCGCAATTTAAGAGTTCTGAATGAGTTCTATAATCTGGTAAATGAAGAAACCAAAAATGGAACTGTTCATATATATCTGGATGCTCAGGGAGGCCAAAGGTCTTTCTTTAATATGATTTTCTCCCTGTTTTCTATGTTCGACAGCTCAAAGATATGTATAGAGACCGTATGCGCAACCGACTATAGCTACAAGAATATATTAAATCAAGTGCGCGATGTAACCGAAGAATACCAGACTATACATTTGGTATCGGCCATCAATGCTTTTTCTCACTATGGCCGCGGAGAAATGCTTGATGAGTACTTCAGAAAAAACGTATCAGGAACAGCAGTTAACGAAGAACAGGCACTGATCTCAGCAATCAAGCAAGTCTCAGAGTCGATATCTATCAGCGATCCGAGCGGATTCGACCGAGGTCTTGATATGATTGAAAATGCACTGACAGGATTTGGTGATAGCAAAAACTCACTCCTATCCCTTCTCGCTGATGATATCAGAGAAAAATATGAAAAACTGATTACAAGCGACGAACGTACTCCGCTTGAGACCGTCCGCTGGTGTATCAAAAATAAATTCACGCAACAGGCCCTTGCTATCATTGAAGATAAAATGCCAACATATATCCTATCTCGGATCTTAAAAACCCAGCTATTAACAGACACCTCTGACGAATGTTCGGCTCGGCCAATTGCGGGTATCACTCATACCGGGGAAGATAAAAAACTGTTAAAAAAATTGACAACATATAGTTTTAACTCGTATACAGATTCAGCCAACATGGTACTCTACGATACATTCAACAAAATCGTTGTGGATAATGCTGATTTCTCATATAGAAAAGCTTTTATCGGTGAGTTGCTTCATACGTATGTCAATAAATACATCGAACAATCCCCTGTTCCTCTTTTTAGCTCATCTGATGATAAAGAGCTTCTGAAATTGATTCTTTCGAAATCACAACAAAAATCAGGAGGCAAAGATTTAGTTCCAGAACTTGTAAAACTATATTTGGAAGATAACAGCATTGATCTATTTGATTTTGCTAATCAAGATGAGCAAGTTGTCTTCCCTCAAGCGCGAAAGTGTTCCAAATCCAACTACGAAAAAATCAAAAACAACCTGTGGAACACAAGAACTGTTCGCTATATAAACAGAAGTTTTATACCCCAGAACGGCAGTCAACCCGCCGTTTTCACAAGAATTAATGATGCACGTATCCATAATGATATCCAGGTTTTTTATAAAAAATTCTATAAATATCTATTCGGTATTACCGTTGACGACACAACGATTGAAGTTGATACGAACTTTAAAAAGGCTTTCGCTAAAGCTAATTTCCTGATCAACTGGATACGCAGCAATATAGCGGTCAGCAATGACATACAAGAAAGACAAACATCAATCGATTTGCTCCTGGAAAGTTTTACTGATGTGGTTGCAAACCTGACAAAGAATCCGCAAGATAAACTATCGGAAGAAGCAGCATCTTTCGCCAATGCCTATTCCAGTGTCTTTCATATAAATCGAAGCAATCAAACATATGGAACCAAAGGAGAACTTGCTTTAGATATACTAAATCGTCTGTTGCAAAAAGCTGCTGAACTGGATCAAGACAATGAGCTGCCTCAAGAACAATGCCTGGATCAACTTATTAGCACTAGTGTCGATAGGCATCACTATAATGCTGATACCGCCAATGCCGAATACAACAGCCTTATACAAAACAATTGCACTGATTTGGATTTTATTACAAAATACTGCGCTTTTCGTGAACATGAGAATTTACGAGAAAGCGGTGAAGGTACATTTACGCCAAACAAGTGGGATCCCTGCATACTTAATGAGTGCCGGGGCAGAATAAGTGCAAGACACAGCCTCCACAATTATACTACCATCATAGGGCTGGACGGATATATCGCAGGTAATAGATGCATTCTAAAAATGCCTATTAATGACATGCTCATCGAAGTATCCTACTGTTATCAAGATAGAGACAAACTGGATCTGTATCTTCGCCTGCAACAAGCACTAAAAAAAGAACGTAATAATAGCAGCCATGCATCTAACAGCGATTTAAGACTTCCACTCCCAATCATTGAGAATGCGATTCGGCAGTATATTATACTTTCAGATGAACTGACAGCTCACGCCGATGCGACATTTTTTGTATAGTCCATGGTCACCATGCCCTTCGGGGACACCTTCAATGGTAATAGTGTTTTTTTACCCGCAACACATTGCTTTGTGGTACAATTAATTATCAATAGCAGATCAGCGGAAGTTAAGAACAAGGCTGTCAGATTATCCCTGCCATAAATTCGTTCGTATAATATGGTGTCGGTCAAAAACGCCTAAAGGCAGGATCCTAATAATAAAAAACGAAAGGAACACGGCATGAACAAAATCGCATTCATTCTCCGGGAATCACAGACCGCAAGATTTTTGATCCCGGCAGGCCTCATGATCATCATCTTCAGCGTTATCTTTTTCAATGCCAGCGTGCAGAATAAAAACTATATAAAGACGGAATCCACAGTCACGAACGTGGTGATGGACGAGGAAGCTCATACAGATGCCAATGGAGACCACGTCGACGCATCCTACACAGTGACTCTGAAATACACTGTGGACGGGACAGAATATGAGGCAGACTTAAGCGGCCTTTCCGAATATAAGGAAGGCGACAAAATGACAATTTACTATAACCCCGAAGACCCGAGTCTGATTACACAGACCAAGAGCCTCATAATTCCGCTGATTATGGGTGCTGCGGGAATTGCGGCATTTGTATTCGGACTCATAAGCGGAGCAAACGCTTTAAAAAGATATACTAAAATGAAAGACCAGGAAAAGGAGTGGACACATGGCTAAATATTTACTGAAACCGGTACTTAATACCGTCAAGCAGGCTTTCTATCTGGAAGACGAGAGCGGCAAAACTGTATACGAGGGAAAAATGACAAAGTTTTCGCTGTTTGGAGCGTCTCCGTTTGAATTTGCAAATCACGTAACAGGCAGGACCGAAGTTCACAAGGTAGGCAAGACCGTTACTGTAGAGTCGGGCTCAAATGATATAATCAGTTTCCTGTCAAAGAGATCATATTTCAAATACGATGACAAGAAAATCTGGGATTATCTGCACGACATGGGCATTCGAATTAACACAGGCCTTGCGGGCAGCAAGCTCGGCATGCGTTATGAAGTAACTTTTAAGGGAGCACCTCTCGCAACAATCGCGACCTCTTCGCCGAGCGGAAAATCCTTTATTACGACAGGCCTTTACTATGATGTGATCTGCGAGGAAAAAGACCTCGACCTGGTCTTCCTGGTCGCTTTTTCAATCGCCAGAACAGATCAGAATTTATACAGCTGATTCCAAAGAGGGACTCATGTATAAGACGGTGTCACCGCCTTAATGCGTGAGCCCCTTTGTTTTCATGCTTGCGCCCTCTCTTCATATACGGTATAGTATTTAAATACTTCCCGCGAATATGATATTTTACGATGAGACAGCTCTTTAAGCTGGGGGAAGTATATATTTTACTAGAAGAGAGGTATTCCCATGGATCTTAAAGGACGTCACTTTCTGAAGCTTCTTGATTTTACGCCGGAAGAAATCCTGTATATGCTCGACCGGGCAGACCAGCTCAAGGCAGAGAAAAAAGCCGGCATCGCCCACAGGAACCACGCAGGCAAAAATATTGCCCTGATTTTCGAGAAGACCAGCACCAGAACGCGCTGCGCCTTTGAGGTCGCCGCTGCCGATCTCGGCATGCACTCCACATTTCTTGACCCGTCCGCATCGCAGATCGGCAAAAAAGAGAGCATCGCCGACACAGCTCGCGTGCTGGGCAGAATGTATGACGGCATCGAATACCGCGGCTTTGCCCAGACGATCGTGGATGATCTGGCAAAGTATGCGGGAGTACCTGTCTGGAACGGTCTTACAAATGAATTCCATCCGACCCAGATGCTTGCCGACATGATGACGATCCGCGAGCACCTCGGCCGTCTTAAGGGAGTGAAGCTCACTTATCTGGGCGACGCCCGCTACAACATGGGCAACTCCTATATGGTCGTATGCGCGAAGCTCGGTCTTCACTTCACCGCATGCACGAACAAAAAGTATTTCCCGGACGCTGAACTTGTAGCAGCCTGCGAGAAGATCGCAGCCGAGACCGGCGGTACGATCACAATGACTGAGGATATCGAAGCCGGCACTGCGGGAGCCGATGTCATCGCGACCGATGTCTGGGTCTCCATGGGCGAGCCGGATGAGGTCTGGGCAGAGAGGATCCATGATCTGCTGCCCTATCAGGTCACAAAGGATGTTATGGCCAATGCGGGTGAGAACGCGATCTTCATCCACTGCCTGCCTTCCTTCCACGATCTGAACACCACGATCGGCAAGCAGATCTCCGAGAAGTTCGGCATTGACGAGATGGAAGTCACGGACGAGGTCTTCGAGTCGGCCCAGTCAGTCGTCTTCGACGAGGCTGAGAACCGCATGCACACAATTAAGGCTGTCATGGATCTGACACTGTGATGCGTAAGCTTGACACCTGATGAGCACTGATAAACGGCTGTGAAAAATGAGTTATATCAACTCTTTTTCACAGCCGTTTTTTTATCTTAAATAATCCCAAAAGGTACGGATAAACGAATATCCAAAGAATCGTGATCCATCCGGACAATTAAGGAAAAGCTCTGAAATTCAACACCGTATAGCCTGCCACCGCCGCGTTGGCAAGCAACAGCGCATAGGCTGATCCGGCGGCAAAATTCCTGCCCTGATACCTTGCCGGGATACACGACAGGGCAATGAAGATGAGCGGCAGTACCGGCAGCATGTAGCGCGGCTGCACGCCCTCGACTTCTGCCGCGCCGACCGGCGTGTAGCCGATGTAGGCGGCAAAAATGGTGAGTCCCGCAACCAAGAGGGTGATCACAAGGCCGGCAAGAATAAAGATCCTCCTCGTTCTGATCCTGCCCTCGGGAACCTTATCGTCTGACAGGATACAGATGACAAGAGCGATGACTGTCGTTATATCCTTAATGACGTTCGGGGCATACATTGTGTATGTACCGAAGTAGTTTCTTATACCTTCGACAAATGACCCGACGAGCGTGCGAAGCGCGGTCTTCGGATGCTCCATCATAAACGCGAGCTGGCCTGCCATGCTGACGTTGCCGTTCCTGTCCTCCTCGAATACGAAAGTCCGCATGAGATAGATCTGCCAGAGGAACATGGCAGCAACTAGCAGGATTCCCGCCCCGAACAGTATGAACTGATACTGTCTCCTGGCATACTTTTCCTTCGGTATAAAGAAGAGCAGCAGGAAGATCGGTGTATAGAAGAGGAACTTCGGCGACGCGACAAAGGATGCGGCCAGAAGAATTTTCAGCATCTCCGGGATGCCTATCTTTTCCGTCTCGGTCTCCGAGAAAATATATTTTACGCAGATAGCGCAAAAGTACAGAGCTGCGCCGTTGAGCGCGGTGTCGATCGTCACACTGCCCGCAAAGTAAAGCGGGAGAGGCAGACACGCCGCCGTGAAAAAGGCTGTTCTAAAGACCGAAGCGGTGCGTATCGCAAAATAGCAAAACGCCAGATAGACCGCCAGGCTGAAGAGTCTTGCCAGATATACCAGCCACCCGATGCCCAGCCCCAGTGCCCTGCCCAAAGCTATGCCCAGAGCTGCGGGGAAGTAGTTGACCGGAATATAATTGGCAGAGTAGGGCTGGACGAAGAACTCCCGCTCAGCAGATGCCTTCTCATGAAGAAGCTCACTGTTGGCGTACGTATTCAGCGGCGAGACCCAGATGCAGTCATAGATGCCGTAGTTATCTGATATGTTGGCCCCTATGCTCCCGTCCGCCGAGAGTTCGGCGTTCAGATGCCCTTCCGCAAGCGCGAAAGATCTGAAGTAGTGAGCCGGCTCGTCAATCGGCTGTGCGTACGGATTCCAGAAGACATAGGCAAGCCCGCAGAGGAGACCGATCGCTAGAAAGTTCCTCGCCTGATTTTCGCCGAATGTGAGAAGGCAAATGAAGGATCCGGCGATAAAGAGTATCCACATGACGAAGTAGAGGCGGTTTACATGTGAGTCGCAAAAACCGATGCGGGAGACAAGTGTGAGGTTCTCCTCCCTGTCGTTGACCTTCACTTTCTTCTCGAAAGAGCGTACGGTCCCGCTCGCTAAGAGTTTTACCTCCATATCCTCACCCCGGGGAGCCCTGTTCGTGACCGTAAGGCGGAACACATGACCGGCCGAATTATCTATCGGCATGCTGTAAGTGAAGCGCTGGCCGACTCCGAGGTCTGCTGAATTAACAGTCTCTCTTACGAGCACCTGTTCCGACTGAGTATCCTCGACCAAAACATCTATCTCCTGATTCCCCAGCTTCCTGCCCTCAAGGAATACCGTGATATCACGCACGCCGTCGAACGGGAATGAAAAATCCTGGACAACGGTATCGCCGCCGCACAGTCTGACTTCCGTTTCCCTCATGCCTCCGTACCGGCGGGCAACAGTCCGATTCTCCGGCAGTACAATGTACAGAAAGGATATAAGCACCCAGAACACTATTAATATAAGAGCAGGGACAATCTTGCCCCGCAGCTTCTCCGACAGAGTCATAATAATCTTTCCTTTTCATTCTTCAGCGCAGGATACTCGTGACGTAAGTCCAGGTTCACAGCCAAAGATCACAGCCTGTTGGATTTTTCGCTTTTCACATAGAACCGGTTAATGAAGCCGGCAACAAACGGCGGCCAGAATCTGCCAAAGATCTCCATATCTTCGCCGCTTCTTACGCTCCCCTCGATCGTAGCGGACGTCTCCGAACCCGAATGGATCCGGTGACCGATGAGCACTTTGGGGATGTAGACAAATCTTCCTTTATTTTTCGAAATTCTCTCCCATGCATCCCAGTCCACGTTGCTTCTGAAATGTTCCGTGAAAAACGGCTTTGGGAGATTTTCCCTGACATAGGTCACAGAAGGACAGCAGATCGGATTGCCCAGAGAAAGCGATCTTCGACGAATGAACGGTGACCTCTGCAGCAGACTTATTCTGAGGGGTGCCAGGAGGATGCGCTTGATTCGCAAGTTTACATTTGCAAGCACAGTTTTTCCGTTCCGGATCTCTGCATAGTCAGTGAAGATGATCAGGGCCTTGTCGGTGCAGACAGAGAGGACACTCTCGGTATATGTCGGATAATAGATGTCGTCCTGATGAGCGATGGTCACAAGTTCGGTATCCGCCTGCTCCATCGCGAAATTCCAGTCACCCGCGATCCCTGTGTGGTCCTCATTAACGCGCAGCGGCAGATTATATTTTTCACAGATACCGGAAATCAGCGTATTTGGTGTCGATGTAGCGACGATGATCCGACTTTCGACGGTCTGTTTCCTTAGTGACTCGATGCATTTTTCAAGATACGGACTTTCTTTATATGCGCACACAACGTATGTGTGCCGTAATGTGTTTTGTTCCATCTTTTTACCTGCCCTGCGTTCCGAAGGCCATAATCACAATGCCTGCGATGACGACAAACGCGCCGATCAGTGTGATTGTGCTGATTTTTTCCCGAAATACGATCGTTCCGAGCCCCAGTATGACGAGCTGGACAACTCCGTTCACGATCGGGACCATGATTGACAGGTCATATTTTACGATCAGGCGCTGCCAGAGCAGGAAGCTGATGATATAGAAGCAGAATCCTGCAAATGTCTTCCACCCCATCGACAGAGCAAACCCGTCGGAAAGGGAGAGGTGCAGCGAGTCGCCTCCCATTTTCATCAGAGTGATGCCGCCGGTCGTAAAGAATATGTAGATAATTATCATTAAATACTGCATAAATCCACCTCACTTCTCTTCGTGATCCCTGAGGGCGAGATCCTGCGCAAGCCGTGTCAGCTTATCGTTCACCTCCGAAAGCCGCACATACAGTTTGAATACCCTGTGAATGAGCAGGGCAATGATGACCAGATAGACCAGGTTGACAGGCGACTCAATGCCAAGAAGATCTGACGCCCAAAACGCAATTCCGGGAAAAGCCGCAAGGAGCAGAAGAAGAAAAGCAAACCCGAACCAGAAAATGCTGTCGGAGATCGACATGGCCGATTTCCTGATCATGCGGATGACAAGGACGAACTCAAAAACAGCGCCGGCCATGAGAAGCAGTCTGAAAATAACACTCATGCGCTCTCCTCCTTCCCTGCCAGCTTTCTGTCCGCCCTGATCCAGGGCTCGAACAGTATGCTGATGCTTACTGTCAGCATATATCGAATGCTCTTTGACAAATTCAGGTAACTGGTTCCTGCTATGCGCTCATCCATCACGACCTGTACTTCCGCCACTTTGGCACCAAGCCTCATGAGGTGGCACACGGTATCCGGCTCCGGCGTCATCCGGCTGTTCTCCGCAAACGTCCTGATCAGCCTTTTGCTGTACATGCGCATCCCGCTGGTCGGATCCTTGATCGTTCGCCTGGTCATCAGGCGGATCATTGTTCCTATGAGCCGGCTCCCGATCATGCGGCCGGTCAGAGGCTTCTTTTCCGTGACGAAACGGCTCCCGATCACGATATCGCAGCCTTCTTCGATCTGCTTCTCCATCTCTTTAATGTATTCGCCCCTGTGCTGACCGTCTCCGTCAAACTGAATGACAGCGTCATATCCGTTTTTCAGGGCGTAGATGAAGCCGGTCTGGACAGCGGCGGAAAGTCCGAGATTGACGGGATGGGAAATATAGTTAAAGCCGTTAGCACGACAAATATCCGCTGTCTGATCAGAACTGCCATCATCGATGATCACGTAATCGATGCTGCCGGCAGTTTCTGTCAGACGGCGGATGACTCTTTCAATATTCAGTGCTTCATTGTAAGCAGGTATAACGATAAGTGTTTTCATATGACCTCAAAATCCATTCACTTTGAGATTATATCCCATACGGGATAAAAATGAAACACCTCTCATAAAAACGGATGATTATTTCTCGTACAGGAATTTCTCCGGCAGATTGACGTTGAAATCCTTGGCCAGATGTCTGAAGTCGTCCGGAAGGATTGTCTGACGCTTCTTATCTGTCATGGAGAGGACCTTGACAAGAATCTCAGCGGACTTCTCGGCCGTGTGCATAAGACCGAATGTGATGTCGAAGTCCGGACCTGCAGCGAACATGCCGTGATGTGCCCAGATTGCAAGATCATACTGCTCCATCAGCTTGGATGTGGCAACCGCGATCTCGCGTCCGCCCGGGACCATCCACGGAACAACGCCGACGCCCTGCGGGAATACGACCGGACACTCTGTAGCCATCTCCCACAGCTCGCGTGTGAAGACTTCATCTGTGAGCGGAAGGACAAATGTCAGAGCGATGATGTTCGTGCAGTGGCAATGGTAAACAACTCTGTAGGACGGGTCGATCTTCTTCTTGACTTCAAGGTTCATAAGGTGGCTCGGAAGCTCGGATGTCGGACGGCCGCCCTTGTTGAGACCCCAAACGATGCGGAAGTTCTCGCCGGCTGCGTCGAGCTCGATGATGGCGATATTGGCTTCCGGATCAAGCGGAACGTTGCGGAAGAATTTGCCGGAACCTGTTACGAGGAAATACTCACCTGCGAGGGCCGGAACTGTCGTCCCGATGGCCTGCCATTCCTTCGGCTCAAAATTCTCTTTTACGGACTCGACTTCCTCATCCTTAATTCTGTAGGACAGGTTGCCGCCGTTTCTCTCATGCCAGCCCTGCTCCCAACCGTCACTGCATAATCTGATAAATCCCTGTACAAATTCAGCATCTAAAACCTTCATTATTGTCTCCTCTCTTTTATGTCTTTTTTATTATCCTGCCCCGCATGTACAGGGCATGAGTTTATGTGTTCTTCTGCAGATCCGCGCCCGGCTCAGCCTGTCTTCAGCGCAGCTGCCTCTCTGCCATGCTGTCAATCCTGACAGCCAGTCTTCAGCAGGCTTCCTCCTCCGTGATGTCGAAGGATACTGTAACGCAAGCTCTCGCGTCCTTGAGATCTCTGAAAACTCCGTCAGTGATCATCTGTGCCATCAGATTGCCGATCGCGGTGCCCTCGCCCGGGCCTGCGATGACCTTGCGGCCTGTCGCACGCGCTGTGAGTTCGTTAAGATATTTTGCCTTGGAACCGCCGCCGACGATATTGATGGCTTCGTAGTGTTTACCTGTCAGCTCTTCGATTTCCTTTACAGTCTTTGAGTAGGAAAGAGCAAGTGACTGATAGATGACCGCTGCCATCTGGCCTGTCGTCTCGGGAACCGCCTGGTTCGTCTTCCGCGCGTACTCGCAGACTGCTTCCTGCATGTTATCCGGAGCAAGGAAGGAGACGTCGTTCACGTCGACACGTGTCGGGAAGTCTTTCTCTGCCTCCGCCATGTCGCAGAGCTCTGCAAATGAATATCCGTCGTTCAGCTCATGTCTCACCTGCTGAATCATCCAGAGGCCCATGATGTTCTTGAGGAAGCGGAAGCGGTAGTCGTAGCCGCCTTCATTTGTAAAATTGCGTGCCCGCGCTTCCGGAGTGCAGACAGCTTCTTTATTCTCAACGCCCATGAGTGACCATGTGCCGGAGCTGATGTAAAGCGTGTCATCGGACTGGGTCGGAAGAGCCATGATTGCGGAACCCGTGTCATGGGTAGCCGGAAGAACAACCTTGCACTTGTAGCCGATCTCAGCGGCGATCTCGTCCGTGAAATCTCCCACGACCGTGCCGGGCTTTGTGACCGGGAGGAACATCTTTGTCGGATATCCGAGCTTTTCAATCAGCTCATAATCCCAGTCATTGGTGTGAGGATTTACGAGCTGAGTAGATGTAGCGTTCGTGTACTCCTGCTTCTTGACGCCTGTCAACAGGAAATGGAAATAGTCGGGAAGCATCAGCATGGTCTCAGCGGCAGCCATAACTTCCGGCTCCTGTTTCTTCACAGCCATGAGCTGATAGATTGTGTTGAAAATCTGCTTCTGAATTCCGGTGCGCGCGTAGAGCTCCGTCTCCGGGATAATTTTATATACTTCGTCGTCCATGCCGGTCGTGCGGCTGTCGCGGTAGCCGTAGGTCCTTCCGCAGGGCACATCGTTCTTGTCAAGAAGCACATAGTCGACAGCCCAGGTGTCGA
Organism: Lachnospiraceae bacterium; assembly: GCA_045221675.1. Taxonomy (GTDB): domain Bacteria; phylum Bacillota; class Clostridia; order Lachnospirales; family Lachnospiraceae; genus Chordicoccus. The sequence goes on along the minus strand of JBGUWZ010000060.1, from coordinate 12,489 downwards.
TGCCCATGCTGACCGGAACTTTGCCCAGCTCTTTGGCCTTTTTAAGTCCGTTCTTGATCTCCGCGAAGAGGCGGTCGGTGTTCCAGTAGCGGTGACCGTCAATAATGTCCATTCCGTTCTCGAAACGGTAGATCTCTTCCAGGACCATCTTTCCTTCTTCCATATGGGAGAGCATGTGACGACCGCTTGAGGCGCCGATGTCGACTGCAAGGTAATATGTTGTCATGTGAGTTCCCTCCTTACGTGCCATATCAGCTTTCTTTTATGTTTATCAATATACAGTAAAAAAAGACAGTTTTTTAGTGTATAATATGACATGAAAAATGGCTTTTTTTGATAGCATGAGGTGAGATTGGGCAGGAGGCGGCAAACCGGCCTCCCGCGCAACAGCTTCATGACTGTGTATTCATGGTCTGCCAAAATTGTAAGATTCAGGCGGGTCTGCTTAGAGAGGACATCATATGGATGCGTTAATCATGAAAAAACTTCAGAATATTACACCTGAAGAACAGCTCTATCTCGACAGAAAAATGACACTTCCGAGCGACGATATCTATTTTTCCAAGCGCTCCAACAAAATTGAGAGCCACAGGTTTCTCGATGACGAAAAACTTCTGACCGTGAGGCCCCACACCAGATTCGTGGACTTTGAGCCCCACTCCCACAACTACATAGAGATGATGTATGTCTGCAGCGGAAGTATTACGCACACAATAGGTGACACCGAGATAGTCCTGAATAAGGGAGATTTCCTGGTCATGAACCAGCACGTTGAACACGGCATTAAAGCTGCCGGCTACGATGACGTCGCGATCAACTTCATTGCCCGCCAGGAATTTTTCGATATTCCCCACAGAATGGTCGGCAGCGGCAACGCTATCTCCGAGTTCCTCCTGGGTATCCTTCGGACCAGGGACTCTGTCCCCCACTATCTGCACTTCCGGCTGAACGAGGACAGGTATATTGAGAATCTCATTGAAGGCATCATCGCCTCCATCGTCTTTGAGAGCGATGTCGACGAGGTGATCAATCAGTATATGATGGGGATCGTATTCCTGCACCTGCTCCGTCATGTCGACGGTCTGACACGGAATTCCTCCATGGATTACCACGAGCTCCTCGTGCAGTCCGTCCTCCGTTATATCGACACGAGGTATCAGACCGCCCAGCTCGCCAGATTCGCTGACGAGACCCATCAGAATGTATCGGTCCTCTCCCGTCTGATCCGCCAGAAGACAGGTACTACTTTCCAGGAACTCTTAAAACGCAAGCGTCTGCAGAAAGCCGTTCAGCTCCTCGTCGAGAGCGATCTCTCCATCGAGGAGATTTCTGCAAATGTCGGCTACGAAGACCCCGGCCACTTCTTCCGCGAGTTCAAAAAGAAGTACGGAACGACTCCGCGCAAATTCAGGCTTGCGCAGAAGAATAGTGAATCTATCCCTATATAATCATATTCTTTTCACTATGTTTTCACATTTCTATACTTTACTGTTATTGACTACAGAAGTTATTGTGGCTATATTAATAAGAGCTTTTTTCAGGACTAAAGGGAGGATTTTTCAATGAAAAACTTGGCTAAATACATATCACTCGGTCTTATCGCCGGTCTCATCATGGCAGGATGCGGAAGTGAAGGGGCCGCAAATGCAGCCTCCACTGACTCGGGTATTGCGGCAGCCGGGAGCGCAGACACAGAGAGCTCCGTTGCCGCTGAAGAACCGGTCGTACCCAGGCTGGACCTTACTTCTTTTAAAGCTTCCGACTACGTCACTCTTGCGGACTACAGCGAGATCGCGATCAACGCAGCGGACATCGAACCGACGGACGAACAGCTGCAGTCAAAGATCGATGAATTCACAACATCCCATGCACCGGCTGACTACGTGGCCAAAGATGGGGATACTGTGAATATCGATTACGTGGGCAAGAAGGATGACGTCGCTTTCGACGGAGGCACGGCTTCCGGCTACGATCTCACTCTCGGCTCCGGTACATTTATCCCCGGATTCGAAGAAGGTCTCGTCGGCACAAAGGCAGGAGATCAGGTCTCTCTGGACCTGACATTCCCGGAGGATTACGGCGCAGCGGACCTGGCAGGGGCAGCAGTCGTCTTCGACGTCACCGTAAATTCCATCAAACCGGGCGAGCCGGTCGAATACACCGATGAGCTCGTCGCTGCCAATACTGACTATGACACAACGGAGAAATACAACGAGTATCTGAAAGAAAGCATCCGGTCAACCAACAAGAACGCCAAGAGCTCAGAAGCCTTAATGAATCTCGGCACTTTCACAGGTGAGTATCCGGATGGCCTGGCCAACTATTACTATGACTACTATATTCAGATGTACACCAACTATTATGGTGCCGACGCGCTGAAGGAAGCTGCCGCAGACTACGACAGCACACGCGATTATATGAAAGAGTATCTGGGCGAAGGTCTCAATCAGCAGATGCAGGCTGACCTCCTTCTTCTTGCGGTAGCGGAAAAAGAGAACATTCCGTGCGAGGGCGAGGACTATGATTCCTACATCGAAGGCGTCCTCGGACAGGTCGGGGCAACGCGCGAGGAGCTCTTTGAGCAGTACGGCGAGGGCTTCGTCAACTACTCCTACCTGACAGACAGGGCTTACTCGCTCCTGAACGACAGAGTCGTTGTCAAGTAATTCGGCAGACTGCAGAAATTCAGTATGGAATATAAAAAGGAGCTGTCACATTAGACAGTGTCACCGATATATATGGCAGACGTTTGTATATAACGTCTGCCATATATATTGGTGGCGTGCCTTAATGCGACAGCTCCTTTTATCATTTTTCTCAGTTGGTCAAGTCCCCTTCCTCTAAGGTATTGGGGCATATCATATAGATACGGTTCACATCTTCAGCGGTTTCTTTCGGACAGCTGTGTCATGGAAGCTGAAGTAGTCAGGCCTATGGCGGGACTGCGTGTACTCGAACATGATCCCGTCCGCGTTGTAGACCTGGCCTGTAATCACCGCCATGCAGTTATAATCTCCGAGATCGAGCCATTTCTCATCCAGCTCAGTGACTCTCTCGACCGTGATATATCTCTTGCTGGTCACGATCGTCATTCCAAGTTCATTTTCAATATAGTCGTAAACAGAATTTTCCGCGATCTCTTTTGTTAACCCCGGCACCTGGCTGGTCAGGAACATATTCAGATCCAAAATGAGCGGCTTCTCATCGAGATAGCGGACTCTCTGCAGAAAATAGACTTCCTCGCCTTTAGGAAAACCTGTGCGGGCGGCGATACGGTCGTCGACGTTCATTGTGAACAGATTGAGGACCTTAGTTCCCGGCACCTTGTTGTTCCGGATCGCTGACTCTCTGAATGACTCAATTCCTCCCATTGAGAAAGCAGTCTGGGTAACCGGTCGATAGATGACACGGACACCGACTCCGTGCAGGGACTGCACATATCCGTCCTCCACCAGAGCCGCTATCGCCCTGCGGACTGTGTTTCGCGAACACCCGTAAAAACCGACAAGAGTATTTTCAGAAGGCAGCAGATCCTGAGCCTGGCGCTCGCCGGCCTCGATCCGCTGTTTCATATCTCTGTAAATAGACTGATATTTTGCTCTCGGCATATTGTACTGACCCTTTTCATTAGCAAATGTTCATGCTGCTTTTTGGTGGCTTTCGCGCAAAAGCCGTATGGCTGCGTGTTCGCCGTATGTGGACATTGCTGTGCAGGAGCCTTGATTCGGACTTTCTGAGCAGAAATGTTAAAATAACGCAATTTTATTATATAGATTAACATCTGTCTTAACAAGTGACAATAGTCTAAAAACTTCACTTTTTATCCCTTTTTATGCCTTATACAAATGTACCAAATTTCGAGCCTGAAATTTGTTTAAACAAGTTTTTAATAATTATTGACTTTCTTGTTCAGACAAGATATTATGAATATACATGTTGGACATGTTCAAACAAGTTCAACGCTAATAATGGGTATGCCGCAAAGGCGGCGGAAAGGAAGGGACTATGGGAAAATATAGTGAAGACTCAGCTGAGCTGTTAAAGCTCGTAGGCGGTAAGGAAAACATCTCCGCCGTTTCTCATTGTATGACACGTATGCGTTTTGTACTGGCGGATCCTAGCAAAGCGGATGTGCCGGGCATCGAAAAGATGAAGGTCGTAAAAGGCACCTTCACACAGTCTGGCCAGTTCCAGGTCATCATCGGCAATACAGTTTCAGAATTCTACAATGATTTTACAGCAGTTTCCGGCATCTCCGGTGTCTCTAAGGACGAAGTAAAGAAAGCAGCCAAGCAGAACCAGAATCCTCTGCAGCGTGTCGCTACGGTCCTGGCCGAGATATTTGCACCGCTCCTGCCGGCCATCATCACCGGAGGTCTTATCCTCGGTTTCCGTAACTGTATCGACTCTCTCTATATTTTCCAGGGCGGTCACACTCTGACAGAGCTGTCCCAGTTCTGGGCAGGCCTTGATCATTTCCTCTGGCTGATCGGTGAAGCGGTCTTCCACGTAGGTATTCCGGTCGGCATCTGTTGGTCTATCTCCAAGAAAATGGGCACAACAGAGATGCTTGGTATCATCCTCGGTCTCACACTTGTCTCCGGTCAGCTGCTCAACGCTTACGCCGTTGCCTCCACAGCTGCTGCTGACATTCCGAAGTGGAATTTCGGTTTCGCCCAGGTCAACATGATCGGTTATCAGGCACAGGTCATCCCGGCTATGCTCGCAGGCTTTACACTCGTATATCTTGAGAAATTCTTCCGAAAGATCATTCCTGCAGTTGTTTCAATGATTTTCGTACCGTTCTTCTCCATCACACTCGCTGTCATGGCCGCTCACTTTATTCTGGGCCCCATCGGCTGGAAGATCGGTTCCGCTATCTCCGCTGTCGTTTACGCCGGTATCACAGGTCCGGTCAAGGTCCTCTTCGGCGCGATCTTCGGTTTTGTTTATGCTCCGCTTGTCATCACAGGTCTGCACCACATGACCAACGCTATCGACCTGCAGCTCGTCGCTGAGTTCGGCGGCACAATGCTGTGGCCTATGATTGCTCTTTCCAATATCGCTCAGGGCTCCGCTGTTCTGGCTATGATTATGCTGCAGAAGAAGAACGAGGAGGCACAGGAAGTCAACGTTCCGTCCTGCATCTCCTGCTACCTCGGCGTTACCGAGCCGGCTATCTTCGGTGTCAACCTGAAGTACATGTTCCCGTTCGTCTGCGCCATGACAGGCTCCGCATGTGCGGCTGTCTTCTCAGTCCTCACGGGTGTAGAATCTCTCTCCATCGGTGTCGGCGGTCTTCCGGGCATTCTTTCCATCCGTCCCGACAAGATGCTTTTCTTTGCAATTGCCATGCTGATCGCAATCGTAGTTCCGTTCATCCTGACTACGATATTCGGTCGGGCAAGGGGTGTTAAGTAACAAATAAATCATAGTAAAATATTGTTGCCGGTGTCCCTGGACCCGGCATACAATATATCCGGGTGGGGGATAGATTCCCTCACTGAGATATAATCTAAAGGAGGACCGATATGTCTGATTTCAGAAACAGCACCGTTTATCAGATTTATATTAAATCTTTCTGCGATTCTAACGGCGACGGTATCGGTGATCTCGGCGGAATCATAAGCCGCCTTGATTATCTGAAGAATCTCGGGGTCGACTATCTGTGGATCACCCCGTTCTTCCTCTCGCCCATGAATGATAACGGCTACGACGTAGCTGATTATTACAGCATCAATCCCATGTTCGGCACAATGGACGACGCGGACAGACTGATTCGCGAGGCCGCTGACCGGGGCATCGGCCTCATGTTCGACATGGTCTTCAACCATACGTCAACCAGCCATGAATGGTTCCGGAAAGCCCTTACAGGCGACCCGACCTACATGGATTACTATATTTTCCGCGACCCGGTCGACGGACACGCACCGACCAACTGGGAATCCAAGTTCGGCGGCAACGCGTGGGAATATGTCCCGTCTCTGGGCAAATACTATCTGCACCTCTTCGACGTCTCTCAGGCCGACCTCAACTGGGAAAATCCCGCAGTCAGAGAGGAGCTTGCCAAAGTACTGCGTTTCTGGAAGGCCAAGGGCGTTTCCGGATTCCGCTTCGACGTTGTCAACCTGATTTCCAAGCCGGATAAGTACGAGGATGACAATATCGGTGACGGCAGACGCTTCTACACAGACGGTCCGAGAATTCATCAGTATCTCAAAGAACTGGTGGAAGCCGGAGGAATCGCCGGCGACATGACTGTCGGTGAAATGTCCTCTACCTCTCTTGACAACTGTGTCCGCTACGCGAACCCGGATGAAAAAGAGCTCAAGATGGTATTCTCGTTCCACCACCTGAAGATTGACTATCTGAACGGCCAGAAGTGGGCGCTCAAAGCGCCGGACTACGCTGAGCTTCGCGCGCTATTTAAGAAATGGCAGGAGGGCATGCAGGATGCAAATGCATGGAACGCACTCTTCTGGTGCAACCACGACCAGCCGAGAGCGGTCAGCCGGTTCGGTGACGACAAAAACTACTGGAAAGAATCCGCAAGGTCCCTGGCCATGCTGATCCACCTGATGCGGGGAACACCGTATATCTATCAGGGCGAAGAACTCGGCATGACAAACGCCTACTTCACGGATATAAGCCAGTACCGCGATGTTGAAAGCACGAACTATTTCCGCATTCTGACAGAGGGCGGCACGTCAAAAGAAGAAGCTCTTGACATCATTGCAGCAAGATCCCGAGACAACGGAAGAACACCAATGCAGTGGGACGGAACACCCGGTGCGGGATTCACAACGGGAACACCGTGGCTCGGCATCCCCGACAATCACGTGATTATCAACGCTGAGGCGGAAGAGAAAGATCCGACTTCCATCTATGCTTTCTACAAGGAGCTTGTCCGTCTCCGCAAGGAAATGGAAATTATAGCCGATGGACAGATCCGTTACCTCAGCACCGATCACGACTCCGTACTTGCCTACGAGAGGACTTACGGACAGGAGAAGCTGACTGTCATATGCAGTCTTGCCGGTGAGGAGCTGGCTCTCTCGGAGCCGATAAGCCTTGAGGGCAAGAAGGTTCTTCTCTCTTCGTACTTAGATGAACCGACAGGCACAGTGACAGCCCTCCGGCCGTATGAGTCTATTGCGATTTACGAGAACTGACCTGCCAGAATGGATTCTTTCAGACAGAGTTCCGATAGAACAATGCATGTTTCAATTCATTCTGCTTAATCCCACCCATACTTCTTTTCAGGAAAGAGAGGCCGTACGGTCTCTCTTTTCGTTCATTTCGTATTGACACTTATTGCAGTAAATGATAAATTTTAATTACTGACATTATGTCAAAATAATACAGATTCACGGGGGATATATGCCAAAAGGATCACCTGAACTGACCGCCGCGCGGAAGGAAGAGATAGTAAACGCATGCGAAAAGCTCTATCAGACAATGAATTTTAAAGACATCACTCTGAAAGAAATCGGAAACGTGACTACTTTTACCAGGACATCCATTTACAATTACTTTCAGACAAAGGAAGAGATATTTCTCGCTCTCTATGAGAGGGAATATGACAGATGGAACCTTGAACTGGTCTCCATTTTTGAAGAAAATGAGACTCTCTCCGACACAGAGCTTGCCAATAAGATCGCAGGGTCCATCGAGCACCGGGCCCAGCTCCTAAAGCTTCTGTCAATGAATAACTATGATATGGAAAAAAACAGCCGGCCGGAGCTCCTCGTCTCATTCAAGAGGGCTTACGGAGCATCTATTACGAATGTCACAAGGCTGCTCGAAAAGTTTCGTCCTGACATGAGTCATGAGGACATTCAAAATTTCATCTATATTTTCTTCCCCTTTATGTTCGGCATCTATCCATACACTGCTGTCAGCGATAAGCAGAGAACAGCGATGGAGGAAGCAGGAGTAGATTATGTCTATCAGTCAATTTACGAGCTCACTTACGCCTGCCTTGTGAGGCTTCTCTGCCGGTAAAGCCGGCCTATGATTAAACGCATGCACTGACTATGCAGATAAAAGCAACTAAGATGACACAAAAAAAGAAGGAGGATGACATGAGTATCACACTGAATCTTTACTACACAGGAGTGAACGGAAACGCAAGAAAATTTGCCGAGGAGATGGAGAGCAGCGGAGTCGCCGGTGCCATCAGAGCTGAGGCCGGAAACGAGAAGTATGCTTACTTCTTCCCGATGGATGACCCCGAGACGGTACTTCTTATCGACAGCTGGAAGGACCAGGAAGCCATCGACGTGCATCACGCTTCGCCCATGATGGGTGAGATTGCAAGACTTCGCGAAAAATATGATCTGCATATGAAGGCAGAGCGCTATGTCACGGACGTGGCCGGCATCTCTGCCCACGACGCGAAATTTATTAAGCAGTAAATTCCTGCAAGATTTTCGGACAGGAAATCAGGACACCTGAACGGAACAGAGTCTTTTGACTTACATAATTATGATAAAAACCCGGGCGGATGCAGCACGCTCTGCAATCCGTCCGGGTTCTCTTTATCAAGATCTTTACTTCAGTGCGGCTTTCCGGTTCACTTCCAGATCACCGAATCGTCAATGCTGTCCACAGTTGCAAATCCGCATCTTCCCATCACAGAAACAAGCTCTCCGGTCATCTTGCGAATCTCCTTTTCAACTCCGTCAGCGCCGCTCTCATAGGTCTTTGCCAGGATATACCTGCTCACACTGACCGCGTTTGCACCGAGGGCCAAGCCCTTGAATACGTCAAGACCTGTCTCGAATCCGCAGTCCACAATGATTTCTATCTTATCGCCGACGGCTTCCCTGATTGCCGGTAAAATCCGAAGCGGTGCCACCGCTCCGTCAAAAATGCCATGGTGGTGTGAGACTACAATAGCCTTCGCGCCGGCTTCTGCGCATTTGCATGCGTCAGAGACGCTCAGCACACCTTTCACGACGAAAGGAAGGTCTCCGGCCGCCTTGACATAGGACGCAAGCTGCTGCACGGTCTTTGGCTCCATGATGTATCCGGCAACATCATCATAATCGCCGTTACGTCCGAATGCGTGATCAATGTCCATACCGACGCCAAAGGCACCATGGGCAATCGCAAATTCAATTCTGTGGAATATTTCATCCTCCTGCCTGAATGGTTTGATAATCTCTATCGTATCTGCTCCGGTCGCGTAAATTGCAGACATCTCTTCATCGTTGCTCATGCCCCACATGTTGAGAGCGCCTGCCTGTCTGAAGCCTTTCGCCATTTCCGCCGGATAACCCGGATGAGAAGCTGCAAGGAATGAAAACGCGGCGTTCATGATGGGGGTTGCAAACTCCTTACCCAGGATCTTCGCTTTTGGCGAAGGCAGAACAGCATCGATCAGTCTCTGCTCGATTGTTAAGCTGTCGATATAAGCCCTTGAAATTACATTGGAATCATTATTCTTTCCCACAAAAACCTCCTTTATAAAATCCGTCCTGCAAGCGAGACTTATGATTCAGCCGAAGGCTCCTCCTCTACCGGGATCCATTCAAATACCATGTCATTCCCGCTCTCAGACTGATCCTCGTGCCAGGTAAAGGTGCCGTCTTCAGCAAAGACGATTGTGCCGGAACCATCCTCGTACTCCGGCTCCTGACTCTTGACATCTCCGTTCTCGTCATAAGTAATAATTGATTTTGTGCAGTTAGAATACTCAATGGTAAGCGTGTCAGTGTCAAGACGTCCGAGGATATCCCAGTGGGCTGTCTCATCGGCACTTCCGCCCCAATCGATTGTGATCCAGGCTTCTTCTTTGTCGAAGGGCTCGACCAGAGCGTGCGCTCTGTCACACTGATACTCACCGATGAAATTCATCACGGGGTTCTGCCAACCCGGATCGTCTTCGAAGACTGCAACAAAATCCGCAGTTTCGGTAAGCTCCACGGTAATCTGCGGATCCGTACTGTAATCTTCACCGTCCTTCGTCCATTTTACGAACACACTGCCCGTCTGCGGCCAGGCAAGAAATGTATATGTAGCTGCCTCGCCCAGGTTGATCTGCGCTGACTGCACAGGATACTCTGTGTCAGGTTCCGGAGCTTCCTCTCCCTCGACGTACTCGATATTGCCCAAGCCCTCTGTATTGATTGTGATAAAAATGCTGGCATCCGGCATATCGACGGGCACAAAGTGATAGGATTCGCCACCATCGACAGCGAGAAGGAGTCCATCCTCTCCCTCCTCCGAGATGGTGACGGTGAGATCATCTTTGCTCCCTGATGAGGTCAGTGTACCATGGAGGGTGCTGCCTTCCTGAGCAAGTGTGCCGCCCCATGAGTCTTCGATCATATCCTCTCCGATCATGCAGCCGACATACCAGCCGGGCTCATCGATATCATCCATCCAGGTGATCGAGATCATATTTTCATTTTCATCCTGGAAGTAGCCCGCCCGGGTCCACTCGATGGTTTCAGTTTTCTCTTCAGGTTTCGTTTCTGTTTTTTCTTCGGTCTTTGAACTGCCACATGATACCAGAGCAGTAATCAGGAGGACAGCTAAAAAAAGGCATATCCATTTTTTCATATTCATTACCTCTCTCAATCATCCTGCCAATATCAGTTATTTGATAAGAATTTCGCAGATCCTCCTTTCTGTGATTTGCTCTATCGGTCTGAATCTTCGTGGGTCACTAAGCTGTGATGGGCATAAGTGTTCATGCCTTATGTAAATAGTACACTATTATATTTCTCACTTCAATCTTGAAATTGTGAAGATTTTTTAAAAGCTTGCCTTTAATGCAGAGTTGTCTGAATTCTTGATCTTGCCCTATGCATTCAGAGTATTTAAAAATCCTTCTATTAGAATCCTGCTCTGATCAAAATTCATGGCGATAGCCAAATCATCATTGTTAACTGTTGCATGATTTGAAAAGTTGCGTTGTTCTTTACACAGTGAATACATATATAATATCTTTTGAACAGTGTCTTCTGAGCTTGAACTTATCAGACCATGCTCAAGCGCTTCTAATGCTACAGTCAATTATACAATGTTCTTCTTCGAATATTTCTAATTATCCGGAGCAATTTACCTCCCCAAAAGCAAAACCACATGATAAGCGGGGACCTTGACTGTGACACCAGACAGATTACTTTTATACTTATTGGATTTGTCCCCTTCATAACCTGACAGAAATGCTTCGTTGAAAAACTACGCATCTCTAAAACTGTGTGTGCTGCTACAGCCTTCTCTTTTCCGGAAAAACCATAATAGTTCTTCCACATATATCCTATTTGCCAAAAACAGCCGGGAAGAAACTGCTTACGATATTCAGGCACTCCTTCGTATTTTTCATGGTATGCCATCCAGCCATCAACGATATTGCGACATGATTCAGTATGAGAGATACTGCTCTTACGTATACGGAAGTGATACAGAGAGTCCGGCAAAACTACCGCTGTTCCGTTCGTCTTTGCCAGATGCGTCATGATCTTCCATGTAACTGAAACATCCTCATAATTATGACCATCATAAAACCGAATACCAAAAAAGCATTCCGAAAGATAAAGCTTGTTCCATACTACATCAGGAAGCAGTCCTTTCCCATAAAAAGCCAGAATTTCATTGCCGCGAGCAATCCGTGCATCTTCATCTTTTTTTGCGCGACAGATGGTCTTTCCCACATATTCACGACACCTTCTGGCAGAAACAATGTCAGCGTTATACTTTTTTGCATATTTCATAAGAGTCTCGACCGAATGATATTCAATCCAATCATCACTGTCGACAAACATAAGATATGACCCCCGGCATTTTTCCAGGCCAAGGTTCCTTGCACAGGAAAGACCTCTATTGTCTGTATGTATAACACAGATTCTGTCATCATATTGAGCAAATCTGTCACAAATAGAACCACTGCCGTCAGTAGAACCGTCATCAATGATTATGATCTCAATATTATGATAGCTCTGGTGAATCACCGACCAAAGGCACTCCGCAAGGTAACTGCTGACATTGTATACCGGAATCACTATTGAAACCAAAGATACTGTTTCCGAATGTTTAGCAGCTTCACACGAAGGTACTTTATTGCTCATATCATTAATTCCTTCCTTCAGTCTGCCGGTATTACCCAAATATCTGTCTGGAAACTCGCTTACTTATTGCTGACCTTAACGAATTTCCAAAACGTTGCGGTTATAGCTGAACGCAATAGAGTGGAAGCGTTGGGTAGTATATACCGCTAGCAGACTGGACAAAGTATACGAGCGAAGAGAACTCACCCTGCGATCTGTATCCGTCAGATCTATAATACGTCCATTGTCCTTTGTTATCAGTTGGATCGTCTCACCCATCTCTACCAGGCATTCTGCAAGAACCTCTTTCCCCGGATTGCAATCATAGATCAGCATGAACAGTTCGTGAAGCTCACATGGATAAATCCACGTGCTTCCATATGCGGCTCACGCCGCAGGGCCGCTTTAGGCGGCCGGACTAACGCACCTG
>JBGUWZ010000059.1:0-3500 GCA_045221675.1 Lachnospiraceae bacterium | reverse complement strand
TGTAAACGGCAAGTACTTTTCCCGAAAAAATGGCATTTATTTTCCCTGAAATGCGGCAAACTATTTTCCCGAGTTTGCGGCATTTTATTTTCCCGAACCAATTGCTGCTTTATATTAAACCGGCATCAGGCTGCCAGTGTATTTTCATATCACTTCCCATTTCCCAGCCTTGACAGATGTCTTATGTTCCGGGCAGACAAAAGTAAAGATAGTAAACCGGACAGGATAGAGGCTTTGGGGCCGTTCCTGCTATGCGCCTGTCAAGGGGACTTTCGCGGCATAAATTCTCGCATTCGTGCTCTGGCACGATGCTGCGATTTATTCCACGTTCCCCTTGACAGACACATCCTTCCCGCGTATATCGGTCGTGCCGATACCGGGGGAGCCTGCAAGATCAGGAATTTCTGCCGGTATCGCACTTTTATTTTACGCGGGAAGGCCGCGGGAACTTATATTTGAGATAAGTCATGGCTGTCCGAGGGGCTCTGCCCCTTCGATCCCCGGCCTCCTCCAGAAAAGCCTGCTGTGCGTCCTTCGGACGCAGCGTGGATCCCGGGATATCGGTATCACCACTCGAATGGCGTTTCTTCATCCTTATGCTCGTTTACATACTCTATCGCTTCCGAGTACAGGCCTTCTTCCATAATAAAGGCCCAGGTATGGAACATTTCCCGCTCAAGCTTGCGGATATAAGCATTGACAGGTTTCGGTGTTTGAGGTTTGGCCTCACGCAGCTCTTTTTCTTCGACAGGCTCTTCCTGATAGCCAAGCAGGTCTTTCAGGTATGCCTCCCTTTCCAACGGCGTCTTTCCCTGCAGTTCCTTGTCGATCGCCCGGTCTGAACGGTATACTTCAAGGAATTCCATCGGATATGTGCTCTCACCGAAATACCGGGACTGCGTGCATCCATATACACTGTTTCCTTCTTTGACCCAGTTCCGGACGATCCTGCGCTCATACGCCGTCATCGGTTTCTGCGCGATATAATCCTGGTATTCTTCCCAAAGGCAGTCCTGTCTGTTGCCGTATCGTAATTCATGCTTGTATTTCATAAGGTTCCTCACTTTCTATCTTCCTGATCATCCAGGAATGACTTCCTGTTCTCCAGCCTGTAGCTTTTCCCGTTCATCTGGATCTTATCGCACTGGTATGACAGCCGGTCCAGTATCGCCGTCGCCAGTGCGGCATCCCCCAGGAATTCCGTCCATTCTTCAAACCCTTTGTTCGTCGTGATGACGATGGATGTCTTTTCCTGCAGGTCTGAGACGAGCTGGAAGAAAAGGTTCCCTTCCGTCGCCGTGATCGGAAGATATCCGACTTCATCGATCACCAGCAGGCTGGAGGAATAGATCCTCTTGAGCTTTGCTTTGGCCCTTCGGTCGATCTCTTCTGTCCGGAGCACCTTGATCAGTGACTTCATGGTCGTATAGCTCACCTTATAGCCGTCTTCACATGCCTGGTAACCCAGAGCGATCGCCAGATGGGTTTTTCCCACGCCGGGCGGTCCGGACAGGATCAGGTTATACAGGCCGTCGATCCAGGTCAGCTCGCTCAGCTGTTTGAACTGCTTTCTGGAAAGAGCCTGGCAGAAAGTAAGGTCAAAATCTTTCAGATATTTCGGATATGGGAATCCCGCCTCCTTTATTCGTTTGGTCTTTGCTTTTTCCTGCTTATAAAGGATCTCCCCGTCTGTCACAGAAATCAGGAAATCCAGGTAGCTGCTGCCTTCCTTCTCGGCGTCATGCAGGATCATTTCCAGAGTGTCTCTTGTATGGATCAGCCCCAGCGTGCGGCACGCGGCTTTTAAAGTCTGTTGTTTATCCATTGACGGCCCTCCTCTCCATCGCTTCTTCATAGATACCAAGATCCCGGATCTGCGGGGAGCCGCCCCTGTATTTTTCCGGCAGCCGCGCTCTGCGCCCGCCGCTCTTATTCTGTTTTTCTTTTTCCAGCAGGGACATATAAGCGACAGCGCTTGAAAGCTCCCCTGCGGAATACAGTTCCTGCTCCGAGCAGTAGGCCAGTGCCTTCTGTATCAGGCCTGCATCCCATTCGTCGAACAGGTTCCGGATCACTCCGAGCTGATCGCGGTAATACCGCCGCTTCTCACAGTGTATCTTTGTCAGATATGGATCCGTCTTTCCGCCGCAGTCGCCCAGAAGTGCCCTGACAGCACCCTCAAGTTCCAGGATCGTCCTGCTTTTGTCCCGGCTGGCACGGCTACTCTCGCCGATCAGCTCGCCCTTGCCTGTGCTCAGCGGATGCTTTGCGTAGAGGACACCTGTTTCGGTATCAACGATGGAAACCATATCACCTTCCACGACCATAAAGACCCGCTTTCCCGGCTTGTATGTTCCCTTCGGGACCCGGTAACGGTTGCTCTTGTAAAGAACGATGTTGTCTTTCCTGACCTGGTAGGTTATACTGTCGTCAGCAGGCTTTGCAAAGCTGTACTCGGATACCGGGATGAGGTACTCTTTTTCGATGGCGAATACCTCTGCCGGTATCTTTTTTGTTGTCCCATGCTCCTCGGCATTTCCTGTTCTTTCCAGCCAGGCGATGCAGTCGCAGTTAAAATCGTCGATATCATCCAGGACCCGGTGCTCAGCGTACCCATGCTTCGCATATTTGATCACAGCCTCAATACGGCCTTTGGATTCAGGGTCAGCCCCATGGCACAGGAAAATGTCGAACCCGGTGGCATTCAGATAATTCTGAAACCCTTCCGTATAAATGATATCGCCGTGATTCTCACTGACAGCAAGCACCTTGTCCTGATCATAGACGATCTCCTGAGGCCTGCCGCCAAAGAAAGCGAATGCTTTGATATGCGCCTGCACAAAATCCGCTGTCGTCCATGGACGTGTCTGCCACAGGATGTACTTGTACCGGGAGTTGGAGAGGACCATGCCAAAGCCGTAAACCTTCCTGCGCCGGCCGGAAGGGGTCTTCAGGCTGATCTCGCCCATATCCACCTGTGCCTGTTTACCCATCGGCGGATCATCCACTGCCTCATACTGCCGTGTGGTTTCCGGCTTTGGAATATCATACTCTTCTCGGATGGCGGCGACGTAGTTACGGAAGGATCTTTTGCGGAAGGGGAGCTTCTTCAGACCGGTCCGCTCCTTTATCCAGTCATACACTTGAGCAGCTGTCATGTCCGGAAATTGCTGCAGACATCCAACAACAAAGTCTTTATAGGCATCTGCTTTTCGCTTACGTCTTTGTGCCCGGTTCCTGCATGCTGAGAACTCATCCGGTGGCATATCCCAGTACTTGCTCACTGTCTTGTAGTCAACGTTCAGCCGCCTGCTGACCTGGGACTTGTTCAGATGGTTCCGTTTTAATTCTTGAATTTTCTCATAGGTCATCCAATCTTTCACCTTTCTTTCTCACCTCCGGATAGCAGTATATCCGAAGTGTGGACCTATGGAAAATAAAATGCCGTTCTTAGGGAATATTAAATGCCGGAATCTCTGGAAAATAGATTACCACTTACA
>JBGUWZ010000058.1:0-15269 GCA_045221675.1 Lachnospiraceae bacterium | reverse complement strand
TCAGCAGTCAGCAGTCAGCAGTCAGCAGTCAGCAGTCAGCAGTCAGCAGTCAGCAGTCAGCAGTCAGCAGTCAGCAGTCAGCTGGCATGTCAGAATACTGCCTCCAGTTTTTACTGATGATCCTGCTTGTGATCGCCATGAGAAGATTCAAGAGGGGATACCTTTTCTCTTTTGTCACCGCTGTCATCTATGGATTCACGCTGGACTTTTTTATGTTTATCGTAAGGACAACACTGGATGAGGGAGGAACTCTTCGCTACTCGGGGACATTTACCGGAAGATGTTTTGTCTATGCTGCCGGAATCATCATATGCTCGCTCGGTGTGGCCTTGCTTTTCAAGACATATTTTGCACCGGAAGTCTACGAACTTGCAGTCAAGGAGATAACTTCGTTGACGGGCAGACCGATTGCCGTTGTCAAGACAACTTATGATATGACAAGTCTCTTTATCAGTGTTGTCCTGTCATTCTTGTTTTTTGGATGGATGCACTTTGAGGGAGTAAAGCTGGGTACTCTGCTCACGGCGCTTATCAATGGATGGCTGATTGGTAAAATATCCGATGCTCTGGACTCAAGGTATGTATTCAGAGACTTAATGGAACTTCGCCATATTTTTGACTGATGTTTATTGCAGTTATCGGGCATATGACAGGCTGATGATTTCCGAAGTAATTTATGGCAGAAATCATCAGCTTTCTACATGTTTCATATTGATAACGGTTATTGCCCTATGGTGAACGTCAATCTCCATGCAGCGCGGCAGCTCCTATTGACGTGGTACTCAAATGCGGTTGGCAAACTGACGCGGTACTCAAATGCGGTTGGCAAACTGACGTGGTACTCAGACGTGGCTGGCAAACTAACGTGGTACTCAAATGCGGTTGGTAAACTGACGTGGTACTCAGATGCGGTTGGCAAACTGTGAGAATTCATTTGTTTATGGTACAAGCCTTCTTGTCTCGTATTTGTAATAATGCTATACTAAAAAACAGTCTTCATTAGGTCGGTTTTTTAAAAGAATTATTGTTCTTCTGATTTATTGACAGACGGCGGTCCGGTTATAGAGTATCTCTCTTTCGAAGGGACGGCCTTTATGCTTGAGGAAATAGGAGATGCTGATTGAAATTGCCGGTGTTCCGGGAGAAATACTGTGCAAATGCCCTGAGAATGAACGCTTTTTTAAAGATTATGTTTCGGACAAAGAACCACTGTTTGTTGTGAAGCCGAGTGAGGAAGATCTGCAGCGTATTCAGGCGAGCTGTGACCAGATGAATGAGGCGGTAGGCTTGCCCAGACGACAGCGTTCCGATTCGTACCTTGAGAACAGTGCCATACACGCACTGCTTGCGGAAAAACTGACGGAACATGATGTGATTCTGCTTCACGGTTCAGCTCTATGCATGAATGGAGAAGCAGTTATCTTCACAGCGAGCAGTGGCACAGGGAAAAGCACCCATTCCAGACTCTGGAGGGAGATGTTCGGAGATCAGGTCTGGATGATTAACGATGATAAACCATTGCTCAGAATCGGTGAAGAGCGTGCTTTGGTCTTCGGGTCTCCCTGGGATGGCAAGCATCATCTGAGCCGAAACGCTTCTGCACCGCTGAAAGCCATTGTAAAGCTGGAAAGGGCAGAAGTAAACCATATCGAGCCGATAAAAAAAGAGGAAGCTTTCCAGGTCCTCATGAAGCAGTGCTTTGTCTCGCGGAATCCTGCGACTTCACTTCGGACTTTAGATTTAATACAACGATTGCTCAGAATGACAGATTTCTTCAACCTTGGATGCAATCAAGAGCCGGAGGCTGCCAGAGTAGCATGGGAAGGAATTTTTAGCCGGTAAGAATGAGTCCGACCTAACTGGGAGAAGTCAATGCAACCCAACCGGGAGAAGTCAATGCAACCTAACCGGGAGAAGTCAATGCAACCTGACCGGGAGAAGTCAATGTAACCTGACCGGGAGGAGTCAATGCGGCCTGGCTGGAAGAGTATTCTGGGAAAAGTATGATTGAAATTCGAAAACCGGACACAACACTGATGAGTATCCTTCCACCGGTTGACTTGTGTCCTGATATTACATATATCCCATCTCAATATGCTTTGCAGTTCGAGCACAATGGGAAACAGTATGCATTCAATAATCTGACAAAGCAGTGCATAGAAGGAGAGCTGCCGAAGGAGGCCAGAGCGGGAGAAGGGTATGATGACTTGATTACCGCACACTTCCTTGTGCCTGACGACAGGGATGAATGCGCTTATTACAACAGTATTTCCGCACTGCTCAGGATATTCAGGCGCAGAAAAGGTGAACACGGCTATATTATATTGCCTACTTCGGCATGTAATGCCCGATGCACTTACTGTTATGAAGCCGGTATGGAACCGGTCACTATGAAGCCTGACACTGTGGAGCAGACAATTCGATATATTATTGGCTCTCACGCTGAAAAAGAGGTACATATAGTCTGGTTCGGCGGAGAACCTCTGCTGGGTGAAAAGATTATTGACCGGATCTCTGAGGGGCTCATGGAGGCAGGTGTGCCCTATAAAAGTGTGATGATTTCTAACGGCAGTTTGATCACACCGGAGATTATCGAGAAAATGACCGGACTGTGGCATTTGTATCGCATTCAGATTACAATGGATGGCAACGAGAGTGACTATATTACCCGCAAGTGCTATTATAAAGAAGATGACCAGTATCATCTCGTCATGCGGGCGATCGACCGGATGTCAGAAAAAGGAATTCGGGTGCAGGTCCGCTGCAATGTGGACGAGCAAAACTGGGACGGACTTCCTGCTCTTCTTAGCGATATGAATGCATATATTCACCACCGGGAAAATGTGTACGTTTATCTCGCCCCACTGTACCAGATCAGAGAAAGTGAACGTGCCATGTCTTTCTGGGAAAAAGTGTCAGCTGCCTATCCTATGATCGAGAGCGCCGGTTTTCAGGTGAAAAGAATGATGGGAGTCGGAAGCACTTTTCGAGTGAATACCTGTATTGCCGATAGCGGCGGTGTTGTTATCTGCCCGGATGGAGTACTGTCCCCATGCGAGCATCTTCAGCAGAAGGCCGGATTCGGTGATGTGTGGCATGGAGTCATGGATGAATCGCGAAGACATGAATTTTGTCGTGTGGACCGGATTCGCGAAAAATGCCGTTCCTGCCCATACCTGCCTGACTGTACCGGCTTTGCCGGCTGTCCGATTCATGACAGTCATTGCCGCGAGCTGCACGAGCTCATGGCAATAGATTCGCTGAAACGTATGGTCGAACATGAAGAGGTCGGGATTACAGATGGGGATGATTTCATCTGTTGAGAAAAATATCACGAAGCTGAAGCCTGATTTTCTCTCAGTGGGGGAAGAATATCACTTCTGTCGTGATGGACATATCAAACTGAACCGGATAATCACCACCGATACGGTGGAGATCGTAAATACCCTAAGGAACATTTATACATTGGAAGAGACAACTGTGGAAAGAAAGAATCTTGAAACCACCGAAACGTATGTAAAGCCTGAGATGGATGTCATTGAAGTTTCAAGTGAGTATGCGATTATAACTGAGGGATGCGGCAGCTGTGCAATGTTTGAGCCGGAAGAAAATGAAGGACCCTTTTTTTGTGATTTTTAACATAAAGGTGTGATGTACTGATGAGCGTTAAGTTTGAAGAACTTCTCGCCCGTGACGGCTATCTTGTTTACAAGACACGCGGCGTTAGCATGGAACCGATGCTGCGTCAGAACAGGGATTTGGTCATTATCCGGATCCCTACTTGTCGTCTGCACAAATATGATGTGGCTCTGTACAGACGGGGCAGAAATTACGTGCTCCACCGTGTGATCGGTGTGGGAAAAGACCACTATCTGATTCGGGGCGATAACACATATTCTGTCGAAACCGTCCCGGACGAAGATGTGATCGGTGTTCTGACTTCCTTCAAGAGGAAGGGAAAAGAGATCGGCACGGAGAACCGATTCTACCTGTTATATGTCCGTTTCTGGAATGCCATTTATCCGGTTCGGGCATTATATGCGCGCTGCCGCCGTGCGGCTGTTCGCGCTGCCCGCAGAGCAGGCCTGCTGCCGATGATCAAAAAAGTGCTTGGGAAGTAAATTGCGGAAAGGCGGCGCAATGGTTTGCGCTCCTTATGCTTACATGAATTATTGGAAACGCCTGACCGCTGTCGGATCAGGCGTTTTTCGGAGGCATCCATGGAATTTTTTGATATAGTTGACTTATACGGAAACCCGACCGGCGAGATAGTGGAGAGGACATACGCGCACGCTCATGCCATAAGGCACCGCACTGCCCACATCTGGATCATACGGCGTGCTTTTGGCAGAATACAGATTCTGCTCCAGAAGCGTTCAGCAGACAAGGATTCTTTTCCGGGCAAATATGATACTTCCTCAGCCGGGCACATCGCCGCAGGTCATGAACCTTTGGAGTCAGCTATCAGAGAACTTTCTGAGGAGCTGGGAATTGAGGTTCGGGAGGATCAGCTGACATTTGCAGGAACATTTGACATACACTTTGAGCAGGAATTCCACGGAAAAATGTTCCGGGACAATGAGATTGCCTTTGTGTATGTGTACGACAGCTCTGTCAATATTGAAAAACTCACGCTTCAGTCCGAGGAGGTGGAACGGGTGGAATGGTTCGACCTCAGGGAGACATACGAGGCATGCATCCGTCACGATGAAGATTTCTGCGTGGCGGTGGACGGACTTTCGCTGCTGATTTCTTTTCTTGAGAAATTGGATGCCAGATAATATTACCGGCATAAATCCTTTATCACTGATGGAGGGATAAGCTGCCGGCTTTACGAGGATACCATGCAGGCTATTTTATTTTTAGTGATCGGTACAGCTGCCGGATGGAAGCTTACCGGATATTTTATCGGTACAAATCAAAATTCCGAAGAGAATCTGAACCTCATCTGGGTCCGGCTGACTGCTTCTTTCGGAATCGGTGTTATGTTGGAGACATGGATAGTTTATCTGATCGGATACTTTCTCTGTGTACGTGCGCATTCGACCAATCCGCTCGGCAGAGCGGAGCTTTGCGCGATGGCGGCAGGAATGGCATTTGTACTTCTTAGCTGTATCAGTCCGATCATAAGGAATATGCAGGCCGGCAGCCGATCGGAGGCTGATAGCCCACAGGCTGCGCAGAAACGGGGCATGAAGGCCGGCAGCCGACCGGAAAATAAAGGTTCACTGACTGAGCGGAAATATTTCAGCGGGCTGATCAGTAACATGGTTCTGTTTAAGAAGGAGGCTGTATTCTACCTTGCCCTCCTTGTTTTTGTGACGCTGACTTTCCGCTATGTACTGCATGCCGATGGAGATGATCTTTACATGGGCTACACTGTTTTCAGTGATTACGCCCCGAATCTCTCTCTGATTCGCTCGTTCTCCTGGTTCGAGAACTTCCCGACTCAGTATCCCTTCTTTGCGGGGGAGGATATCAAGTATCATTTCATGTTCATGTTCTTCTGCGGGAATCTGGAACGAATGGGTCTCCCGATTGAAATTGCCTATAACCTGCCCTCGATTCTCGGCCTTTTCGGGTTCCTGGTCATGCTGACGCAGTTTACTCTGAGAGTTACGGGACGGTTCGCGGCTGCGATCATCACCCCGTTCCTCTTCGTATTTCGCAGCGGCCTTGCTCTGTTCTATTTTATCGCAGAGCATCTGTCAGCAGGGGACCTTATAGACGCATTCCGCGAGAACAGTGTTTTCATCGGATACACGCCCAACGAGAACTGGGGACTTTGGAATTATAACGTCTACCTGAACCAGAGACATCTCGGCTTTGGGCTTTTGATTGTCATGGCGGTCATCTGGTATTACTACGGCTATCTTGAAAATGCGTTCGGCGACAATGAGTCTTCTTATTCGCGGAAACTTTCAGACCGTTCGAATGAGCAGGACGGCCTTAAGAGTGAGCCGGAACGACTGAGCATCGAGGCGGATGAGCCGGAACGACTGAGCATCGAGGCGGATGAGCCGGGACGACACAGCACCGTGGCGGATGAGCCCGATCGAAAGGACAGATTAACCGCTGGCAGCCTGTCTGCATATATAAAGGGACTGTTTTTTACACGGGATGCCTGGGCATTAAAGAATTTACCCTGTGTCATACTCACCGGCGCAGTGCTAGGCGCGCTCTCCTTCTGGAACGGAGCGTGCGTGATCGGAGGCTTGCTGGTCCTTGCCGGATTTGCTCTCTTTTCAGAAAATAAGCTGGATTTCCTGGGGCTTGCGATTATTACCGTGTGCCTGTCTTTTGCTCAGACGCATTTCTTTATCAACGGAAGCGCGGTGTCTCCCACCTTTTTCTGGGGATTTATCAGCGAGAGCAAAACAGTGACAGGCGTTCTCTGGTTCCTGATCGAGATTTCCGGAATGACCATTGCAGGTGCGATATTTGCCGCGATGGTTCTGGAGGGGAAATACAGGGCACTCATATGCGCGTTTCTCCTGCCGACAGTGTTTGCGTTCACAATGTCCCTCACGCCGGATGTGACTGTCAATCACAAATACATCATGATGTCCATGGCTTTTCTCTCTGTCATATGGGCGGAGCTCCTTGTCAGACTGTGGCGGGAGAGGCGTACTGTAGCCGCCCGGACATTTGCAATTGTACTCACTGTCATTCTCATGGCGACCGGAGCATACGATTTTGTGATCATCATAAGGAACAACGGTAAAGACCATGAATTTGTCGTCGACACGGAGAGCGAGCTTGGTCAATATATTAAGGACAACCTGACATGGGACGATCTGGTGCTGTCAGGACCCGATTCTGTATCGGATTTCACGGTCAGCGGATGCCGGATGTATTGCGGATGGCCATATTATGCGTGGTCGGCGGGATACGACACGGACTACCGCTTTGAAATGGCAAAATATATATATACGATTAATGATGAAGCTGAACTTTTGAGAACCCTGAGTGAGGAGAACATAAACTATGTGCTCTATGAGAGGGGGATGTATTACGACGATGTGGAGGCGAGGGAGGATGTGATTGCCGAAGCGCTTTCACTCGTCTTTGAATCCGGGGACGGTAATTATCGTCTGTACTGCGCAGATTAGAAGAGGAGAATCAGACGGCGATTAAGAATAAAATACACTGCAAATTTGTAAGGCAGGCGAGACGGGGAGACTGTGCATTAGTAGTGCCTAATGTAAAGGGAATGCAAAATTTACTTGCATATAAGATGGAAATCTGATATTTTCATAGGTAATGTTCAGCGCAGAAAACTTTAGATATATGGAGATTTTTTGTGGAAAGAAGAAGTGTGATCCTTATTCCGGCTTATGACCCGCCAGAAAATTTCTGCTCATATATCCAGGAACTCATGGATGAAGGATTTCGCGATATCATTATTGTCGACGACGGCAGCAGGCAGGAAAAATCAGACCTTTTCAACAAAGCCGGGGAGATGGGGTGTACGGTGTTCCATCACCAGTCGAATCGCGGGAAGGGCATGGCGCTTAAGACCGGTATGAGGGAATATCTAGAGACATATTCGGGAAAGAGGGACGGCTTAATAACTGTCAACTCGGACGGATGTGACCGGGTCAGTGATATTATAAAAATTGCAGAGGAACTCGATAAGCAGAATGACAGGTTGAAACCCAAGCTCGTGCTCGGTACCCGCAGCTTTGACAGTCCATATATGTCGAATGCGACTCGAAAGGGCAGTCGAATTGCAGTGCTGTGGTTCCATTATCTTTTTAACGCCCGCTGCAGTGATGTGCTCTGCACGCTCCGGGGTATTCCGGACAGGCTGGTCAAGGTGTGCATGAAATATTCTGAGCGCTCCTACGCCTATGAGACATCGTATCTCATCGGCATGAAAGATTACGGGTATTCGGAGGTGCCGATTGAGCTCACGGAGCCGAACCCTGATGCCGAGACGCACTTTAACCTGGTCTGGAACACTATTCTGATTTATGTTGTTATATTCAGGAAGCTTATGGTGTTCGGTGCCACGTCGATATTTGCGGCTTGCATCGATATTTTCCTGTTCTGGATATTCACTGCATTCCTGCTGAAAAATGTGCCTTACCCGATTATTGTATCGACGTTTATGGCAAGGTCAGTATCAGCCACGTTCAATTACTTCCTGAGCCGTGCCCTGGTGTTCAAGAGCAATGAGAGCAGGCGTAAGTCTCTGAGGCAGTTCATGATCCTTACAGCCGTGCAGTGTTCAATCTCCGCGTTCGCTGTTCACTTCCTTGAGATGCTCATAGGAGGCGGTGCGGTGCGGCTGAAAGTCGCGGTTGATCTGGCCCTGTTCTTTGCAGCATATAAGATTCAGGATAAATTCATATTTAAGACAAAATAATAAAACTCCCCGCTTTTATGTCAGAAGGTGGGGAGTTCTGTGCTTTCCGAGTGCTTATTACGGATACTCAGACTGATTTATCGCTGATTTAACAGCTATAAGGTATAATTTAGTTCGATTTATCCAGAGTTTTGTTTTATAATAATAGGGATATTATTTTGCAGGGAGAGACTTATGGACAAGCGGGAATTAAATCAGAACGGTCTTGCGGACGAAACTGTCAGGGATGAAAGCCCTGTCAGTCTTTCGGATGAAACTCCAAAAATCCAAAAGAAGCGTCGTCCCAAGAAAAGACCGCCACAGTCTGCTGACATCAGCGCACCGAAGAGTGATGCTGCTGATAAAAGTGAGCCCGTGACATCTGATACAGGCAATTCCGGAAGCACACCGAAGAAAAAAAAGAGGCCGGTAAGCGCGGAGGGGACCCCAAAGAAGAAAAGCAGGCCGGTAGGCGCGGAGGGAGCCCCAAAGAAGAAACGCAGGCCGGAGAGCACGGAAGGTGCGCCGCATAAGAAGGTCAGACCGGAGAGCACGGAAGGTGCACAGCAGAAAAAGCGCAGACCGGTAAACACAGAGGAAGCTCCAAAGAAGAAACGCAGGCCGGAGAGCACGGAAGGTGCACCGCAGAAGAAGGTCAGACCGGAGAGTGCGGAAGGCATGCCGCGGAAAAAGCACAGACCGGTAAGCGCTGAGGAGGCCCGGAAAAAGCGCACGACAGGCAGCAGGTCTGCCGGTGAGCGCTCGGGAAGTACCCGGACCAGGCAGAAAAAGAAGCGCACTTATATGGACGTACTCAAAGATCTCGTCGTAGATACTTCGCTCATCGCAATCCTCATCAAAGCAGTTTTCTGTCTCATACTGTTCCTGATAGTTCTTTTCGTTGCCAGGGGAATCCGAAACAAGGGCAAGGCCCCGAAACCGGAAGTGACAGAGAGCGTGGTTGCGGATGAGTCAAGCCTTGCGGTGGTACAGACGGAGCTTCAGCAGAAGACGGAAGCATTCCTTGATGGCGGAGCACAGGCGGTGGATGATAACAGTATCACCATAATGGGTGTCGGAGATAACCTTGCCCATGAGCAGGTATTCCTCACGGCCAGCACCGGATCCGGTTACGATTTCCGTCCATTCTATAAAAATATCAAGCCGTTCATATCCTCAGCTGATCTGGCAACTGTGAACCAGGAGACACCTCTTGCCACAGCCCTCGGATCGGCATCCGGCTACCCGCATTTTAACACTCCGACAGAGATGGGCGATGCCCTGATCGACGCGGGATTTGATGTTGCAAACATGGGAAATAACCACATGTTTGACATGGGTGTTGACGGAGCATATGTGACTCGCGAATATTGGGATGAAAAGAACATTCCCTGCACCGGCTTTTATTACGGCTACGATGATCTTTTTGACTTCCGTATTATTGAGAAGAATGGAATAAAGGTTGCATTTCTCAGCTTTGTAGAGATGACGAATGACGAACTGCCGTCCAGCTACAGCGCAATTGTTGTCTACATGAATGACCCTGATCTTGTGAGAAGCATGATCGAGGAAGCCAAAGAGAAGGCGGACATCGTTGTTGTCCATGCTCACTGGGGAGACGAGAATACGGATGTGACAAATGATTATGTCTATAATGAAGCCCAGAAACTTGTTGACTGGGGGGCTGATATCGTATTCGGAAATCATTCACATGTCCTTCAGGACCTTGTGACCCTGACACGCGAGAGTGACGGACAGAAGTGCCCGGTCATCTACTCGCTCGGCAATTTCTTCAGTGCGCAGAAAGTCAGAGACCAGCTGGTCAGCGGCATGCTGAATGTACAGGTCACAAAGGACGCATCAGGCAAAGTGAGACCGACCGCGATGGGATTTCTCCCGATCGTTACCCATTACACGGGTGACCGCGAGAATCTCGCCCTGTATCCGTTAAGTATGTACTCCGATGAACTGGCCCTCATGCACGGCACAGCCACAGTCAGTACAGAAGGACAGCCCATGTCCATGGACTATATTGAGAGTCTTCTCGAAAAACATATACCGTCCCAGTACCTCGGAAGAATGGGACCGATAGATCAGAATTAAAAGCAGCCCGCATGGGGATGGATTTTCCCCGGTGCGGGCTATTTTATTTGTAAATTTTAACTTCGATATAACTCCGGCCTTTCTTTGTCGTTCCGCGGGAACCCACAAATACGAATTTTCCGAAGCCCCTCACTGACACTCTGGAACCCTCTTTCAGCTCGTGTGCGCCGGAAAGAGCGGTCTGCCCGTCGACCGTGACGGCTTCCCGCTCGATCAGCTCCTGAGCTTTGCCCCTTGCCAGCCTGCAGACAAAAGAGAGGACCGCGTCGAGCCTTGGAGAGGCGACAGAACCCTCACGCATCTCAAATTCCGGCCTCACCGTGCACGATGACGGGTGGACTTCGCGGGGGATCACTGTCGTATGTCTGACGCGGGACAGCTCACTGCAAATGAAATCGGCCATATCCCTAAAGATAAACACATAGGCGGAGGAGTCTTCACGGTCAATCAGGATGTCGCCGACCTGTCCCCGGTTGATTCCCAGATTCATGAGAGCACCGAGATAATCTCTGTGTGAGAGAGCATCTGCGAATTTTGCGGCAGCCGGAGAAATTTTCAGGCATGTTACGACCTGAGGCGCCTCTTCTTCCTGTGCTTTATATGTCTCCGCATCCAGCCACGACGGAAGAAAAACTGCAGTCTGACGCTCCGCTTCATCGAATCCTCCGCAGAGGAGATACTGTGCGCCTTCTACCCGATCCACCAGCGGAGGTACTCCGAGCCTTCGCAGCGCCGTGTGAAACGCAGCCTGCTCGGAGGCTGAAAGAAAATCGGTGTGCGTGATATAGTCATTTAAATAGGCACTGCGGGCGAGATCCCGGATCCGGCCTTCCATGTAGTCTGAATCAGCCATGTGTCATATCCTCAAATGTTCGTTTACATTGTTTTTCAATTTTGATAAGATTATTATAGTCTGCTTTTCCGTGACTGCGCAAGCGATGCAGGGACGATAGGCGAGACATGAATGAGAGAAAAACGCAAAACCGGTCATTACATCGGATGCGCGTATGATTCTAAAGGAGTAAAGAGTATGAGTAATCTGAATGTTGTCTGCCTTGATATGGAAGGTGTACTGGTTCCTGAAATCTGGATCGCGTTTTCCGAAGCCAGCGGTATCCCCGAGCTTCGACGAACGACTCGCGATGAGCCGGACTATGACAAGCTCATGAAATGGAGACTCGGCATACTGAAAGAGCATGGGCTCGGTCTTCGGGAGATCCAGGCTACGATCGAGAAGATCGATCCGCTTCCCGGCGCTAAGGAATTTCTCGATGAGCTGAGAAAAATCACACAGGTCATCATCATAAGCGATACCTTCACCCAGTTCGCAATGCCGCTCATGAAGAAGCTCGGTTATCCGACCCTGTTCTGCAATACCCTGGAGGTGGGTGAGAACGGCGAAATCACCGGCTACAGAATGCGCTGTGCGCAGTCTAAACTGACGACGGTCAGAGCACTGCAGTCGGCGGGATTTGAGACCATCGCAGCAGGCGACAGCCACAATGACCTTGCTATGATTCGAGCCTCAAAGGCCGGCTTCCTGTTCCGCAGCACCGAGCAGATCATGAAAGACAATCCGGACCTCGAAGCGTTCGAGGAGTTCGATGACTTCCTTGAAGCTATAAAGAAGGCTCTGTGATGGGAAGAATTATACTTGCGTCCCAGTCCCCCAGACGGCGCGAGCTCCTGACCCAGATCGGAGTTCCCTTCACCGTCGAAGTTTCTGACACAGATGAAAATGTCAGCGGCACAGAGCCGGCAGTCATAGTTCAGGAGCTTGCCCGAAGGAAAGCCCTTGCAGTCGCGTCCAATCATGCAGGAGAGGCTGTGCTTGTGATCGGTGCCGATACAATCGTTGTATATGAAGGCGAGGTCCTCGGAAAACCGAAGGATCCGGATGACGCCCGCCGGATGCTTCGGGAACTCTCCGGAAATGTGCATCAGGTCTATACCGGTGTCTGCGTGGCAGAGGTTCCGGGTGATGAAGGCGGCTGCCGCGAAGTCAGCGATGTCCCGCAGGGTGAACGCCGAAGTATCCGGGAGACTGCATTTGCTGAGCGGACTGACGTGTTCGTATCTCCGCTGACCGATGCCGAGATCGATGCTTATATCGCGACCGGTGAACCGTTTGACAAGGCGGGATCATATGGGATCCAGGGAATATTTGCGCGCCATATCGAAAAAATAGACGGTGACTACACAAACGTTGTCGGTCTTCCGGTAGGGAGACTCTGGAGAGAAAAGCTGAAAGGAATTTTATGAAAAGAAGAAATGTATGGGCGGCCTACAGCACAAAGCGAATAAAGGAAGCCTATGATTTTGCCGAGGAATACAAGCAGTTCCTCAACATATCCAAGACAGAGCGCGAGTGCGTGGACACGATCGTGAATGAGGCGGAGGAACGCGGATTCGTGGAGCTCGCAAGACTGATAGAGGAGGGCGGGACCCTTTCTCCCGGTGACAAAGTCTATGCTGTGTGGATGAACAAGACCGTTATATTGATGAAAATAGGCCATCAGCCGATGGAGAGCGGAATGAATATCCTCGGTGCTCATATCGACTCCCCCAGACTCGATGTCAAGCAGAATCCTCTGTATGAGGACAGCGGACTTGCCTATCTCGACACACATTATTACGGCGGTATCAAGAAATATCTTTACGTCACTCTGCCGCTTGCCCTGCACGGTGTCATTGTCAGAAAGGATGGGACGACAGCAATCCTGAACATAGGTGAGGATGAGGACGATCCTGTATTCTTTATATCTGATCTGCTGATCCACCTGTCTCAGGAGCAGATGGCCAAAAAGACGTCAGAGGCGGTCACAGGCGAAGCTCTGGACCTGGTTGTCGGCAACAGGCCATTTATTATTGATAGCGGGAAAGATGACGAGGAGGATGAGGATGATACTCTGACACGCGGTCAGATGTACGCGGCCCGCCAGGAAAAGGCTGAACAGTCAGAGTCAAAAAAACTGCGCGGAGCAGTGAAGCGCGCGGTCCTCGCGATCCTCAAGGATGAATACGATGTCGAAGAGGATGACTTTATCTCGGCGGAACTGGAAATCGTCCCGGCGGGAAAAGCGCGGGATGCCGGTCTTGACCGCTCAATGATTCTGTCCTACGGTCAGGATGACCGTGCCTGTGCGTATCCGTCGCTCCGCGCAATATTTGAGGCGGGCGATGTGGACCGCACAGCGTGCTGTATCCTCGTCGACAAAGAAGAAATCGGCTCAGTCGGCGCGACAGGAATGCGGTCCATGTTCTTCGAGAATACGATCGCCGAAGTCATGAATCTGACAGGGACCTACAGCGAACTCAGCCTTAGGAGATGCCTTGCGGCTTCCCGAATGCTCTCTTCTGATGTCGCGAGTGCTTTCGACCCGAATTACGCGTCGGCATTCGAAAAGAAGAACATAGCCTACCTCGGCGGAGGAATGTGCTTCCACAAGTTCACGGGAGCCCGCGGTAAATCCGGCAGCAATGACGCCAATGCAGAGTACATCGCGCGCCTTCGTGACATACTTGATAAAAATGATGTTGTGTTCCAGACGTCCGAGCTCGGCCGCGTAGATCTTGGAGGAGGCGGCACGATCGCATATATTCTTGCTCTCTACGGAATGGAAGTCATAGACTGCGGTGTTCCGGTGTTAAATATGCACGCGCCGTGGGAGGCAACGTCCAAAGCGGATATATATGAAACATACAGAGGCTATCTCGCGTTTCTTGCGGATGCCTGACAGACAGGCGGACTCATGTCTTCCGCCGGCGTTTTCAGCCGACGGATCGGCCTGCCGCATTTGAAAGGATTTATATGAAAACAGGAATTGTGATGGAAGGCGGCGCTATGCGCGGGATGTTCACTGCCGGTGTCATAGATGTGCTCATGGAAAATGACATATCTTTTGACGGCGGGGTCGGCGTATCTGCCGGAGCTGTCTTCGGCTGTAACCTGAAATCAAGGCAGCACGGAAGAGTGATCAGATATAACCTGAAATACTGCCGGGACTGGCGCTTTGCGTCCATGCGATCACTGATCACGACCGGTACCCTGTACGGGGCTGAGTTTTGCTACACGGAGATTCCGTATAAACTGGATCTCTTCGATATACCTGCTTACAGGGCAAACCCGATGGAATTCTACTGTGGCTGCACAGATATGGAGACCGGAAAAGCAGTCTTCAGACATCTTGAGAAGGGCGACGGCGAGGACCTCTACTGGTTCATGGCATCCGCGTCGATGCCGATTGTCTCGGAGCCGGTGAAGATCCGCCGCTGGAAGCTTCTCGACGGAGGTATATCCGACTCGATCCCTCTGCGGTTTCTTGAGAATAAGGGCTATGACCGGAATCTGGTCGTTCTCACTCAGCCATATAACTTTGTGAAAAAGCCCAATAAAGCTCTGCCGCTTATTCGCAGGGTCTATAAAGACTATCCTGCCCTGATTAACGCGGTAGCCACCCGCCATATGCGCTACAACCGGGAGAGGGATTACATCAAGTCAAGAGCGGCGAGCGGTGACGCATTCATCATCTGCCCGCCGGAGCCGCTCAGGATAGGCTCGACCGAGCATGATCCGAGGGAGCTCATCCGCGTATATGATATCGGCAGGCAGACGATGCTTGAGGAACTGTCGGCTCTCAAAGAATTTTTACATAATTCAAGTCTCGCTCGCGAGACTTGGCGCGGGATTCGGGTCAGCGATAGCTGACATAATACCAAACCGAATCCCTGCGCATCCTCGCGGAGCGTTTATCTCAGTGGGGGATTGTGACCCGCCACTGAGACGAGCAGGATATTGATTTACCCACCGCTTGTA
>JBGUWZ010000057.1:0-15457 GCA_045221675.1 Lachnospiraceae bacterium | reverse complement strand
AGCCTGTCTCTGAGCCTCAAGCTCAGCCTGTCTGCGAGCTTCTTCTTCAGCCTGTCTCTGAGCCTCAAGCTCAGCCTGTCTGCGGGCTTCTTCCTCGGCCTCTTTCTGTGCCTCTATCTCAAGCTGTCTGCGAATTTCTTCGTCAGCCAGTCTCTGAGCTTCGCGCTCAGCCTGCATTCTCTGCTCTTCCATGGCTGCTCTCTCTTCAGCAGCTTTCTTCTCAGCCGCTTCTCTGGCAGCCTTCTCCTCAGCAGCTTTCTTCTCAGCCGCTTCTCTGGCAGCCTTCTCCTCGGCAGCCTTCTTCTCAGCAGCCTTCTTCTCAGCCGCTTCTCTGGCAGCCTTCTCCTCAGCGGCCTTCTTCTCAGCGTTCAGCTTGGCAGCCTTTTCGTCAGCAGACTTCTTCTCAGCGGCGTCCTTGGCAGCCTTCTCAGCAGCGAGCTTTTTCTCAGCGGCTTCTCTTGCTGCTATTTCGTCAGCAAGCTTCTTGTCAGCGGCTTCTCTTGCTGCTTTCTCCTCAGCAAGCTTCTTGTCAGCAGCTTCTCTTGCAGCTTTTTCATCAGCGAGCTTTTTCTCGGCGGCTTCCTTCTCAGCCGTTATTTCGGCGGCTTTCTTCTCATCAGCTATCTTTCTTGCAGCTTCTTCAGCAGCCTGCTGGTCATCGGCCTCTTTAGCAGCCTTCTCTGCGTCATCGTTCTCGGTCTTCGTCTCTTCCTGGGAGATCTCTGTGACCTGAGTTGCTGCCACGTTGCTGGCCGGTAAATATGTTACGAGGTGAGATCCAAGTGCTACGCCGCCAGCGCCGATGCTTGCGGAAAGTACAATTGTGAGGATGGTTACGACTAATTTATTCTTCATGGTTTTTCTCCTGATTATCTTTATTTTTATATTCTAATGGGCTTCTCTGCACCCTTACATTTATATATACGAGAAACTATGAGGGATGGCTAAATGTTTTTGCACAATCGGAGCATATGAAAAAAGCCGGCGCAACCGCGCCGGCTCTTACTGGTCTACTGTATTAAGTTTTCTCATATGAGGAGTTCAGTGCAAACAGCCTCATGTTATGAATTTTTCTTTCTATAATACTGATCGACAAGCTTGACAAGGATAGATAATGCCGGGTAGCAAAATACAGGGCTGCTCCTCTTGACTTCAGTGTCAGTAGAGTCAAGTTCTGTGCCGCTGCCGATTTTAGCATCTTCAATGCCGCCGGTCACATCCTGAAGCTCATCAACTTTGATCTTATCCATATCTGCCATGACTTTATCCTCCTTTATCTTAGTATAGTTTTTTTTCAGAGGCTCTTCATCCTCATACTTTATTATACGAGGAACTTAAAAAAAGGGCTATAGAGAATTTTCCCGACTTTTAATTTTAATTTTGTTTATCTTGTTTCTTTACGAAAGAATGGCATAAGTGACCTTGGAAACCATATACAAAACGTGTAAAATAGGCATAACTCATCTGCCTGCGAAGTGTAGCGGCATGATCCACTATACGCACAGCAAGCGGAATTTACGACCTGATTGATGGAGGATTTGATTATGTTCAATAAGAAACAGGATGAAAGATTCAAACGAGTTTATGCAGATGGCGGAGAACTGAGGGATGACGGAAGACGCCAGATCCTGGTGGACACGGAGACAGGCGTCCATTACCTTGTATGGAAGTCAGGATACGCGGGCGGAATCACGCCGTTGCTTGATGCTGAAGGAAATGTAGTCATCACAAAGTCAGATTATTAATAAAGTTGAGTCATACACAGAGTCGAGGTTGGATGTGCAGAGGCGCTTCGATATTCGTAGATAAGAAGCGGAACGTGCAGCAAATGAAAGGCTGACAGGAATTATTTGCAATGGAAGATAAGAGATTTCTGTTCGAGGAGGATAACGTCCCACACGCACTGTGGGTCATGGCTATGCCGGCCATCGCCAGCCAGCTCATAACGCTGGTATACAACTTGGCGGACACCTGGTTCGTGGGAAGAACCAATAATCCGCAAATGGTAGCCGGCTGCTCGCTGGTCCTCCCGGTCTACATGCTGACCATCGTTCTTTCCAATATCTACGGGACAGGCGGGGGGACGCTGATAGCCCGCCTGATCGGGAGAGGGGATAATGAGGAGGCTTCACGAGTGTCTGCCGCCTGTTTATGGATGGCCCTGGCGTCGGCAGCGCTGTTCTCGTTCCTGTGCCTTATCGGGATGACACCGCTCCTTCGCTTTTTAGGTGCCAGCGATAATGTGCTGCCGTATTCGAAGCAGTACATGTTCTTCGTGGTCGTAATCGGAGGAATTCCGGTCATACTCAGCAACACAATGTCATCCATGCTCCGCAATATCGGGAGGTCCTCGGAAGCCTCTTTCGGCCTCAGCATGGGTGGACTGCTGAACATTGCGCTGGACCCGCTTTTCATGTTCGTCATTCTTCCTGACGGGAAACAGGTCATGGGTGCTGCCATTGCCACCATGCTGAGCAACCTGACAGTCCTCGCCTACTTCATTATGACCTATCGCAAGGTCGGCGCCGAGACGATCCTTCGAGTACGGATGCAGGGTCGATACCCTTCTTCCGAATCCATGGCATCGATTTTCGGAGTCGGGCTTCCCGCAGCGTCGTCAGTTTTTCTTTTTGACCTGTGCAACATCGTCATCAACCGTCTGTCATCGACCTACGGGGACACACACCTTGCAGCCATAGGTATTGTTCTTAAAGCGGAGCGGCTGCCGCTCAATATCGGTATCGGCATTTGCCTCGGCATGGTGCCGCTCGTAGCCTACAGCTATTCTTCCGGGAACAGAGAGCGAATGGATGATGTGTTCCGGTTCGGCAGAGCAATGGGGCTCATCGTGGGCGTGGTAAGTGTGATATTGTATTTTACATTTGCACCGGTCATCATGCAGTCTTTCATAGGTGACGCGGAAACGGTGCGGCTCGGTACGCAGTTCCTGAGAGCCAGATGTATTGCGACACCGCTCATGTTCCTGTGTTTCAGTATGGTTCATTTTACTCAGGCGATTGGCAGGGGAAAAGATTCATTCCGGCTAGCTGTCATACGGCAGGTAGTGTTCAATATTCCGCTGCTGTTCATCATGAACCGGATTTTCGGGATGACGGGTATTGTCTGGACCCAGGCAACGGCGGATCTTTTTACCGTCATTGTCTCTTATATCATATACGCGGGGATTCGCAGGCGGGAAGGCTGGCCGGCAGGCATATAAGAGAATAAAACGGCGCAGGTTCCGCATTGAACCTGCGCCGTATAATTTATCGGTTACTTACCAGTTCTGCCTCATTTCTTCGAAATCCATGCTCTTGCCAACTTTTTTCCAGACTACGATGCAGATGATCACCGCAACAATCGTCTGGATGGACATAGCAATCAGTCCTGCAAGTCCGACATCGCCAGTCTTTACATAACTCGTGATAGGTGCAATCTCGAAGAATGCCATGGAAAGTGAGAGCAGGAAATCATAGATAGCGTGAACGAGGGCGCATGCCCAGATGTTGCGTGTTTTCCAGTACATAAAGAGGAGGGCAAGTCCGAACAGTCCGCTGCTCAGGATCTTGGCCACAGCCTGACTGAACAGGAGCGGTGTGGAGATGTCAGCAAATGCAATATGTCCCCAACCGAAAAGAAATGTCACTGCAATTGCGCTCAGGACAAATACATACTTGAAGTTCCTGAACTGGTAAACAATTGCGTCGTTGATAATTGCTCTGAAAGCAACCTCTTCGAAAAGACCTACGAACAGCATCTCGAAGAATAAAAGCGGAAGCCGGATATACCAGTCTGCCTGCAGAGTATTATTTGCGAAAGCAGAAAACAGGGAGAGCGCGCCGAGGACCAATGCGATAATGATGTACGGCATCATAACTTTGATCGTGTACCCTACGTCATGTCCGCAGTTTTCGAGTGTCTTCTCGCCGGAGATCAGATACAGGAAAAATGCCATTGTCGCGGAGAGCAGCATCCTGAGGAGTCCACCCGCCAGAAGACCTTCGGTGGGTATGAAGTGAATAGAAATTATTGCGACAGCAATAGCCAGAATGCCGGTAAGGAGCGGCTGCTTTTTGAGAAAGTTGATAAATTGCTTCATTTTATATTCCTCCAAAATCGTTTGGTATAATTTTCATTCTAATTGGCCTTTGTATCGGCCTTACATATATTTGTACGAAATACTTTTGGGGGGAGGCTAAGGGGATGGACATTTCACGAGAAACTTTGAGGGCGGCTAAAGAACCATCTCCTGAATCTGTGCTATAATCTTATACAGCACGCTGTTTGATGGAAAAGAGATACCGATGTAAAAACGGATCGGAAAACAGGAGGAGAAAATATGTCAAAACCGATGCAGTATGACGATTATCTGGGCATGTCGGATTCCCTCTCATTTGAGGAAGCGGACAGAATATACAAGATGCTTCTTGACAACGCGAACACGGAGGATGAGGACTTCGCCGAACTCTGGGAAGATTTTGCGAAAACTGCTGCCAGGTATGCCAATATACGGGCGACCTGGTACATGATCTCGCGGCAGGAGAGGATGGACACAGATGATGCCCGCACAGCATGCCACGATGCGGTCATCAGCCATCTGAATGCCATCTGGCGCTGCATGAAAATGAAGGGCTGGGACAACACATGGCGCGAGGAGCTCGGGCTGGATGAGTTCGTGCATAGAAAGCGGCTCGGAGATTTTGCCTGCTATATCGCTTATGTGTACGGGCTGAATTCACGCTGATTTATCGTCCCCGTATCACCATGAGAAGCTGTTTTGCAAATGTCCTATGACCCTCCTCAGAAAAATGCAGCCCGTCAAACATGCAGGCGATATTCCACTTTGTTGCATCCGCGAATTCGAGGCCGAACTCAGTTGCGACGGCTGCAAGCTTTTCAGGAAGCTCTTTCATAACGCGCGCGGCGGAATCCGCCGACTGTGACATCGGAATCCCGGCCATCTCGTAGAAGAGAACGCGGTCCGACGGGGCAGGGGGACAGATGAGCAGAATTCGTTTTTGAGCTATGTTTTCTGAGTCCACCGAGATCGTTGCTGCCGGATCCCCGGAGGCCATTGGCCCAGAGGTCTTCCAACGGATGAGCTCCGGAACATTCACGAACACATTTCGCATCTTGTCCGCAATTTTTTCCGCCGTCGCTTCCCTCGTCATAAAGAGGTCGTTGCTCCCCAGCATGATGATGAGCATATCGGCATCATAGTGGCGCTGGAGGATTTTTTTGAGGGAGCGGTATTCGTAGGAGGCGGATGGGATGCATCTTCCGTTCATACCTTCATTTGCAATTTCAATATCGGGTTCGCTGTCCATAATTCCTGTCCAACGCTCATTTTTTGCAAGCCGGCCCGGAGTCCCGAGCCGCGGGTCGAACCCGTATGTGTTGGAATCCCCATAACATACTATTTTCATGGCAGTCTTCTTTCTCGTGTTGTTAATTATTCTCTGAGGCAAATCGCCTTGAGTGATAAGAACTGATAATAGTATAACAGCGTTTACAGAAAACTTGGTGTATACATATCAATATTTGCAAAATAATTGGGGGCCTTGACATTCACGGGCTGCCTGAATCCGTTGATTTTCGCAAAGAACAAAAAGGTGGCAGATCCGATATTGCGGACCTGCCATCTTTATATTCAGTATTAATTCAGCGGTTCTCTAATTAAAAACCAATCAGGCTGCCTGCGATCCATGCGTTGTCGGAGCCGTCGATCAGTGTGACTTCATACCAGACATAGCCGTCTTTTTCGACCTTTAAGCCCGTTGTTCTGAGCTTTGTGTCGTTGTAGACCTTAGCTGCGATCTTGCCGTTAAGACCCGGTGTATGTCTGATGTTTGCGTAATTTACTGCATCGTTTGCTACTGTGACGATTTTGCCGCCTGTGATCTCCTCAAGTGCCTCAAAACTGATTTTGCTCATTTCTGTCATGATTGTATTCTCCCTTATTTATCGATTAATTGTCTTAATTTTCTTTTATGATCGGGCTTCCTTTGACCCGTACATTCATATATACGAGGGACTTTGGGAGAGGGGCAAAAATATGTCAAAGTTTCGCGGTGCCTTCGCTGCTTATACTATCTTCGCCTATCTGATCCTGTAGAGGAAGGTCACGATCTGACCGCGGGTGCAGTTGTCATTGATGCCGAACTTGCCTTTGTTCGGTCCGGTCGTGTAGCCATTTGTTACTCCCTTCTGAGAACCCCAGAGGATAGCCTGATAGAAAGGATGGTTCATCGGAACATCGCTGAACGGAGACTTCGATACGGGTTTCGGCTTAGGCTGGCCCTTGTATCGCCAGATGAACATCATGATCTGGCCGCGCGTGCAGGTATCGTTTATGCCGAACTTGCCCTTGTTCGGTCCACTCGTGTAGCCCTTCGTGATTCCTTTCTGCTGAGCCCAGAGAACTGCCTTGTAGAAAGTGTGAGTCGTCGGAACATCTGAGAACGGGGACTTGGAAACCGCTTTGGGAGCCGGGCATCCGGCCATTCTCCAGAGGAACATGACCGCGTGGCCTCTCGTGCAGGGCAGGTCTATGCCAAAAGATCCGTCGCTGTAGCCTTTCGTAATGCCTTTCTGCGCAGCCCAGTAGATGGCTTTGTAGTACGGATGTAATGGGTCCAGAACATCGGTAAAGAGTTTTCCGTATGTCTCGCAGTCCTTTGCCAGCTGCTTTGACTTTGCCAGAACAATACTCTTAGAAAGATTAGGCACTGCAGTATACTTCTTGCCGGAACTGTCATATAAAGGACCCGGTAAGGGTGTTGACAGTTTATCGTACTTGGAAGCTTTGAGTAAATACAATTTAGTGCCGAAGAAAGTTTGTGAAGAAACAGTGTTCTTTGAAAGATTGAAACTGCTGAGGTCCAGTATTTTTAGCGCAAAGCAATTGCCGAACATAAAATCTGTATTGGTCACTTTAGACGTGTCAAACATGCTCAAATCCAACGCGTTCAGGTTTTGGCAGCCGTAAAACATTCCGTGCATATTCGTCACTTTAGACGTGTTGAACTTGCTCAGATCCAATGCTTTCAGTTGGTAGCACAATGAAAACATTCCATCCATGGAAGTTACTTTGGAGGTGTTGACGTTGGTAAAATCCACACTTGTCAGCTGTATGCTTTCATTGAAGAGATAACTGGAATCGGCAGGCAGATACATAGTTCCGTAAGCGACTTTGAGTGATGTCGCATAGACAAGGTCCGGATAATTGCGACGCCAGTCATTCCACAGTGTTCCATTCTCCGAATAAAAAGAAACAGCACCGGAAGAATCCTTGGACGCAGTGACTCTCTCGCCAACGAGCATTGTGCCTTTTAACAGTTGTTTTGATTTCGAAAGGAGCATACTTTCCGATGTTACCGGCAGTTTGGTATATGATTTGTTGGCCTTATCATATAAGGTAACAGGCAGATCTCTTGCGACGGTATTTCTTTTTGGGGTTCTGATAAGTTGTAACTTTGAGCATTTCTCGAACAGCGTATTAGACTTATCTACTTTTGACAGATCAAATCCGCTTATATCAACTGTGGTAAGGTTGCTACAATTGTAAAATATATCCCTAAGACTCGTAAGCTTCGGTGTTTCAAATTGGCTCAGATTAAATGATGTAAAACCTGTACATGACTCAAACATATTATCCATATGCACAACATTGCGGGTATCAAAACTGGTCAGATCCAGAGTTTTCAGACTGGAGCAGTTTCTGAACATTCTTATCATGGATTTTACATTTGACGTATCGAAGAAGACTATGTTCAAATCAGTCAGGCTGGTGCACCCACAAAACATATTATCCATATTAGTGCATTTCGATGTATCTAAGATGGACAGATCTAAGGACTTCAAGCTGCTGCATTCATAGAACATATAGGACGCATCTGTTATCTTTGAGTAGCCAAAATGGCTGAGGTCCAGCGTTTTTAGATTACTGAAACTATGAAACAGCCCGCATGAATCAGCCGGACAATAGACTGTTCCGGATGCGACTTTAATCGACTTTATTTCGAATGGATCGAGACCGGCCTTACTGGCCCAGCCGGGCCAAAGAGTTCCTCCATTCGAAGTAAGAACTATCGCTCCCGTAGAAGAATCAAATGTCGCTGTAACGTTCGTGCCTACAGTTATCGGCTTTCCGACCAGATCCTCTGACTCGGGATTCTCATCAATGCTCGGTGTGATATCCTGTGGGTCTGTTTCCGGTGCCGGTTCCTCAGCATATTCGTCTGTGTCCGGAGCTGTATCGGAAATTGTTTCTTCGATGACAGGGGCTGCATCATCAATTGTTTCATCGACTGTTCCATTAACTGTCTCATCGACTGCTTCATCGACGATTTCTTCGGCTGTGTTTTCAGTTTCCTCGACAATGATTTCGCCCGGTGCGGTGTCAGGTTCCGGCTCCGTGATTTCCGCAGCCG
This sequence comes from Lachnospiraceae bacterium, assembly GCA_045221675.1. Classification (GTDB taxonomy): domain Bacteria; phylum Bacillota; class Clostridia; order Lachnospirales; family Lachnospiraceae; genus Chordicoccus. The sequence continues at coordinate 7,025 of JBGUWZ010000057.1, read as the reverse complement.
CAGCGCCATCTGTGTCTATCGATGATGCATAGAGCGTGGATGGGCACATCGTGAAAAGCATGAAGAGTGAGAGTATAATTGCCAGATGTCTTTTTAGTACATTCATTTCGTTGCCTCCTTCCTCGGTTGGCAATAAAGCGGCAATAAAACGATTTAAAAGCCGCTTTAAATGATTAGACCACAAGAATATTATAGCAGTATTAACAGATAATATGATGTATACATATGAATATTTGTAAAAAAGATGTGAACAGATGGCAGATTCGATGTTGTGGACCTGCCATCTGTTATTCATACCAGACAAAGTTGCTTTTCTTGAGCCGGATATTGCCGGCCGGACTTGGATTTCATGTATTCATGGTGGCAAATGAACAGCAGTTATTATAAAATAAAACTGTACACTGTCATGAGCAAATGGAGTGAGCACTACATACTGCATCAGTAAAGGAAACGCATAAAAACACCGCGTCTGCATAAAGGCGCGGCTCTAAAGAGAGGATTTTGGTATGGATATCAGGGACATCGGAAGCATAGATTTTGGATCTCTGGAAACTGAAGAGGCGAAGGCGCTGGGCATCAACGTCCTGTTCCGGGAGGAGGACGGCACCTATGACTGGATCTACTGTATGAACATGATGAAGAACACGTCCATGATGAAGTTCATATTCAAGGTCGCTGCCATCTGCTTTATCCCGGTAACAGCAGTGCTGCTGTTTGTGTCCTGGGGCTCTGATGATTTCCCGATGATGGTGGGCATACTTGCGGCGTGTTTTGGAGTAGTGATGCTTATCACACTGTTCTCCATCTGGTTCGTCAACACGATATATAAAGGCAGCTACATGCTCGTATATCAGATGAACAATGATGCAATCATGTTCTCTCAGACGACGGATCAGGCTGCGATGACCAGAACGATCGCGGGCGCGTCCGCTGCGGTAAATGCCGCGGGAAACAACATTGGCGGCGTGATTGCAGGAACCGGTCTCGCAATGAGTCCGAATGTGCACATAGCTAAATTTGCAAAAGTATCATCTGTCAGAGGAAACAGAGCGGATAACCTGATCTGGGTGAATACTTTCATGCAGTCTCTGATGATATACGTTCCCGATGAGTTCTATGACTTTGTATGGAACTACATCAGGGAGCGCTGCGACAGAGCAAAAATAAGTGAACGCTGATTAATATCAGCGTTCATATTTTTCGGAGCCTATTCTTACTCGAACATATTCTTTTACAAATGCTGCATCCTCCAAAGGCGCATACATTGTGTAAGTGGTTATTCCTTCCTTTAGAATGATTGCATTTTCCCTCTCCGATGCCCATTTTACTTTGTCGAAGAAGACGATTGCGTCACCGCCTCTTGTGGCGTGCTTGTGACGGATACAGTTATCATCCATTTCATATGAGCGGGTATCACTGCCCAGCGCGAGATATCCGATGAGAGCCGGCATACCGAGGATCATCCCGTAAATAAGGAGGATGAACAGCAGAAGGAAGCCGGGCGTAATCTGATCCTCAAGCCCAAAGTAAAAAAAGAGAATTATGATCGCGCTGATTAAGGTAGCGATAATTGCGCCGATTTTATTCATTAATGTAAAGTGGACAAGGGCCTGTTCCCTTGTCAGGGTGTATTTCCATCGATATACACGGTCGGGACCCTGCACAACGCGGTCTGTGCTTTCCGGAGTATTATTGGTCATAGTCATCACCTTAGATTTGTTCATGCATCATATATAGCCATCACTCGTAGATTGTTCCTGCGTCACATATGGTCATTATCCATAGATTATTTTCGCGTTCACGCAGCGCTCAGTAATGTAGTTCCATACAAAATTGTAGGCGCTTTTCGGTACATAGACCTGCTGATACTGGAGGAAAGTGTTTACCCAGATCAGATTATCCGCTCTCTTTCCTTTGACTGAGCGGACTTTCTCGAACTTGGAGTGGTATGCATTTGCCCTGAGCGTCATACCGGTGCCTGAAATTACTCCTCCGGTATTTCCGCCTGCGGCGCTGACTGCGGCCGATGCCGCCGCGACCGCTCTGGTCATCGCTGCCTGATCGGCCGTCTGGGAAAATGTGATGCCCTCGTTGTTCATCTGATAGATCAGCATGTATTTGCCCCCGTACATTGTATTGACAAGCCATATGGCAAATACGACCACCAGCAGCACACCGCCAAAGCTCAGCATGGTGATAAGGAACGTGAACATCGAGAGATTGGAGCTTGCCGCCATCCAGAGCATCATAAGAACGATCGGCAGAAAACAGAGACCGACAACTTTAAAATAAAACGAGAACATGGACCTATCTTTCATCATGTTCATGCAGTAGATCCAGTCATAGGTGCCGTCTTCTTCCTCAAAGATGGCATTTAAGCCTAATTTTTCTGCTTCTTCGGCCGTCAGCGACAGAAAGTCAATCTCTTCAATGTTTTTATTGTTCATGGCGGTCCTCCTTGGCATGGCAGGGGCTGTATCTGTTGAAGCCTTACTTCTCAGCAGCCGGCACTCTCGAGAATGCGGCAGGCAACTTTCTATATATTATAGTGCAATTTTCGCAAAGCGTACACATTTTAATGATATATAATACTCAGATGTGATTTGCATTTTCTGTGATTCGGAATATTTTCCCAATAAATGATCTGTAATGCGTCGCTGACGGATCGAAAGTGGGTATAATATGCCGGCATAGTGTCATGTGGATTTTTCGTGTATCATATTGTAAGATTGGATTAATAAGTTATCATACATTAGATTCCAGATGGAGAAGCAGCGGGCTTATTCTACGACGCAACAGTGTGAAACTTCAAAACGATACCTGTAAAGAGGAGGTGTTTCGCTATGAGAGGCAAGGATAAATGCAAGATATTGAAAGAAATCCGTCAGCGCATCGCCGATGAAAATGATATTCCATATGTTACCCGTGAATGCAGCTTTCATGGAGAATGCACCGGAACCTGTCCTCGCTGCGAGAGTGAACTTCGGTATCTGGAGCAGCAGCTGGAGCGCCGCAGAAGCCTTGGAAAGCGTGTGAGCGTCGCCGCATTATGCGTCGGGATGGCTCTGGCTTCAGCAGGATGTGCCCCATCTGTCAAGCAGCCGACAGAATCAATGCAGACAGACCTGGCAGGCGAGGTCGGTCCGGATGAGTCGAATATTGAGGCCTTGGGCGGGGCAGCCGTGGATCCTGGGTCGGATATTGAGGAACTGTCCGGTGAGGTCGATATCTGTGAACCGTCTTCTGAACCGGATTCAGTGGATCTGACCGGAAATGACCTGTCAGGAGCGGTCAAGGAACCTGAGCCGGATTACATCGAACTTTCCGGTGATGTCGCCTACCCGGATGGCTATGATCCCGCAGGTTCGGGAGATACCATGGTCACGACAACGGGCGAAGTCGCATGGCCTGAGGCATAAAATATGGATAATATGCATTACCCCCTGCTTGCCCTCGCGCGGCTCCGTATGGGAACGGACGGCAAGGGCGTAACCACGCTCGCAGCCGGCGCCGGATGTCCGCTCAGCTGCCAATACTGCATAAACAAGCGCCTCCTCAAAGAGGCGCCGCGGGAATATGTGACAGCGGAGGAGCTGATAGAGAAAATTAGGATCGACGACCTGTATTTTCGCGCGACGGGTGGCGGCGTAACATTCGGTGGCGGTGAGTCGCTGCTTCATTCTGTCTTTATCGGTCGCTTCAGAGAATTGTGCCCGCCGGAGTGGCGGATCGCCGCGGAGACCAGCCTTGCAGTGCCGCGGGAAAATCTTCTCCCTGTGCTGTCTGCGGTGGACGAATTCATTGTGGACTGCAAGGATATGAATCCTGATATTTACCACCGCTATACGGGAGGCGACGCGCAGCTCATGAGGGATAATCTGGAGTTCCTTCTTGCGTCCTGCGGCGCAGAGCGGGTCCTTGTCCGCGTGCCCCGCATCCCCGTTTTCAACACTGCGGAGGATCAGCGAAAGAGCGCGGAAGCTCTGAGGAAGATGGGGGTTACGCGGCTGGATTTATTTGATTATGTGGTAAGAGCTGAGTGATATAAAACTTCGGTGAATAGAGGATGGGGCTGTCGCACTAGTGCGGCGGCTCCTTTTGATAAGTGGTAGCGGTCATCTTTGCTAAGGCCGGCGTTCATTGACTGCCCGGGATGAAACTCGCCGGGACCAAAGGCAGCAATCGCGCCTTAGGAGCAGGATTTTGCTGCCTCTGCCGGAGACCCGATGAAACTCGCCGTGACCAAAGGCAGCAATCGCGCCTTAGGAGCAGGATTTTGCTGCCTCTGCCGAAGACCCGGTGAAACTCGCCAGGACCAAAGGCAGCAATCGCGCCTTAGGAGCAGGATTTTGCTGCCTCTGCCGGAGACCCGGTGAAACTCGCCGGGACCAAAGGCAGCAATCGCGCCTTGGGAGCAGGATTTTGTTGCTTCCGCCGAAGACCCGAAGAAACTCGCCGGGACCAAAGGCAGCAATCGCGCCACGGAAGCAGGATTTTGCTGCCTCTGCCGAAGACCCGAAGAAACTCGCCGGGACCAAAGGCAGCAATCGCGCCTCAAGGAGCAGGATTTTGCTGCCTCTGCCGAAGACCCGAAGAAACTCGCCGGGACCAAAGGCAGCAATCGCACCTTAGGGGAGCAGGATTTTGCTGCTTTTGTCGAAGACACAATCACAGAAAGAGTTTGGAAAGAGATAATCCGTATGTTTTTTTGAGAGAGTATTGTATAATAAGTGACTAGACATTATTAAACTGATCTTACTATGAGGGAAAGATTATGGATTTTAAAATTATGAAGTGCCCGGTGTGCGGTGCGCCGCTAAATGCAGGACCGGACGAGAAATACATTATCTGCCGGGCATGTGATACACCGCTTCGGCTGAATGAGGATGCGACATCTTTCCTTAGAGACCCGGAGGCCTTCGGTTACGGATTTGAAAAAGGCCGGCAGAGAGCTCAGGCGGAAGAAGAGCAGAGACGGTCCGGCGAGCGGGGAAGCTATTTCACGGGAGACCGGAGCTACAGTCAGGTGCCGCCTGGATATCAGGACCAAGGGTATTATAATCAGCCTGTGCCCAATCAGCCGTATCCGGGTCAGATGAATTACAATTTCTATGTCGGCGTGGATCCAACTGTGTCTGATAAGGACCGATGGACTGCTTTGATTATATGTTTTTTCCTCGGCATCTTCGGTGGTCATCAATTTTATGTCGGGAACATCGGTAAAGGACTGCTATATGTTTTTACTTGCGGACTGTTTTGTATAGGATGGCTCATTGATATCATCTGTCTGCTGATGGGGACGTTCAAGGACTCCAATGGAAGAGTGCTTGTCAGCGAAAGCGAGCGCCGCAACCGTCAATACGGCAATCCATTCGGCGGTATGCCGCATAGAAACAATGGCGGAGCACCGTATAGAAACAATGGCGGTGCTCCGCAGCAGGCATATCGCAGCCAGCCCGGTTATAGTCAGCCGAATAATAGTCAAGGTGACTACAGCCAGTCCGGTTATGGTCAAGGCAATTACAGCCAGCCCGGCTACTCCGGTCAGAACTATAGTCAATCAGGTCACAATGACTATGCGGAATGGGAAAGAAAAGTGAGAAGGAGAAGAAGGATTTTCCTTGCGCTTACGATTTTGTTTGGTATTTCAATGTTGGGCAACCTCTTTGACGGAGAGTTTTCGAATTTCGTGATAATGGCAATCTTAACAGGTGTTTTCGGCTACTTCTACTATAGGACGCCGAAGACATGAACAAAATGAACTCCCGATCGTACGGTCATGCCGACGATTCGGGAGATTTATTTCAGATAAAGCCGGTACGAATCCTGCACCGAGGTTCGCGTGCGAGACTTGTGCTCAGTGGAAGAAGTTCACCGCTTCTGTTAGCGGTTGGTAAACTGGTATCCTGCTTATTATGTGTTGGACAAAAGGCAAGTTTGTAAGGTGAAGAAGTATGAGTCAATTTCTGCGATATGAGAACGAGCTTGCACCCGGAAGCGGGTTTGCATTGTGGAGTCTGCCGCATATTTTATGGCTCCTGGTTCTGGGTCTTATTGCGGCTGTGGCGCTTCTTGCAGCAAGACGCTGCGGGGGGCGTGGGAAGCGGGTCATCCGGAGAACATTTGCAGTGTGTGCGCTGCTCATGCAGGTTCTCCCTGCCATCGTGATCATGTGGAAGGGCATGTATAGTCGCTACACGCTTCCGCTGCACATATGCTCACTTGCAAGCTATGCTGTATGTGCCCATGCGCTGTTTGTGGAAAAATCCGTGATTCTCTCTGAGCTGCTGTTTTTCCCGTTCCTTCCCGGTGCGATCTGTGCCCTGCTTTTTCCTGACTGGACCATGTATCCGCCATACTCTTTTTTCAGCTCAGCAGGTTTTCTCGTGCATGGGGCGATTATCATTTACATACTGCTGTGTCTTGATGAGAGCATCATTGCGCCCTCTGTTCGTCGCTGGCCGATTCCAATCGCGTTTTTGGTATTGTACGCAGGAATCATGCTCCCGTTCGACCGTGCCTTCGGTGTGAACTATGGATTTTTAAATACTGCGTCTCCCGGCTCGCCGCTCGTGTGGCTCGCGGACAGTTTTGGTGCCGGAATTGGTTACTATGTAAGTTACGGTGCTATTGTGCTCGGCGTGATGGCAGTGTGGTATGGAGCGTGGATGGTGGGGCAGCATGTATGAAAGAGTGAGAATCAGGTTTTGGCAGCAGCACACAGACAGGATAAAAAAGAACGCCCCAAGAGAGCCGAGGCGTTCTTGATTATGAGCATTCGCTCTCTTCCGGGCTGGTGCCACAAAAAACGGACAGGTCCGATTCCCGGACCTGCCCAGATATATTACTTGTTATTTATTCAGTTATTCTGAAATCAGAAACCAATCAAGCTGCCTGCAATCCAGCCGGTGTCATAAGCGCCTGCCAGCATGATCTCATACCATACATAGCCGTCCTTCTTGACCTTGCGGCCTGTCGTGTAGACCTGTGTGCCGTTCGGGATTGTGAAGAAAACCTTGGAGTTA
>JBGUWZ010000056.1:0-37226 GCA_045221675.1 Lachnospiraceae bacterium | reverse complement strand
CCCCGGCGGGGCCTGAAAGAGTGAAATATCAAAGTCAGTGATAGCGGAATAAAGCCATTACCTCACTCTGCTGGTGAGGCTGCTTGGTATACACTTTTTTAGAAGCCATCAAAACATGCTCTGAGCCCTACCTCTCCCCGTGAATGGTAACCAGAATATTACGGACTTTTTCTTCCAGTTCTGATTTTCCTTGAAAGCAGGGACATAGACTGCTACACTTATATCATCATTCCCGGCCGTTCGGCAAATTTTCCCAAATCTTGTACAATGCACAGTGTTTCTGTGCGGAAAGGAATAAAGCTATGCAGCTAGTCAGGGGGGCTTTTGCGCTCTTTTCGAGTCTTTTTGTCCTTACGGCGGGAATCTTCTCTGCCGAAGCCGATAACAGCGATGTCAGATTCACGGATAGCCTGATCGACCACACAAGGACCTGCAGCCTGACAATTCATGAATACGCAAGCAACAACGGTGACGCTGTTGTCCGCGTAGACGGAAACGCAGTGGAGTCGGATGGACTGCTCCCTGATGGAGCGGTGCCGGTCAGCGGTGTGGGATTTTGCTTTATGAAGATAGCGGAACCGGATTTCTCACAGACTGACGCATACGGCAATATAGGTCCTGCCCGCTTTACGGGACTGTCACCGAAGCTGCGGGATCTTCTATCGGAACTTAAAGTTCTCTCATCAGCGGATCTCGATAAAAGCTGTCAGGAAACCGATATTACTGATCTTATCGGATCGGCAAACACAGTCTCGGCATCAGCCGTCTCAGAGTTCATCGCCAGATACGGCACAAGACTTGCGGATACGGATGAGGAAGGCATAACAAGGGCGGAAGGCCTCACACAGGGACTTTATCTGGTTGCCGAAACGAAGAGTCCCGAAGGCCTGTTGCCGTGCGATCCGTTCTGCATTGCACTTCCCCGGACAAACATATCGGAGATGAGTATCGGGAATAATCATTATAATCCGGGCGAATTATGGCTCTATGATATTTCCGTCTACCCGAAGAGCAGATCGGTCACTGTTCAAAAGGCGATAGTGGCAGATGAAAAAAATGAAAAAGGTGAGGTCATCGGTGAAAAAAAAGAACGCAGTGTGACGGCATGTATCGGTGACACTGTCATATTTGCCATCGTCGCTGACGTCCCCAAATTGTCTGACGGGACAAGGCACCGTCTCTATGTGATAGAAGATGAGATGGATCCCGGCCTGTCATTCACAGGAGATGTCAGACTTGCATTAGGTGAGAATGCAGATACAGCCACATCCCTTACAATCAACTCCGATTACAAGCTGGATACATCATCGAAATCTGCAGCAATCAGGATTACCTTTACGAAGACGGGACTCGCCAGATTGGGCCAGATGGAACGTGAATCCCACGTATACGTCTACTACAGCGCCCGCCTCGACAAAAATGCGGTCATAGCCGACCGGGGTAATGTTAATTCAGCGCGTCTTCTATACGGAACTGATCATTCCGATGACATCGAAGTAACATCAGCTCCCGCCACTGTCTTTACCTATATGCTGACTCTCAAGAAGACGTTTTCTCCGGTCAGGGACCAATTCGGCGATGTCAGATTCAGTCTTTCAGACGGCAGCGAAAAAATGTACTTCGTAAAAGAATCGGACGGGTCATATCACACTTCATGTGCCGATGAGGAGAATGATCAGACAACGCTCGTTGCCCCGAACGATTCGACAGGTATTCTTGTTCTGAAAGGTCTTGCCAACGGAACATATATACTGACCGAAGAAGAAACAATACCTGACTACAGTCTGCTCGGGGAATCAATTGAGATAACCATACGTAACAGGAACATGTCCGTAGATGTTGAGAACAAAAAGTCAATCGACCTGGTACACACGGGCGGCGGGGGACTCGTGCCTATAATATTCGGTGCGGCATTAATGATTTCTGTCGGTTCATGGATCATTTTTCGCACTTATGTCTGAACAGTCAGGCAGCTGCGAAACTGTGTAGTTTCGACAAATTGTACGCGTTTCGCAATTACCGGACTGAGCAGTCGTAGAAAGGAGCGCTACTTTGAAGACTATCAAGGCCGAGCTGCTGATCTTCATCGGGTTCGTTCTTATTCTGGGCGGGACTATCATGTTGGAAAAGCCTTTTATTATCAGAACCTATGAGAAGGCTGCATCGTTCGGCTTTCTGTGCGATATTGCAATGTGCTGTGATACAGAACCCGGCAATACACACTCAGGTGAATGGCCCGGCACTATAAAGACAGCCGCAAAAAGGGAGCTATCCAAAGCGTGCAGCTATAATATGGGCATATATGCGATTCAGAACAGACAGGGATTCTTATATGACGACATTTATGCAGATCCCGACTATGACTCAATACTCAGCGGTCCGCACGGAATGATGTGTGTAATTGAAATTCCGTCGATAAACGTACTGCTTCCCGTAGGACACGGGACCGGAACAGATCTCCTCCGCGAAACCGCCGGTCACATGCACGGGACTTCACTCCCGATCGGCGGGCCTTCCACACATGCAGTAATAGCTGCTCACTCCGGACTTATCGACAGAGAATTATTCACCCATCTGCCGGAGGTGCGTCCGGGTGATGAATTCAATATATATGTTCTCGGAGAAAAACACATTTACAGAGTCGATAAAGTCTCGACATGCCTTCCGTCTGAGACAGAAGCACTCGGGGTAGTCCCTGGCGAAGATCTGATCACCCTTATGACGTGCGTTCCTTACGGCATCAACTCGCACAGATTATTCGTGAGAGGGGTAAGGTGTGTCGACAGAATAAATACTTCCGCCACAGACCTTTTAGCTGCGCGCCGGAAAGAGTACGCGCGATCCGTATTGTTCATAGCCGGAATGTTCCTTATAGTCGCAGCTGAAACTGCATTTTACGTGTTGCATATTCACAAAGCCATCAGCCGGATAAAGCTGAATGTAAAGAGGAGTATATTATGAATAATCTCAGAAAGCAGTTCTCATTAATCACTGTATTAATTACCTTTTTATGTATCTTTACCTCAGAGACAGTGCTGGCTGACAAGACGGTAGATGCGGGAAAGAGAGGTTCAGTGACAATCAGGTATTTTGATGATGTGGATTCCAAGACCCCTGTGGCGGGAGCCGAGTTCACCTTCTATAAGATTGACGACAGCCGCGACCTGACAACTTATACCGATACAACTAATCAGGATGGAATCATGAAGATCAGCGACATGAAACTCGGCAGATACCGGGTAGTCGAAACTTCTCCGTCACCGGGCCATAAAGCCTCAGCATCATTTTTACTCACTATCCCGATGACTGATCACAATGAATGGCTCTATGATCTGACCCTTGAGCCAAAGGCTTCACTCGATCTGCCCACTACATCGAAATCTGTTTACAGTGTAACAGGCAGTCAGGGAGGATCGTCACTGTTACAGGGCGGCATATACGGCAGGAGTTCCTCCGGTACCGGACTTTCGACATCACATACTTCCGGGTCAGATTTTTCCCAGGGCAGAACTACCGGGAACAGTAATGTAAAAAGAGCCTCGGCAGCAAGGACGGGAGATAATTCCTGCGCCTCCTTCTGGCTCGCAGTCAATGCCCTGGCCTGCATAATCATCGCAGCGATGCCGTTCTTGCGGAAAAAGCCGGTGTTCGACACCTGAATGCCTTTACAACCGGCATTGACAATTAAAATCTATGATGTAAAATACTTTCTAACGATTGGAAAGCACAGTATTCGGATATTTCTTTTTACAGGTGAGATTTTTATATCATGAATGAAAATGAAGTAAACCCGACAACTGAATATGATCTGCAGAAAATCAGAGAGAGAGCTTTCAGGCAACGCGAAGCTTTCAGGCGTATGCACGGCGCCAAGGCTCCGCATCAAAAAACCGGGAAGAGCGATCATAACTATTCTTATCAGCCGGGATATTCGGACAAAGTCTCTGTGAGTGTTCCGGAAAGGAGAGAAGCCGGGAGCTCACTTGCAATAATTTCTCTCATACTCGGAATTGTCTCGATCCTGTTTTTCTGGGCAATGATATTTATTATTCCGTTCGCCCTTATAGGCATGTTCACTGCAATAAAAGTAATTCGCAGGAAGAAGGATAAAGGCATAGGGATCGCCGCTCTATGTACTTCTGTTATCGGACTGGTCCTCGCATTAATCATGACTGTCTTTGTCGTTATGAACAGTGACCGTATCCTCAAAGCTCTTGACGAGATTGAGAATTCTATAACCGCCGAGTACGGTGATGATTTTGACATCTTTGAAAATCCCGCAAGAGGACCGAAGAACATGTTCTTCTCAGATGAAATAACATTCTCTGACGGTAACGACTCAGATGGATTGTCCTTACATGAAATTTCTGTCAATCAGGAGCGTATTTCGTATAATTAATTACGGAATAAAAAGAACTTGACATCCACGAAGATTTATTTCATAATGTAGTGGTTACGGGGTATGGCGTAGCTTGGTAGCGCGCACGGCTGGGGGCCGTGAGGTCGCGAGTTCAAATCTCGCTGCCCCGATAGAGATCAGCTGTCGCATGAAAATGTGGCAGCTGATTTGTTTTTTACACGATATTTCGCACACACTGATCAATAACGTAACAGGTGACTGATTTATCACTGAATATGATAAGTGATACTCAGTTGACAAGGAGTACCATATGGATAAAAGTAATCTTGCAGAGATAAGGAAAGTATTGAGAAAGAACGATCCTCCGATCGACTGGATCTACGGTTTTTATGTGAGTCCGGACAATGAGCTTTGCTGGCAGTCGTTCAGAAAATTCCTGTCGTTTGACGATGACGAAATGTTCAGGCATAAGGACAATATAAAAAAGGCAATCGCCGGGACCCCGGGCAGGGAGCTTTTTTCTGTCGCCCTCGCATCCCAGGCCGATAAGCTTTTCGCTCTGAGACATATGGAGGAAGAAGACTCCGAACTGCTCGAAGAGTTCGCAGGTCATGTAATCGGTTCCTATCAGCACACTGACCCCTATTACGCGATGCTTGCCCGCATCACTTATGACGTCCCTGCAATATCATCTGACAGGAGGAAACTCGAGGACGGAGAAGTTGTATACCAGAGCCTCCTTTTTGCAATCTGCCCTGCCCAGCTCTCAAAGCCAACCCTGGGATACGATGACGGCGAAGGTGTCACAGAGCTGACTCGCCGCTGGATTATCGGCGCCCCCGCCGAAGGTTTTCTATATCCGTCATTCAACGACAGGATCGGAGACCTTAATGAAGTCCTCTACAGGTCTAAAAAAGAAATAACACGGGAACTGTTCAGCGAATTCTTCGATGCAGACCTTCCCGTGACAGCAGATATGCAGAAGGATGCCTTCAATACACTCATGGATTCCCTCAATGTAAAAATGGAATCCGCTGCGGCAATCCAGGAAGACCTGGCTCAGCTCGAAGCTGAGAATTTTACCGTTCTTGAAAAGAACGATACGTTAAAGCTGGCTGAAAGAATCGGAGCGGATACCGAAAATTTTGATGAAATATACGATGATATCATAGGAGATATTCCTCTCACAATCCCTGCGCTGCGGGAGAACAGTGTCGTTGTCTCGACAGATTCCGCTACGATAAAGATCCCGTTCGACAGAGCTTCGTTCATTAAGACGCGCGTCATCGACGGCGTCACATACATTGTCATCCCTGTAGACGGCGCAGTCATAGTGAACGGAATCCCATCGGTAGCCGGCGATCTCGAAAAAATAGCGGGAATCGGCAGAGAGTCGGAAAATAAGGAAACAGCGGACGATGTTCGCGTTGTCCTGTCTGAGGACAATTTGAGAAGCGGGGATGATCTCTCTTCGCTCACGGACGAGATTTTCGGTGACGAGTAACTCTTCGTTCATTGCCCGCATAGATTCTATGTGGTAATATTGTTTAGACAAAGCCACTTCAAAAAAGGGAAGTATTATACGCTGCTTCTGCCACCTGTACAAGATATCTCGAAACTGGCAGGCAGACTTGGCCCTGTCGTGGAAATTTGGATACTTAATGATATAAGGGAGGGGCATATGGCCAGAGACGAAGTCAGAAGTGACGGACCGGGCGCCGGTATGTTCATAGCTTTTATTCTGGAGTGCGCAGCACTCATGATGATTTGCGTTGTCCTCTGGGAAATATACGCAAAAATTTCAGCGCCGGCCGAACAGGCTCTGGAAATTCAGGCGAGCGTCACGAGCTCGATGCCGAGCGGTCTGAACAATGCAGGTTACATCAGTATAAGCGACGCGCAGGCTACTTCCGAGCTTTATCAGAGCGATGATATTGACAACTCGCCCTATGCCGCGTGTGACGGATATACTGAATCCTCCTGGCAGGAAGGCACTGAAGGCGAGGGGTACGGCGAGAGGATCGAGTTTTATTACCCTGAAACCAATGTGCGGTACGTCAAGCTTGCTTTGGGCAACTGGAGAAGTGAGAACCGCTACTACGCCAACAACCGTCCGAAGACAATGACTGTGGATATCGGAGGAAATTCTTATAAACTCGACTTTGAAGATGAGATGGTATTGCAGTATATCGTATTCTCGGAGCCCGTGAAGGCATCAGATATTCAATTCACCATTGATGACATTTACCTCGGACAGACACATGACTGCTGTATCTCGGAAATTACGATTTATGAGGGTTAACCAATGAGATGGGAGAAGTTTAAAGTACCGCTGCTTCAGCTCGGACTCATAGTGACAGGCGCAGTCGCCATAATTTCGCTTGTATCCGTTTTTATCCTTAACGCAAGACTGAAGAGTATTCAGACAGAGCAGACTGTCGTCCGGGAGACTTCCGCTTTGGAAGAGAGATCAGCGCTTGAGCAGCAGCTCATGGTGTACGGGTCTTCGGATAATAAGGCACTGGTTATGACTGACAGCTATCCCATGCAGGGACTGGCGGGAAATGATCTGATCTTTAACGAATCCGAAGATGTATGTGCGGCTTCTGACGCTGACGGGCGGTATTACGTATGGCGTATGACAGGCGGCGAACTGCTGACCACATACACCAATACTTCATATAACAAGGCTCTGCTCATCGGTCAGAACAGGATCCTGCTGGAGGACAGCGGCTATTTTTATTGCTTTGATTACACGTCCGGCATGCAGCTCTGGAAATGGCAGTTCCCTTACGAAGACTGTATCTGGCAGTATGATGACAGAAGCGAGACAGTATATGCCATGTCGAAAAATCCCGATGTGGAGACTCAGACAGTGACAACACAAATTCAGCAGAATGACCGGGATGATGAGGATTGGGATGACGAAGACGACTGGGATGATGAAGAAGACTGGAACAACAACAGTCAGATCACGGAAGAGTCTGTCATCACATCTATCCGGCATGATATATATGTTCTGTCTGTCAGCACTCTGGAAGTCAATTATGTCCGTCCGACAGATCTCCTTGCGGAAGAGAGAAACTATACATCAGCTGTTATAAGCGATATTGCTTTATCCGAGGACAGGACATACCTTCTTATGAACGGATGCCTCTCTAACCGCGAGGACAGTAATGCGCGCTATTTCACCAGAATATATAATCTGAGTGAAGTATCATTTGCTCCCGCTCTCACTGATGATAACGTCTCTGAACAGGGTAATGACACGGAAGATTCAGAAGCGACCGGCGGATCCTACCAGACTTCAGAAATTGTGCGGGAGGCAGCGGCCTCATACAACGAGGGCAGCGACAGAGGTTATCGGATGATTTCAAGGTGGATCGATAATGAATCGCTTCTACAGTATTCGGAATCCATACCCGAAGGCGTCAGCTCCGATAATTCCGAAGATAATTACGAGAGCGAGAGTGAAGATGACAGTACAGATGCCGATACTGCCGGCAACGCACCTGACGCAGCGGACAGGGATGAGCTCGACGAGGATCCTGTTACTGTCGAATGGTCTATCAGAAAGAGAACTCTCCCCTATGCATCCACACCCTGGAGAGTGCACGGAAACGGTATGCCGACAGATGACCCGAGGCTCAGCACTTATACCGACGGCGATAACTCGTACATTATCGTCACCCTCAGTCAGTGCGCACTCACACTCGGCTCACAGACAGGACAGGAAATCGGTGCGACAATCGATACCGACGATTTTATCTATGTTGAGCCAAAGGACCAGCGACCGACCATGCTTATAACGACTGATGGCTCTGTCATTCAGGGCAAGCGGCATTACGGGCTCGGAGTTTCTGATATAAAGGCTGTGCAGAAGATCAAAGGCAGCTACTATGTATCTGCGGAGAATAGTATTTTCATATACACAATGGCAGGTAACGTGGCAAAGAGCGGTATTTCACTGACAGGTTCCGATGAAATCATATGGAACAGGGCAGCCTTCAGTAAAGACGGCGCGTATGCAGTCCTTTCAGGACAGAGATATCTGCGGCTTTACAGAACAGAGGACGGGACGCGGCTTTACCAGAACATATGTCCTATATCTGTCGGTGCAGATGCTGTATTTATCGGAGACAGGCTGTGCCATTTAGATTCGTCTGGAAGGAACCTGATGATTTATGATCCGTCCACGGGAAATAGGGAGAGAGTGCAGCTGACCGGTGCTGCAGTGATACAAAAAACGGAAATCAGATCATGGGGTGAGCAGTATATACTCATCGCCTCTGAAGACGGACAGAATATGTGGATAATTGATGCCCGGGCTCCGGCTGTGAGCCGTGCGATTTCTGCGGGAGATATCTGCGAAATGGCCGGTCTGGACGTTAAAAAATCGATTGTTGAGTATTGCAGGATGTCACCGGATGCCGGATATCTTGTGTACAGCGTACGAGTGAGCGATGACGCCGGTGCTCTGACTCTGAAAGCTTATGTGACCGACCTGTCTTCGGGTGAGACAACTGAAAGTGATGAGCTCGCGTCAAAGCTTGATGTGGCGGCAGAAGATCTGCCCGAACTTAACACATCGGCATATGCATTTTCCGATGACGGACGCTTTGCGCTCTTTAAAGGAGCCAATAATGCGATCGGCGTCCTGGATCTTGCCGGGGCTTCATTTGCAAATGAGACCAATTGCGGGGATCTTTCCGTTCAGCCTGTATTTACCCCCGGCGGCAGCGTGGTATGTGTCACCGCAGCAGGTGATGTGTGCGTCATAAACGCGGATTCAGGCAATTATATCGCTATAGACGACGAGGGCAAAGGCTACGAGTCGAAGGACATCTTTTCTATGGACAGACTCGGACAGACGGTCTCGCTGTCTTTCGATGATACTAAGATGTATGCTTCCGGTGTAAAGAACGGCAGGACATTTATCAGGGTTTACAACATTACTGAAGAAGGAATACTGACTCCCGAGACTGAAATTCCGTCGGCAGCCGCTGCCGGAGCGGAGCGGATTCTTATGCGTTACGGTGAAGCGGAGGCGGAGGTGTTCCCGTATCTCACTTCGGATGAACTTCAAAGTATGGCAGCGTCTGAAGAATAAGAATAACGGCGAGGAGACAGGACCGCGCCAGAGATGATATAAGGAGAAATATTATGTCAGTTTATTACAAAAGCACACGCGGCAATGCCGAAACAGTCACAGCTTCCAAGGCTATCCTGACAGGTCTCTCGCCTGACGGAGGGCTTTACGTTCCGAATGAGATTCCGCAGATCGACAAGCCGCTTTCCGTGCTTGCAGATATGTCTTATCAGGAGCTCGCTTATGATATCATGAGTAAGTTCCTCACGGATTTCACTGAAGATGAACTGCGTCACTGCATCACCAGCGCTTACGATACAAAGTTCGATACAGACGCTATCGCGCCGGTCGTAAAAAAGGACGGGGCTTATTACCTTGAACTGTTCCACGGAGCGACGATTGCTTTCAAGGATATGGCTCTTTCCATTCTCCCTCATCTCATGGTAACGTCAGCCAGAATGAACGGAGTGACCCGTGATATTGTCATTCTTACAGCCACCTCCGGTGACACGGGAAAGGCAGCCATGGCGGGATTTGCTGACGTGCCGGGCACAAAAATCATTGTATTTTATCCGCACGGCGGCGTATCAAATATTCAGAGGCTTCAGATGGCTACCCAGCGCGGAGCCAACACATATGTAGTTGCAATCAACGGCAATTTCGACGATGCGCAGACTGCCGTAAAGAAAATGTTCAACGATAAAGAGATGCAGGCCGAACTCGAAGGCAAAGGTTTCCAGTTCAGCTCAGCCAACTCTATCAACGTAGGCCGTCTGGTACCTCAGATCGTCTATTACGTCTATGCATACTGCCAGCTGCTGAAGAAAGGCGAAATTGCTGAGGGAGACAAGATCAATATCACGGTCCCGACCGGCAATTTCGGCAATATCCTTGCGGCTTACTACGCAAAACAAATGGGTCTTCCGGTCAATAAGCTGATCTGCGCGTCCAATGAGAACAAGGTTCTCTTCGACTTTTTCCGCACAGGAGAGTATGACAGAAAGCGTGATTTCATTCTTACAAGCTCGCCGTCTATGGATATTCTCATATCCAGCAATCTCGAGAGGCTGATCTACCGCATCTGCGGAAACGATCCGGATAAGACAGCAGAGTTCATGAAAGAACTGTCAAGCGACGGCAAGTACGACATAACAGATGAGATGAGGGCACAGCTCGATGATTTCTACGGAGGTTTTGCGACCGAGGAGGAGAACTTTGCCGGTATAAGAGCACTTTATGAGAAGACGGGTTATGTCATTGACACACATACAGGTATTGCAAATGCAGTCTATCGTTCTTATGCCGAAAGAACCGGGGACACCACTCCGACTGTCATCGCATCCACTGCCAGCCCCTTTAAGTTCGCTGTCTCGGTCGTCGGAGCGATCGCACCGGATAAGCTCTCCGGCAGAACGGATTTTGAACTGATTGACATCCTTGCCGAATTGTCGGGTACTGCCGAACCTTACGCGATCACGGATATCCGTACAGCCCCGGTCCGCCACAAAACAGTGGTCGACGCGTGTGATATGCCTGCGGAAGTCAGGAAAATTCTCGGAGTCTCATAAATGACCAACTCAGAATCGAACTTTGTAAAAATAATCAAAGAGATATGTGAAGAAGAGCGGATCTCTCTCAGATCCTATTCATTTGACTGGATCTTCGAACTTGCGAAGGACGGAAAGATACGTTATATCCTCGGCTATCAGTTCGGGCTCAATTCCGCCTCAGTGAACTCTATCTGCTGCGACAAAGCGGCAGCCAGTGAGATCATGACTGCTCACGGAATTCCGAACATCGAGCACCGGCTCTTTGCGTCTCCGGGCGAGCAGAAGTTTGTCGGAAAGACCGGCTGCTGGACTCAGCTCCTTACGATGCTCAAAGAAAAAGGCACTCTTGTCATCAAACCAAACGACGGGACCGGCGGAGACCGTGTCTTCAAGGTCAGCAATGCCTTCGAGCTCGAGACCGCAGTCCACACTATTTATGAAAAATCAGGTTATCTTGCCGCCTCTCCGTTTTATGACATTGAAAATGAATACCGCACGATCATGCTTGACGGCTGCGCCCGTCTGGTTTATGTGAAGGAGAGACCACACCTCACCGGCGACGGCAAAAGCACTGTTGCCGAGCTTCTTATCCGTCATCTTTCAGGCAGAAATATACACCCTGAAGATATGTCCGTGCCCGGCCCTGCTGATCGGATCCCCGCGAAGGGAGAACGCATTCTTCTCGGGTGGAAGCATAATCTGGGGCTCGGCGCGAGAGCGGAAATCCTTAATGAAGGTCCGCTAAAGGATGAAATAGAAAACATCGTGACAGAGGTCGCACGCTGTCTCGGTGTCAGATTCGCATCTGTCGACGTAGCCCTCACGAGTGAGGGGATGAAAATACTCGAGATAAATTCCGGTGTCATGATGGAGAATTTTGCCGGCCAGGATGCGGCAAGCCGGGAAATTGCCAAATCTATTTATCGAGACGCGATCCGGCTCATGTTTGCCTGATGTGCCTCACCTTCCTCGAAGTCTAAAGATACCGGATCGGAAGAAAATCATTATGCAATGGAAACAACTATTAAGTACAAAAAGATCGGGCAGAGAAGAAGGAATCAGGGCAAGGGCCGATCTGCGCTCAGAGTTCGAAAAGGACTATCACAAGATCATCAGCAGCGCCTCCCTGCGTCGTCTGCAGGATAAGACACAGGTATTCCCTCTTGACAAAAGCGATTTTATAAGGACCAGACTCACTCACAGCCTGGAGGTCTCCTCTGTCGGACGTTCCCTCGCACAGAATATTTCCGAGCGCATTATTGATCAGAGAATCGACCCTGATTTTACTCTTGAGACCGAAAAAGCCATCACAGAGGTCATTGAGTGCGCGGGGCTCATTCATGATATAGGCAATCCGCCTTTCGGACACTTTGGCGAGGAGGCGATAAGAGAATGGTTCGTGAAACACCTGCCACGCCTTCAGATGGGGGGCAAGCCTGTTACGGAAATCCTGACAGAGCAGGAGCTTGGCGATTTTCTTCACTTTGAAGGTAACGCGCAGGGACTCCGGCTTGTGTCCAAGCTTCATTTTACCGAGAACGGCTGCGGCATGAACCTCACGTATTCACTTCTCTCGACAATGATCAAATACCCTAAGTCTTCCACCTCGATGAACCCCGGTTCCTCTGCAATCAGTGACAAAAAAATGGGGTATTTCAAGTCGGAGGAGGAGCTGTTTACGCGTATTCAAAAAATCACGGGAACAGACGGCAGACGAAATCCTCTGACTTTCATTCTTGAGGCAGCCGATGACATAGCATACGCCACCGCCGACATCGAGGACGCGTTCAAGAAAGGTTTCTTCGATTATCCCACATTCACAGCAGAACTGTGGAAGCGCAAGGTCGATAAAGACTATATCGAGGAGCTGGACGAGATATACTCCCGCGCAGCCCAGGGCAGAAGTGAAAAAAAATCCACAAAAAAACCCAGGACAAATAACGCTCACTGGGGCGAGCTCGGTTCCTACATGGACAGCCTCAAAGGCAGCGGCTATACGACCGCGTTCGGAGGCAACGTCCACGACATGGGAATGTCAGGCGAATATGTGAGCCCCGGCGAGTACGCCCTTATGACCTGGCTCTCCGAAATGCAGAGCGTTCTTTTACTGGCCGCAGCTGAAGGCTTTGTTTCCAATTACGCTTCGATCATGGATGGGAAGTATGACCGCGAACTCATTTGCGACTCGAAGGAAGCCGTGCTCCTTCATGCACTTGAGAGCATTGCCTACGATTACGCCTTCACATCTATGTCCATATACAAGACAGAGATTGCTGCAAACAATATCCTGACTTATCTGCTGAACAAGCTGGTGCCTTCAGTGCTTCAGTACGACCGCGAAACTCCCCCGGGGCTAATGGAAGAGAAATTCCTGTCCCTGATCTCGGAAAATTACAAGCAGATCTATGCCTGGTCGGTAAGAGGAAAGACCGATGAGGAAAAGCTTTATTACCGGCTTCTTCTGGCTACCGATTCCATTTCAGGCATGACGGATTCCTACGCCAGAGATCTGTACACGGACCTTAACGGCATAACATAAACCTCACAAACCTCATGAATTTCATTTACAAGAAGAGGGCTCTACGATATAATATAAGTAACTTCCTGGGGTGTTCGATCCCCCTATTTTTCCTGAACCTACATTTGAATTAAAGGGATTCCAATATCGTCGGTCTCAATGTCAGGCCTCAAGCAACTACCGGAGGAAGACAGCGGGCAGAGTGAGGTTACCCACCTGGCTGTGGCTAGGCGTCAGCTTTATAGGAACGGCATCCCGGGACCTTTAGTAAGGCCAAGGTAATTGATACCTTGGCTGTCATCATTTTATAGGGAGTGTGCTATGTCAATTACGAGTAAAGCTTTTGGAGCAACAGTAAAAGGCGAGAACGTAACTGCATATACAATTACCAATAAGCAGGGAGCGTACATTACGCTCCTTGATTTTGGTGCAATTTTGCAGACAGTGTGCGTGCCGGATAAAAATGGTTCATTGACTGACGTTCTGTTGGGCCTCGACACGGTGGAAAAATACGAAGGTGACGGCAACGCTTTCGGCGCCACTATAGGCCGCGTTGCAAACCGCATTGCGGGCGGTACTTTTGAGCTGAACGGAGTCCGCTATCAGCTGAATAAGAATGAAAACGGCATTACCAGCCTCCACAGCGGTCCCGACGGCTATCACAAGCGCGTCTGGGAAGCAGTTTGTGAGGGTGACAACAAAGTAGTATTTTCTCTGTGCAGCCCTGACGGGGATCAGGGATACCCCGGAAAGTTTGAGATTTCTGTCTCATACACATTCACAGATGACAATGAGATCATCATTGACTACGACGGCATCTCGGATGCAGATACACCAGTCAATATGACCAATCACAGCTACTGGAATCTGAACGGTCACGCAAACGGCTTTATCTATGACCATGATCTGCAGATTAACGCGGATTCCTTCTTCCCGGTGGATGCAAAAAATATCCAGGTCGGCTACACGTCTTATGTCGAGGGAACGGTTTTCGATTTCCGTCTGGCAAAAGCGATCGGAGAAGACATTAACGCCAACGTGCTTCAGCTCCGTCAGACCGGCGGCTTCGACCACCTCTGGCTGCTGAACGGGGAAGGATACCGCGAGGTTGCAACCGCAAAGGGCAACATCTCAGGTATCACCCTGAGGGTCTTCTCTGACCAGTACGGAATCCAGTTTTATGCCGGCAATTTCATCGGCGGTCCGGACGGCAAGGACGGAGTACATTATGAGCCGAGGAGCGGCTTTGCCCTTGAGACACAGAAGTGCTCTGAATCTGTGAATCAGGATGCATTCCCGTCCATCATTCTGAAGGCCGGCGAGAAGTATCACACCAGAACTGCGTTCGTGCTGGGCGTATAATTTTCACGCATCGGGGACGGTTATTCTCATCATATAAAGGTGTGAATGGGGGACAGTTCTTATCATGTCATAATGAGGTGTGACGCTGGGACGGTTCTTTTTCATTATGTTAGTAAAAGTTCAGATTGGCTGTACTTGATATTCATTTCCGTATACAAACATCCATCTTCGTGAGAAAAACATTGTCGGTCCGACTGAGAGATCAGCGATGCGTATGCATTGCTAAGCTCGCAGGGAAGGACCGACGTTTTTCGATGAAGATGATGTTTGTAACGGATATTGATCTTTCATTACAGCCAATCTGAACTTTATTTCATTCCATGCAAAAGAACCGTCCCTTTTTGTGTCTCTTGACAACTGGGATATTTGACAGTAGAATAAACATTTGTATGTGGCGGAGTATAGCCACATCCTTTTGAGGCATTCTGCCGGATGAACTCCGGCGTGAAAGAGGAGAGTATTATGAGTGATATCGAACTGAAGGTAAAAGAGATTCAGGACTCCGCAATTGAAGCTTTAAAAAACGCGGATGGACTTGAAAAACTGAACGAGATCCGTGTCTCTTTCCTTGGAAAAAAGGGTTCCCTGACACAGGTCTTAAAGTCGATGAAGACTGTAGCCCCGGAAGACCGTCCGAAGGTAGGCAAATGGGTCAATGATGCCCGCTTTGCCATCGAGGAAATGATGGAAGAGACAAAAAAGAAACTCGATGCAGAGAAGATGGAGCGTCAGCTCGCTTCCGAAGAAATCGACGTGACTCTGCCGGCTAAAATGAAGTTCATCGGCCACCGCCATCCGAACACAATTGCGCTCGAGGAAGTTGAGCGCATCTTCGTCGGCATGGGCTACGAGGTCATTGAAGGCCCGGAAATCGAGTACGATGATTATAACTTCACCAAGCTCAACATCCCGGCAAATCACCCCGCCAAGGACGAGCAGGACACCTTCTATATTACAAAGGATATTCTCCTTCGTACACAGACTTCTCCGGTCCAGGCGCGCGTCATGGAGCAGGGCAAGCTGCCGATCAGAATGATCTCCCCTGGCCGCGTATTCCGCTCAGACGAAGTGGACGCCACCCACTCCCCGTCCTTCCACCAGATCGAAGGCCTTGTCGTAGACAAGAACATTACATTTGCCGACCTCAAGGGAACGCTGGATGTATTTGCCAAAGAGCTGTTCGGACCGGAGACAAAGACAAAATTCCGCCCGCATCATTTCCCGTTCACGGAACCGTCGGCCGAAGTCGATGTAAGCTGCTTCAAGTGCGGTGGCAAAGGCTGCCGCTTCTGCAAGGGTTCCGGCTGGATTGAAATCCTCGGGTGCGGCATGGTCCATCCGCATGTTCTTGAGATGTGCGGCATTGACCCGGATGTCTACACAGGATTCGCGTTCGGCGTGGGTCTTGAGAGAATCGCTCTTCTGAAATATGAAATCGACGATATGCGACTTCTCTACGAGAACGACGTCAGATTCCTGAAGCAGTTCTGATAATTTGCCAGGACTTCCCTCACCGGTCAATACCGGCGTCACATCGCAATTATTCCTTCTCAGGGGTGACCTTTGAGAGCAGTATCTGCGATTTCGACACACATAAATCGAAGAACGGGAAGTCTTCGATTGAGTCAAAATAGAATCGAGGATTAATATGAATACATCACTTTCATGGATAAAAAGATATGTTCCGGATCTCAATGTGACAGCAAAAGAGTACGCGGACGCTATGACTCTTTCCGGAACAAAAGTAGAAAATTACGAGGAACTCGACAGAGATCTCGATAAGATCGTCGTCGGTCAGATCCTCACATGCGAGGATCATCCGAATTCGGACCACCTGCACGTCTGCACGGTGAATGTCGGCGCGGATGAACCGCTCCAGATCGTCTGCGGTGCTCCGAACGTTGCAGCAGGACAGAAAGTTCCTGTTGTACTGGTAGGCGGACGCGTAGCCGGCGGCCACGACGGAAGCAAGACACCCGGCGGTATAGAGATCAAGGCGGGTAAGCTCCGCGGCGTTGAATCATACGGCATGATCTGCTCCATCGAAGAGCTTGGCTCTACACACGAAATGTACCCGGAATCTCCGGAATACGGCATCTACGTCTTTCCGGAAGACACCGAAATCGGCGCGGACGCGATCGATCTTCTCGGCCTGCATGATGCAGTCATCGAGTACGAGATCACATCCAACCGCGTTGATTGCTACAGCGTGATCGGCATCGCCCGCGAAGCCGCCGGCACATTCGGTCTTAAGTTCCACATGCCGGAGATCAAAGAGACCGGCAACGATGAGAAGGCATCCGATTACATCGATGTCGAAGTTATCGACAAGGATCTGTGCCCCCGTTTCACGGCAAGAGTCGTAAAGAATGTCAAGATCGGTCCGTCCCCGAAATGGATGCAGAGATGCCTTGCTTCCAACGGCATCCGTCCGATCAACAACGTCGTCGATATCACCAACTACATCATGGAAGAGTACGGCCAGCCGATGCACTCCTACGACTATGACATGATCGCCGGACACAAGATCGTTGTAAAGCGTGCAAATGACGGCGATGTCTTCACAACTCTTGACGGACAGGACAGACATCTCGACCATGATGTCATCATGATCTGCGATGCTGAAAAGCCTGTCGGTATCGGCGGTATCATGGGCGGCGAAAACTCCATGATTACCGACGACGTCAAGACTGTACTCTTCGAGGCTGCCAACTTCAACGGGACCAATATCCGACTTTCATCAAAGCGGATCGGTCTCCAGACCGACGCCTCTCAGAAGTTCGACAAATGTCTTGATCCCAACACAACGATCCTCGCAGTCAATCGGGCGTGCGAACTCATGGAAGAGTTCGGAGCAGGTGAGGTCGTAGGCGGCTATGTCGACGTCTATGACGAAGTGAGAGAACCGGGCGAAGTCGCCTTCGAGCCGGAAAAGATCAACGCGCTTCTGGGTACATCATTTGCACCTGAAGAAATGATCAGCTATTTTGAGGCAGTCGATCTTAAGTATGATGCTGATAAGAATGTTGTTGTTGTCCCGACATGGAGACAGGACGTTCTGCGCACATGCGATCTTGCCGAGGAAGTCGCACGATTCTCCGGTTATGACAAGATTCCGACGACCCTTCCACAGGGTGCTGCCACAGCAGGCAAGCTCCAGTTCGACCAGAGAGTTCTTCAGCTGGCCCGCGACGTCGCGGAGGACTGTGGTTTCAACCAGGCATATTGCTATTCCTTCGAATCTCCGAAGGTATTCGACAAGCTCCGACTTGACGGTGATGATGTACTCCGCAGGACAATCGAGATTGCCAACCCGCTCGGCGAGGATTTCTCTGTCATGAGAACAACTTCTCTTAACGGTATCCTGACATCTCTTGCGACCAACTATAAACGCCGCAACGATTCTGTCAGACTTTATGAGCAGGGCAACATTTATCTTCCGAAGGCGCTTCCGCTGACAGAGCTGCCCGACGAGAGGATGCAGTTCACATTTGCAATGTACGGCGAAGGCGATTTCTTCGATCTGAAGGGCGTTGTCGAGCTGCTCCTTCGAAAGATGGGCATGAATAAGAAGGCTGCCTACAAGACGGATGTTAAGAAGAATTATATGCATCCCGGCCGTCAGGCTCAGATCTTCTACGATGGAGTCCGCATCGGCGAGATCGGAGAGGTCCATCCGCTGGTAGCAAAGACATACGGTATCGGTGACAGGGCTTACGTTGCCGTGATCGATATGCCGACTGTATATCCGTACGCTTCTTTCGACAGAAAGTTCAGCGGCATCGCCAAGTATCCGGCGGTCTCGAGAGACATCTCAATGATCGTACCGCACAGTGTGACGGCCGCAGAGATAGAGGCAATTCTAGAGCAGAGAGGCGGCAAGCTTCTTGAGAGTTATCGACTGTTCGATATTTATGAGGGACCGGGCATCCTGCCGGGATTCAAGTCCGTTGCCTACAGCCTGACCTTCCGTCACAAGGATAAGACCATGGAGGAGTCTGAAATCGTCTCCGCTATGAATAAGATCCTGAACGGTCTTGATAAGATTGGGGCTAAACTTAGACAGTAAATATGAAAACATCTGACTTTTATTATGATCTGCCGGAGGAACTGATTGCTCAGGATCCTCTGGCAGATCGTTCATCATCAAGACTCATGCATCTTGACCCGGTGACCGGCAAGGTCACCCACGATACGTTCAGGAATGTAATCAACTACCTTGAGCCGGGCGATACCCTTGTCATCAACGACACGAAGGTCATCCCGGCACGTCTTTACGGGGTGAGAGAGGGGACACTCGGCAAAGTCGAGATCCTGCTCCTTGTCCGAAAATCTGCCGACACCTGGGAGTGTCTTGTAAAGCCCGGGAAGAAGTGTAAGGCAGGCACGACCATACTATTCGGCAGCCCGGACGGAACTGCAGAGAACTGTCCTCTGATCGGTGAAATCATTGATATAGTGGACGAGGGCAACCGACTGATCAGGTTCCGCTTTGACGGAATCTTTGAGGAAGTCCTGGATTCCCTCGGAGAGATGCCACTCCCGCCATATATCCATCATAAGCTTGAGGATCGCAGCCGCTACAATACTGTATATGCGGAGCATGACGGTTCTGCCGCTGCTCCGACCGCAGGTCTGCATTTCACCAAAGAACTGCTGGCGGATATTGAAAACAAAGGGATCAATATAGCGCATGTGACCCTGCATGTCGGTCTGGGAACGTTCAGACCTGTCAAAGTCGACGACGTGAATAACCATCACATGCACTCGGAGTATTATATTGTGCCGGAGGAGACCGCAAGAATCGTCAACGAGACAAGGGCATCCGGTCACAGAGTAATCTGCGTCGGTACTACCAGCTGCAGGACGATTGAGTCTGCAGCTGAAAAGGCTGCAGACGGAACATGGATCCTTGCGCAAAAGAGCGGCTGGACCCAGATCTTTATTTATCCGGGTTATGAGTTCAAGCTCATGCAGGGACTCATCACGAATTTCCATCTGCCGGAATCCACCCTGGTCATGCTCGTTTCCGCATTTGCAGGCAGGGAACATGTACTGGCGGCATATGAGGAGGCTGTCAGGGAGAACTACCGTTTCTTCAGTTTCGGTGACGCCATGATACTCATCTGATCCCGAAACTCCATTTTCAAAGGAATAATTACTATGACATTTAACACGATCGGATTCATAGGGCTCGGCCTTATCGGCGGCTCTGTCGCAAAGTCCATAAAGAGAGTCCATCCGGAGATCACAATTGTCGGATATAACAGAAATCAGGAAGTTCTTAACGACGCAGTCCGCGACGGCATCGTCGATATAAAAAGTGACGACTCGCTGGAGGCTTTCCGCGGGTGCGATCTTATTTTTCTCTGCGTTCCGGTCGTAACCGCTCTGGACTTTATGGACAGGCTGCGTGATATAAAAAAAGAGGGGGCTATCCTCACAGATGTCGGTTCTGTAAAGACCGGAATCCACAGGTATGTGGAGGAGGCAGGTCTGACCGACTGCTTTATCGGCGGCCATCCTATGGCCGGATCCGAGAAGACCGGATACGCCAACTCATCGGACAGGCTCATTGAGAACGCCTGGTATATCCTCACTCCGGCCGGAGACGTAGACGTACACACGATCAGCGATCTGTCTACGCTCATTTCCTCCGCCGGCGCGCTGCCGCTTGTCATGACCTATGAGGAGCATGATCATGTGACTGCGGCTATCAGCCATCTGCCCCACGTCATCTCCGCGTCCCTTGTCAATCTGGTCCATGATCAGGACGGTCCGGAGCATTATATGAAGCTCATTGCCGCAGGCGGTTTCAGAGACATTACAAGAATCTCATCATCATCGCCGCAGATGTGGCAGGAGATCTGTCTGGACAACCCCGACAATATCTGCGCTATGATGGACGCATACATTTCAAAGCTGATCGATTACAGACTCGCGATCAGAAACGAAAATGCCGAGGAGCTTCTGAATATATTCACTCAGTGCAAGGACTACAGGGACAGCTTCGACACAGAGCCCAAGGGATCTCTTCCGGGAGAACACAGAATTTATGTGGATATTAAGGACGAGCCCGGTGCCATCGCCCAGATAGCGACAATGCTGGCCATGCACAATATCTCCATCAAAAACATCGGTATCGTGCACAACCGTGAATTTGAGCAGGGAGTCCTGCGGATCGTCTTTTACGAAAAAGACGCCAGGGATAAAGGAATTCGGGTCCTGGAAGACCGCAATTACTATGTTTACAAGGAGTAATCGCCTATGATCATTGAACGAGCCGCAGCACTTCGCGGAACAGTAAAAGTTCCCGGAGACAAATCCATTTCCCACAGAAGCGTTATGCTCGGCTCGATCGCCGAGGGAACGACATATGTGCGCGGCTTTCTGAACAGCGCTGACTGTCAGGCGACAATCGCGTGTTTTCGGAAGATGGGAATACAGATTGAAGAATTGCGGGATAATGACGGAGAGCGCGTGGTTGCAATCCGCGGAAAAGGTCTCCGCGGACTTTCGAAAAGCCCGGACATGCTCGACGCTATGAACAGCGGAACGACGACCCGGCTCATTGCCGGAATTCTCGCAGGGCAGCCGTTCGATTCCTTCATCACAGGCGATGCCTCCCTCAGAAAGCGTCCGATGAAAAGGATCATCGATCCTCTGACCGAGATGGGCTGCCGCATTGTTTCCGCAAATGATGACAACTGCCTCCCGCTCAAAATCTCCGGAGGCGATCTTCATGCCATCAGATACCACAGCGAGGTGGCATCCGCCCAGGTAAAATCCTGTGTGCTCCTTGCTGCCCTTTACGCTGAGGATCCTACCTTTTTCTATGAGCCCAGCCTCTCCAGAAATCACACTGAGCTGATGCTGGGCGCTTTCGGAGCCAACCTGAAGCTAAGGAACGACGCGCGCACAGGTGAGAAGGGAGTAATTCTCTACCCCGGCACCATCCTTCGGGGCCAGAATATCACTATCCCCGGCGACATTTCATCTGCGGCCTATTTTATAGCCGCGGGATTACTTGTTCCAAAATCAGAGATCAAGCTTACCGGAGTCGGCATAAATGAGACAAGAGACGGCATCCTCCGGGTGGTCAGGTCTATGGGCGGTGACATCCGTATCCAGAACGTCCATATGGAAGGCCGCGAGCCGGTCGCGGATCTTGTGATCCGCTCGTCGGAGCTCAGGGCATGCAGCATAGGCGGCGACATTATACCTTCCCTCATTGACGAACTGCCCGTTATCGCTGTGATGGCAGCCTGCGCAAGCGGTATCACCCGCATACGCGATGCGTCCGAGCTTAGAGTTAAGGAGTCCGACAGACTTAGGCTCATTGTCGACAGTCTCCGGGCAATGGGAGTCACAGTTGAAGAGACTCCGGACGGCTGTGATATCTATGGGATGGCTTCACAAAAAGACCGGGTACGCGGTCCCGGCAAACTTGGCCTTCTTCAGGGAGCGGAGATCGATCCTCATCTTGACCATCGGATGGCTATGGCATGTGCCGTGGCCGGCCTTGTATCTGACACTCCGATGATCATAAAAGACGCCGACTGTGTGAAAATATCTTACCCGAGATTCTATCAGGACCTCGATTCTCTGAGAATTGTGTAATCCACAGGTCTCAATCTTGTTATTTATTACTATATTGACCTTGAATAATTGTTTCAATTTTAGTAGAATACTGTCATAATCGGTTTTTTTGGGAGGTAAACATGAACGTTTATAAAACAGACAAAATCCGCAATGTCGCTTTACTTGGTCACGGCGGAGCAGGCAAAACAACAATCGCGGAAGCGATGGCTCACCTGACAGGCATTACCAGCCGTATGGGTAATGTCACAGACGGTAACACCATCAGCGACTATGACAAAGAAGAGATCAAGAGAAAGTTCTCTATCAGCAGCACAGTCGTTCCGGTAGAATATAATAAAGTTAAGATCAACGTCCTCGACACACCGGGTTATTTCGATTTCGTCGGTGAAGTCGAAGAGGCTGCAGGCGTCGCTGACGCAGCAGTCATTGTTATCTCCGGCAAGGACGGCGTTCAGGTCGGTACTGAGAAGGCATGGGAACTCTGCGAGAAGAATAATCTCCCGCGCTGCTTCTTCGTAACGAACATGGACAACGGTGATGTATCCTATCGCGCGCTCATTGAAAGTCTTCAGGATCTCTACGGCGCAAAAATCTCCCCGCTGGCTCTTCCGGTCCATATCGGCGGAAAATTCGCAGGATTTGCAGATGTTGTTGCTCAGGAAGCTTTCAAGTTCGTCGGCAAGGATCAGCATCAGGCAATCGATATGCCGGATGAGACTGCAGAGCAGGTAGAAGAGTACAGAGAAGCTCTCATGGAAAATGTCGCTGAGACATCAGAAGAGTTCATGGAGAGATATTTCGGCGGTGACGAGTTCACAACAGACGAAATCAATGAAGCGATTGCAGTAGGTGTCGCCGATGCTTCCATCGTTCCGGTATTCCTTGGTTCCACAACAAACCTTCAGGGTATCACAAACCTCATGAATAATATCGTTGCGCTCTTCCCGGATCCGTCCAAGCTTACAGCTACCGGCAAGGCTCAGAAGACTGACAGCGATTTCGAGGCAAATTACGATGACAGCAAGGAAAAGACAGCATATGTCTGGAAGAGCATTGCTGACCCGTTCATCGGTAAGTACAGCTTCATCAAGGTCATGTCCGGCGTTCTTAAGTCTGACGACACAATGTATGATATCCAGAAGGAGAGCGAGCTCCGCATCGGCAAGCTCTATGTCATGAGAGGCAACAAGGGTCAGGAAGTTCCGGAACTCCATGCCGGCGATATCGGTGCTCTGGCTAAGCTCGGCGATGTCAACACAGGCGATACCCTTTCTTCCAAGGCTAACCCGATTCTCTTTGCTCCGACAGAACTTTCTGTTCCGTATACATGCAAGAGATACAGAGCTGTCAAGAAGGGTGAGGAAGATAAGATTGCTACTTCCCTTGCTAAGCTCAATCAGGAAGACCATACATTCAGGATCATGAATGACTCCGCAAATCATCAGTCTCTCATTTACGGTATCGGCGAGCAGCAGCTCGAAGTCGTAAAGAGCAAGCTGAAAGAGCGTTACAAAGTTGATGTCGAGCTCCTCACACCGAAGGTAGCTTTCCGCGAGACGATCCGCAAGAATTCCGACGTTGACTCAAAGTACAAGAAGCAGACAGGCGGTCATGGTCAGTACGGTCACGTCAAGATGCGCTTCGAGCCGAGCGGCGACCAGTCCAAGGCGTATGAATTCGCAATCGAAGTTGTCGGCGGTTCCGTACCGAAGAACTACTACCCGGCAGTTGAGAAGGGTCTCGTTGAGTCTGTTAATGCAGGCCCGCTTGCAGCTTACCCGGTCGTCGGTGTCAAGGCAACTCTGTACGATGGTTCCTACCATCCGGTAGACTCCTCCGAGCAGGCATTCAAGACCGCTACACGTCAGGCATTCAAGGATGGCTTCCTCAAGGCCGGCCCGGTTCTTCTTGAGCCGATCGTATCCCTTAAGGTCAAGGTCCGCGATAAGTTCACCGGCGATGTCATGGGCGACCTCAACAAGCGCCGCGGCCGCGTTCTCGGTATGAACCCGGATCACAAGGGCAACACTATCATCGAAGCTGACGTTCCGGAGAAGGAGATGGACGGCTACGGCACGATCCTTCGCTCCATGACCGGTGGTCAGGGCGAGTTCGCTTATGAGTTTGCCAGATATGAGCAGGCTCCGGCTGATGTCCAGGAGAAGGAGATCAAGGACCGCGCTGATCAGCTGAATGAGTCAGACGACTGATTCTGATAATAGATAACGGAAATTGAGGCGAGTTCTCATTTCCGGACTACAGAAGCATTCATTAAAAGTTAAAGAGGCTTGTCGCATTATGCGGCAGCCTCTTTTATCATTCACCAAGCTGTTTTCAGTAGCCTGTTTTATTCAATTAATGCTTCATTCCATAACAGCGTGGCCGTTTGCCAGGAACCTGTTAATCTTTCCGGTCGTGCTCTTTACGCCCTCCAGTGACATATCGTGGTTCATCGTGTCGATGATGCGTCCTAGATATTTATGCATGTTGGCTTTCACGTAATATTCACGCTTTAAGAGTTCGGGCGGCAGATAGGTGAGGTTCGTGCATACAAGCTTGTTGAACATGCCGTCTTCATAGAATTTGTCAAACTTGTCGATACCTTCCGTGAATAGACCGAATGTGACGACTATGAATATCCTGCGGGCGCCTCTGGCTTTGATCTGCTTACAGACGTCCAGCATGGAGCCTCCGGATGCAATCATATCGTCAATGATGACGCAGTCCTTGCCCTCAACAGTATCGCCCAGGAATTCGTGAGCGACGATCGGGTTCTTGCCGTTCACGATGGTGGAATAGTCACGGCGCTTGTAGAACATGCCCATGTCAGCACCGAGAATATTAGAGAAATAGACGGCTCGGTCCGTCGCACCTTCGTCCGGACTTATGACCATGAAATGCTCCTTGTCGAATTCCAGATCCGGGACCGCGCGCAGAAGCGCTTTCAGGAACTGGTATGTCGGCATGAAGTTGTCAAAGCTTGTCAGTGGAATTGCGTCCATGACCCGGGGGTCATGGGCATCAAATGTAATGATGTTGGATACACCGTACTGCTGAAGTTCTTTGAGCGCAAGCGCGCAGTCCAGAGACTCGCGTCCGGTGCGTCTGTGCTGACGGCTCTCATAGAGGAACGGAAGAATTACGCTGATTCTGTGTGCTTTTCCGCTCGCGGCGGAAATCACACGCTTGAGATCCTGAAAATAGTTGTCCGGAGACATGTGGTTCGTGCGGCCGCAGACCTTATAAGTCACGGTATAATTGGTGACGTCACCGATAATGTAGAGATCGGAGCCCCTTACGGACTCATTGAGCTTGACCTTGCCCTCACCTGTACCGTAACGGGAATACTTTGCTTCCAGAATATAGGACGGCTCAATATAGCCCGGGATAAGCTCTGCATCCTTGCGATCATGGGCGAGCTGCTTTCTTGTCTTTGCGATGTAACTGTCAACCGGTTTCGCGATCTCATGACTTCCGTTTAAATAGACGATTTTCAGAGGCGCGACCGGCATTGGATTTTTCTGGGTTTCTGTACTAGACATTGTATTCCTCCGGAAATAGATAGACATTTCGCATAAGAGCGCCTATGCTTCTATTATTTTATAACACAAATAATAAAACATCACAAGGGCAGATATAGATGATATAAAACTCCGCTGCAGCCTGTATTATTCGCTGCGGCATAAAAAGCATTTTTTAGATTTCATGAGGCTCCGTATCGACAAGTGGGAAGATTTAGTTATATAATTAATATTCAGTATGTAGAAAAGGACGGCATACGGTATGCAAAATAAAGGTCACAGAATAAAAAAAGTCCTGCCCGGAGGCATCGCCTGGGAGATGGGTGTCGAGGCAGGTATGAGCATACTGAAAGTCAATGATGTTGTACCTGAAGATGTATTTGATTATCAATATCTGATGGAAGACGAGTATGTGACAGTTCTCGTGCGCGAGGAGGACGGGACCGAGACCCTTCTTGAGATTGAAAAAGATCCCGATGAAGACTTCGGTGTCGAGTTCGAAAGTTCGCTCATGGACGATTACAGGCACTGCAGCAACAAATGCATTTTCTGTTTCATAGACCAGATGCCTAAAGGCATGCGGGACACTCTCTATTTTAAAGACGATGATTCGCGTCTCAGTTTCCTTCAGGGCAATTACGTCACGCTGACCAACATGAAGGACAGGGATATCGACCGGATCATACGATACAACATGGAGCCCATCAATATCTCAGTCCACACCACGAACCCACAACTTCGCTGCAGAATGCTGGGCAATCGGTTTGCCGGAGAAATCTTCCCGAAGGTGCAGCGCCTCGCGGATGCCGGAATCACCATGAACGGACAGATCGTTCTCTGCCGCGGTATCAATGACGGTCTTGAGCTCGACAGGTCGATCCGGGATCTCGCCACTCTCCGTCCTGCAATGAGAAGCGTATCCGTAGTTCCCGTCGGACTGACAAAGTTCAGAAAGGGACTGACCCCGCTGCTTCCCTTCGACAGGGAGTCTGCTCGTGATGTGATAGATATGATCGAAAAGTGGCAGAACGTATTTGCACATGACGGAGTTTCAACGGATTTTCCTCATTTCATCCATGCATCCGATGAGTGGTATATACTGGCGGGCAGAGATCTTCCCGAGCCTTCCCGCTATGACGGATACGTTCAGTTGGAAAACGGCGTCGGCATGGTCAGGCTCATGGAGACAGAGATAGACGCAGAGCTTAACTCACTTAGAAACCGCGATGACATTGACGTTTTCATAAGAGAGCGGACAATCACAGCTGTTTGCGGAAAGCTGGTCGAGCCTTATATGAGAAAATTTGCAGATAAGGTAATGCAGGCTTTCCCGATGATCAAAATAAAGGTCAAGTCGATAAGAAATGACTTTTTCGGAGACACAATCACAGTGACAGGACTCATCACAGGGCAGGATCTGATTGCCCAGCTCAGGGAGGAGCAGAATATGCATCCGCTCGGCGAAGAAATCCTCATACCTGTCAATATGCTTCGAAGCGGAGAAAAAGTTTTTCTTGACGACCTGACCGTTTATGATGTAGAAAAAGAGATTGGAATCCCGGTCGGAATCGTGTGGTCCGGCGGGGATGAGTATGTGAGAAGTATGCTGGGCCTCCCGCACAAGACCGAGGGGGACAGACAGATTTACGAAAGCTGGGAAGACAGCTGAAAAGAAACGGAGTATACGATGAGTAAACCTATAGCAGCCATTGTCGGCAGACCGAACGTTGGAAAGTCAACGCTGTTCAATGCACTGGCAGGCGAGAACATTTCAATTGTAAAGGACACCCCGGGTGTCACGAGAGACAGAATATACGCGGAAGTCAACTGGTCGGGATACGATTTCACGCTGATCGATACGGGCGGAATCGAGCCGGAATCCAATGACATTCTGCTGAAACAGATGCGCGAACAGGCACAGATAGCGATCGATACTGCGGACGTCATCATTTTCATGGTCGACGCGAAGGACGGGATGGTCGACGCTGACTCACGTGTCGCCGACATCCTGCGGAAGTCACATAAGCCGGTCATTCTGGCAGTGAATAAGATCGACAATTATGCGAACCAGCAGATGGATATCTATGAGTTCTATTCGCTCGGGCTCGGAGATCCCATGCCGATCTCAAGCGCCAACCGTCAGGGCATCGGAGATCTGCTCGATGAAGTCACAAAGTACTTTGAAATGACGGGAGCGGGCGAAAAGGAAGAGGACGAAAATCCCAAGATCGCGATCGTCGGACGTCCGAATGTAGGCAAGTCCAGTATGATCAACAAGCTGCTCGGGGAGAGCCGTCTTATTGTATCTGATATCGCAGGTACGACACGGGACGCGATAGACACCAAAATACGGTGGAACGGCAGGGAGTATACCTTTATCGACACCGCGGGACTGAGAAGAAAGAGCCGTATCAAAGAAGAGCTCGAGAGATACAGTATCATAAGAACAGTCACAGCTGTCGATCGGGCAGATGTAGTAGTGGTCGTTATCGATGCGGTCGAAGGCATAGCCGAGCAGGATGCGAAAATCGCCGGTATTGCCCATGATCGCGGCAAGGGAGTCGTCATCGCCGTCAACAAGTGGGATGCAGTCCGGAACAAGGAGACCAACACGCCGAAAGAATACACCGCAAAGGTACGCCAGATCCTTTCCTATATGCCCTATGCGGAGATTCTCTTTGTTTCCGCCGAGACAGGACAGAGACTGCCCAAGCTCTTCAATGCCATCGATCTGGTACTACAGAATCAGCAGCGGCGCATCGCCACAGGTACTCTGAATCAGATCATGTCGGAGGCTGTAGCCCTTAACTCACCGCCGACAGATAAGGGAAAGCGTCTCAAGCTGTATTACATCACTCAGGTGGCTGTCGCGCCCCCGACTTTCATTATCTTTGTGAACGATAAGAAGCTTATGCATTTTTCTTATCAGAGATATATTGAAAACAAAATTCGCGAGACCTTTGATTTCCGGGGCACGTCTCTGAGATTCATTATCAGAGAACGCTCCGAAAAGGACAGGGCTTAATTGTAAGGAGGTGCAGTATGATATCATTTCTGGTTAGACTCATCTGCCTTGGTGCAGGATACTGTTTCGGCATTTTCCAGACGGCTTATATCTACGGAAGAACGCAGGGCATTGATATCAGGGATCTCGGTTCCGGCAACGCGGGAACCACCAATGTGCTCAGGAACTTCGGCAAAAAGGCAGGTGCCATAGTATTCATCGGCGATATCGGCAAATGCGTGCTCGCCTACTTTCTGTGCTCACTGCTCTTTGGCTTTAGCGGTGTTCCGGGAAGACTTCTCGGTCTCTACGGCGCAGTAGGCGCTGTAGTGGGACATTGTTTCCCGTTTTACATGCAGTTTCGCGGCGGCAAGGGAATCGCCTGTCTTGTCGGACTTATGGCGGCATTCTCCCCGGCAACGCTTCTTGTCGGAATCGCCGTATTCCTGGCGGTCTTCATCGTCACTCACTATGTCTCTCTGGGGAGTCTTCTGTGTGTCCTGGCTTTCCTCATCACAACAATCATCAAAGGGCAGGGCGGGGCTTACGGTATGACAGGCGGAGAACTGATCGAAATGTATCTTGTCCTGGCCGCAGTCGTGGCGCTGACATGGTATCAGCACAGAGAGAACATCAAACGCCTTCTGGCAGGAACAGAGCGAAAGACATATCTTTTCAAGAAGAACAAATAATAAAAGGAGGAATATGTTATGGCTGATATTTCTGTAATCGGTGCGGGAACATGGGGCTGTGGTCTGTCGCGCGTACTGTGTGCCAACGGGCACAGAGTCCTTATGTGGAGCCCCTTTGAGGAGGAGGCTGCCAATCTGAGAAGAACCCACATTCATCCTAATCTCAGCGATGTAGTACTTCCGGATACGATGGATTTCACGTCTGATCTTGAGAAAGCCCTCACCGATAAAGAACTTGTGGTCATGGCAGTGGCATCTCCCTTTACGAGAATGACAGCCGAGAAAATGAGCAAATATATCGTTCCGGGGCAGAAGGTCGTCACTGTGACAAAAGGCATCGAGGAGAGTACACTGAAAACTCAGGCGGAAATCCTTGAGGAACTTCTGCCGACTGCTGTTATCGGCGCTCTCTCGGGGCCGACCCACGCCGAAGAGGTCATTCTCGGTCTCCCGACAACGATTGTCTCCGCGTCTGAAAATCGTGAGATGGCCGAGTATGTGCAGAATGTATTCATGGCGCCGAACTTCCGCGTTTACACCAGCCCCGATGTCCTCGGTGTCGAGCTCGGCGGATCACTGAAAAATGTCATTGCCCTCGCGGCAGGAATTGCTGCCGGTCTCGGCTATGGCGACAACGCAATGGCTGCTCTCATCACCCGCGGAATCCATGAAATGGTAGGTCTGGCCGGGCGAATGGGTGCTTCCTATGAAACCCTGTACGGTCTTTCCGGTATCGGTGATCTCATCGTCACATGTGAGTCAAAACACAGCCGGAACAGAAAGGCCGGTGTCCTTATCGGGCAGGGCATGTCCATGCAGGACGCAATGAAAGAAGTCGGACAGGTGGTAGAAGGTGTGTATTCAGCCAAGGCAGCTCTCACTCTGTCACAGAAATACGGTGTGAATCTTCCGATTACAAGCGAGGTGAACAGAGTCCTGTTCGAGGGCAAAGATCCGGGACAGGCGGTCATGGATCTCATGACGCGCGATAAGAAAATGGAGAATT
Source organism: Lachnospiraceae bacterium (assembly GCA_045221675.1). Taxonomy (GTDB): domain Bacteria; phylum Bacillota; class Clostridia; order Lachnospirales; family Lachnospiraceae; genus Chordicoccus. Next base: position 6,522 of record JBGUWZ010000056.1, on the reverse strand, counting down.
TCGTCAAAGAGGAAGAACTGCCGAGAGAATGGAAGGATCTTTGATACGTGCGGGGATCGGCCTTTTTGGCACCTGTAATTGTGAAGTTTTAGTGAGTTGCTAAAAAACCGTTGTAATATTTCCCGCATGTAATATAATACGGTTGAAAAATAAAGTGGGAATAGTAGAGTAGGCAGCTGCGCGTTAAGTGCCATGTGTACGGGATGTTGACCATGGACGAAGGAATGGCCGCAATCTTGCGGCGGATCCGCGGTGCACTGCCGCATTCGCTACTGATTTCCGAAGGGCTTCCCCTTCGGTGTAGCACTACTATACTGAAAGGAGGAGCTTTTATTATGAAAAAAATACCCGTCACAATACTTGCCTACGCAGGCGTTCTGGTCGCAATGAATATTCTGCTGTCAAGAGTGTTCACTATCAATCTCGGAAACTCCATCAGGATCAATTTTTCTGCAGCTCCCGTCTTTCTTGCGGGCATATGGTTCGGTCCTTTCATCGGAGGGCTCACCGGGATTGCGGCTGACCTTATGGGCTGTGTCGTATCCGGATACGCGCCGTTCCCGCTCATAACAGTATCCACATGTCTCTGGGGAGTCATTCCCGGACTCATGTCGGGATTCCTCAGAACAAAGAAGACCGATACAGTCCTGTACAGTATCACATCCTATCTTCGTGTAGTCTTTATTCTCGGAATTACGATGGCGATCACATCACAGGGCATCACAACATTTGCCCTGTCAGAGGCATATGGCACACCGTTTAATGTCCTTTTCCTCTCCAGACTGCCTGTGACAGTAATCACGCTGTTCTGTAATTCTTTCGTTGTCGACCTGTTCGTAAGGAGAATAAAGATGCCGCGCGGCGGCGCTTTTCGAAGTAATGGACAATCCCTGTGAACACGTGGTATACTCATTGTATCTTTTGGTTTGTACGGAGGTAAATCAAAATGGAATTTTCCACTATGAAGATCAATGAGTATATTGAGAAGCTGTCCTCAAAGAATGCCGTGCCGGGCGGAGGCGGAACCAGTGCTCTTGTCGGTGCTCTCGGTCTTGCCCTCGGACAGATGGTAGGAAGTCTGACAGTTGGAAAAGAAAAGTTCAGGGATGTTGAGCCGGAAATGCTCGATCTCATGAAAAAATCCGAAGAACTGCTCGAAGTATTCACTCAGCTAATCGACATGGATCCGGAAGCTTTCGAACCGCTCATGCAGGCTTATAAGCTGCCGCAGGGAACTCCGGAAGAGATAGCCCAAAGGGACGCGACAATCGAGAAATGCCTTCACGATGCCGCTTCTGTTCCGATCGAAGTCATGTACTGCTGCTCACAGGCTCTTGATCTCATCAAGGTGTATGCCGATAAGGGCAACCCGCAGGCAATCTCGGATGCAGGATGCGCAGCCGCGATGTGCAAAGCCGCACTGGAGAGCGCGGCCCTCAACGTCTACGTTAATACACGCTATATGAAAGACCGTGAGTATGCACGGCAGCTCAGCGTGAGGGTAGGCCGCTATATAGCAGGGTCAATTGACAAGGCGGACGCCATTTACGATAAGATTTACGGAAGACTTTTGAGAGCGAACTATCAGGAATAATAAATTCTGAATTTATAAGGTCCGGATCGTCATGCTGACTGTGCCGGACCTTTTTGCAGTTCTATGTATGAAGGAGTTGTTAACATGAAAAGAATTATTGCGGCTGTACTCACTTTCATCTTTATCATCAGCAATATTGTCGGGACGTGCATGCCCGTCCTCGCATCCGAATCCGAGGTGGCAGCAGTCACGGAGAGCCTCATTGACGAGGAAATAAGTACCGACAGCGCTGTGGATCCTTATGAGGAGGAGATCGCCGAAGATTTTGAAGCAGAGGAGACAGAACCGGCAGAAGAGCCGAGGCCAGCTGATATTATCGAAGATGAGGATGCTCCTGCGGATTTTGATCTTCCGGACGAAGAAAGCTCCGTATCTGACGCACTGATTCCGGAAGACGATTCCTATGTGACCGAACAGCGTGAGATTCCCGCGGACACAGAATCTGTTGTCGCGACCGAGGAAGCTCAGGAAGAGATTGTGGGTACTGCCGGCGCAACGGGAACGGATGCCGGGATCGAGACAGGTGATTATTACATCATTACCGGTATAAACGGAAAGAGTGCCCTGCACGTCAAAGGCCAGTCCGGAGCCAACAGAGCTGATATCTGTATCTACGCCAAAAACGGATGTGACGCTCAGCGATTCCATGTGACAAATTACGGAAATGGGGTCTACGCGATAACCAATATCTATTCGCAAAGGACTCTAACTGTAAGCGGTGCCTCCACAAAAGCCGGAACCAACGTTGTTCAGTTCACGAACGCAAACACAGACAACAGACGCTGGTATATTCAGAAGGGAAGCAAATCCGGCTATTGCACGATCCAGACACGGCTTTGCAAGAATGTCCTCTCGGTTCAGGGCGGGAAAGCAGCCAATTTCGCAAACGTATGTGTCGATACCAATAAAAGGGCCGACTCGCAGCAATGGAAATTCGTCAAGTGCGAAGTACAGACGATTCCCTGGACCAAAAACGACATGAAATCGGGTTACTACATGATTCAGTCTAAACTGGATTCTAAACGCTATCTCGAAGTAGCCGGCGATTCATGGCTGGACGGCGGAAACGTTCAGCTCGGCCCGACCTGCAGCAAAGCCTCAAGAGTATTCTATATCACAAATCTCGGGAACGGCAGATTCCGTATGCAGGCCTGCGTATCGGGTCACTTTATGGAGGTCACTGCGAACAAGATGGCAGCCGGCACAAATATAAGGCAGGGGACGAAAACTGATTCCGCCAAGCAGATTTTTTACTCTTCGACCAACAGAGATGACGGATACTATTTTATAAAACCTTCTCAGGATATCCATCACTTTGCAGTCGGTGTAAAAGGCGGAAATTCAGCCCTCGGCACTAATGTCTATCTGACAAAACCGAATCCCTGTTATAAAGCTCAGATGTTCAAGTTCGTTCCTGTTGCAGCTCCGAATGTGGAGGTGAAGGAGGGTGCGTACCAGATCAAGTATACGTACCATTCTTCCTATGTCGTCAGCATTCCCGGAAAGAATAACACAGATAACTCCACTGCAACTCTGTACAAGAACGAGTCCAACAACTTCCAGAAATTTACGATTGTACCGCTCGGTGACGGTTACTGCAAGATCCTTGTCGCTTCCAATCAGAAAGCGTTGACCGTCAAGGGCAACTCTGCCGCCAATAACGCAGACGTTGTCCAGCAGACCTATAAGGGACTGAACGGACAGAAGTGGAAAATTACGGGGTGCCGGAACAGGCTCAAGATCATAAGCAAACTGAACGGGAAGGCGCTGACATCAAATTCCTCTTCGGTTGTCAACAATACCAATCTCAAAATGTACACCGATTCATCCGCTTTTAACGCTCAGCAGACTTTCGGCCTTTACGCCACCGCCGTCACGTCATCCTCCGACAGAGGCTACATATATCAGACCGATCCGGTGACCAAAAAGTCCTTCAAGCTTGAAAGACAGTTCCTGACAGACCCTGCTGTATCAGATACAGATTTTATGGCAGCAGTCCTCTACACCGAAGCCGGCGATCAGGGCATTGCAGGCATGATGATGGTGGCATACGTCATAAAAACACGCATGGCCGAGGGTGCGGCTGCCGCCAAGGCAGGCGATTTTGTCGAGTATCCCGGCACGCTCAAATATATGATATATCATTACGGGCAGTGGCAGGTAGCGCGCGACGGAGCCCTTACCAGAGTGCTGACTGACATATCTGTCGGCGAGGCCTCTTACCTCTCCAAGGCTCGGACAGCGGCAGCCAACGCTGAGGCCAAAAAGAATATTGTCCTCGAGGCCGACGCGACAAAATATGTCAGGAAAACCGCAACGACCAGCACAAAGTCTACACTGAAAGCAGGTACTCAGATCAAGCCGTCCGCTTTCATTTATAATTCATTCATGACTCCGGCTGCCTGGAACAGATACGCAAATTCCGGTTCCTATCCGAAATTCGCGTCAGGCTACGGGGCAGGCAAGAATATGATGCTCTACAAGGGTCATGTATTCTTCCTGGACGCTGAAGTCTGGTAATGCTGTTTAATTTGACTGACTGATACACAATTATACTGAGACTGCCTGTCCGGAAAGCGTTCATATTTCCGGGCCGGCAGTCTTTTGCGGAGGTTAATATGGATTCAGGAATCGCTATTATTGTGATAGCCTGTGTGCTCGCAGTGACATTTGCATATTCGATCATCACCGAAAACAGGAAAAAGGCTGTCGAGTTTAAAAAGACTGCCGAAAAAAACTGGGGAAAAAAACCAGTACTCAGGCAGTCGGCAGAAGAGTTCGAGAGCATTTCTCACTACTTTAAGGACAGAGCCGTTCCCGGTTTCACAATTGATGATATCACGTGGAATGACTGCGGTATGGACGATATATTCCGCATGATGAATGCCGCCTTATCTTCACCGGGGGAAGACGTTCTGTATTCCTGGCTCCGGGAACCTGTTTTCGACGCAGAGACCATAGCCGAACGCAATGCTCTGATGGAGTATTTCAGCGCAAATCCTGATCGGCGCCTTTTCATGCAGCAGATTCTGTATGATGTGGGCCGCATGAAAAAGATGTCTTTCTACGATTATATAAGTCAGATCAAAAAGGCCGAACGGATCGGGAAAATGAAATACATTGCCGCCGGTCTTATGTCTGCTGTCGGTATTGCGCTCCTTTTCATTTTTCCGCTCGCGGGGGTTCTTCTTCTCATACCGGCTCTCTTCATTAACTTTTTTATACATATCAGTGAGAGAGACAGGACACAGACATATATCCGGGGATTTTCCTGTGTCTTAAAACTGATCGAGGCCGGCAGAAAAATTGCCGCCTGCGCAGACAGTGAGCTCTTACCGCTGGCGCGGAGGGCGGAAGTTTCCTGCAGGGCTCTGTCCGGATTTGAGACAGGCGCGTTTTTTGTCACTTCCGGCGGGAATGTCGGAACAGGACTTGGAGATACGATTCTTGAGTATCTCAAGATGTTCTTTCACCTTGATCTTATAAAGTTCGACAGCATGGTCGAGACATTTGCGGGTCATGAGGCAGAATGCATGGATCTTCTGGAAGTCGTAGGAACCATTGACGCTTCCATGGCGGTGGCATCCACGAGGCAGCTCCTTCCGCGCTGGTGTCACGGAAACGTCACTGATGAAGCAGTCATTTCAGGCAAAGAAATGTATCATCCTCTTCTCAGAGAACCGGTTCCCAACAGTTTCACCTGCCGCGGAGGAAATCTGATCACCGGTTCGAACGCATCCGGAAAGTCCACTTTCCTGAAAAATATAGCTGTGAACCAGATACTCATGCAGAGTATTGACACGATACCTGCCGGCGAATGGTCCGCACCGTATATGAAAGTCGTCACATCTATGGCGCTCACAGACAACCTTCTCGGAGGGGAGAGTTATTTTATTGTAGAAATACGTTCATTAAAACGTATCGTGGACCTGGCCGCAGACAGTGAAGTACCTGTACTCGGAATCGTCGATGAAGTCCTCCGCGGAACGAATACGATCGAGAGAATAGCTGCCTCATCTAAAATTCTGGAGACGCTGGCAGGCGGAAACGCGGTAATATTTGCAGCCACCCACGACATTGAACTGAGCTATATTCTTGAATCTCTCTACAGAAATCTTCATTTCGAGGAGGAGATAGACGGCGGAGATGTCCGCTTCAGTTATAAACTGCTGGAGGGAAGAGCGGTGACCCGGAACGCGATCAGGCTTCTCGGTATAGCCGGCTACAGTTCGAGCGTCGTGGATGCTGCTCAAAAAATGGCGGCGGAGTTTGAAAAAAACGGTGAGTGGAACCGTGTCTGAAAGCGAGGATTATTTATGAAGGTCACTATATATACTGACGGATCCGCCAGAGGGAACCCCGACGGTCCGGGCGGCTACGGTGTCGTTATAATATACACAGACCCCAAAGGCAAAAGACACGTGAAGGAGATTGCGGAGGGTTTCGAGAAAACTACCAACAACCGCATGGAGCTTTTGGGAGTAATTGCAGGGCTTGAAGCTTTGAACAGGCCATGCGAAATTGATCTCTATTCCGATTCCCAGTATGTGATCAAAGCATTTAACGATCACTGGATCGATAACTGGATCAAAAAGGGCTGGAAAAAGTCCGACGGAAAGCCGGTCCTCAATATTGACCTCTGGCAGAGACTCCTGACTGCGGCAAAACCGCACAGAGTAAGCTGGCACTGGGTCAAAGGTCACGCAGGACACCTGGAGAACGAGCGATGTGATGAGCTCGCGACGAACGCAGCTGATAACCTGCTGCCTTACACCGCAGTCACATTGTAACAGCCGTTCAGACAGGCTGTAAGGCAGCCGTTCAGACAGGCTGTAAGGCAACCGTTCAGACAGGCTGTAAGGCAACCGTCCAGACAGGCTGTAAGGCAACCGTCCAGACAGGCTGTAAGGCAACCGTCCAGACAGGCT